>JBAUTF010000253.1:0-17546 GCA_049582065.1 Candidatus Dormiibacterota bacterium | reverse complement strand
GCGCTATGTCTATCCGGAGATCGTCAGACTGGCGGAGGCGCGGCAGCGCGTCGTCGCGGAGCAGCTGAAGGAGGCGGAGCAGTCACGCGCCGACGCCGAGGAAAGGCTCAAGGAGGCCGAGGCGAAGTTGGCCGATGCCCGCAAGACAGCGCAGAACGTTCTCGATGCGGCCAACAAGTCAGGGGAGCAGCTGCGCCAGGAGCTGCGGCAGAAGGCGGAGGAGGAATCAAGGCGGACCGTCGAGGCGGCGCGCAAGGAGATCGAGACGGAGCGCGATGAGGCCGTCCGGTCGGTTCGCAGAGAGGTCTCCGAGCTGGTGGTTGCCGCCACTGAGAAGGTGATCGGCGAGACGCTTGACGATGACACGCAGCGCAAGCTAATCGACAGGGCGATAGCGGAGGTTGTGAGTGGCGACGGCAGCCGCTAGACGTTATGCGCGAGCCATTTTTGAGGTGGCCCAGCAAGATGGCCAGGTCGCCGAGTGGGGACGCCGCGTGGCGGACGTGCGCGACCTGCTTTCAAACGATGATGTCGTTGCCGTGTTGACCAATCCGACCATCGCGGTGGCCGAACGAATGTCGCTCATCTCTGCCGCGCCTCATGAGCTCGACCCCGAGGCCACCAACCTCGCGAAGCTGCTCATCGAGTCGAACCGGGTCGCTGACGTCGATGCGGTCGCCGACGAATACGAAAGGCTCGCCGACCAGGCCGCCGGCCGCGTCCGCGCCATCGTCACGACAGCCGTTTCGCTCACTGCGACCGATCGCGACCGAGTCGCCCGTGAGCTTTCGAAGAGACTTGGCAACGAGGTCAGGATGGATGTCGTCGTCGACCCACGCATCCTCGGGGGGATGAAGCTCCAGTACGGTGACCGGCTCGTCGACGCCAGCGTCTTGACCAAGTTGCAGCAGCTGCGCCGCCGCCTGGCGGCGACCTAGGGAGTACGCGAAGTGGGAATCAGCACCAAGGAAATCTCAGACGTAATCAAGGAACGCCTCAAGAACTTCGACGCCCAGCTGGTGTCGACAGACGTGGGAAGGATCGTCGCGACGAGTGACGGCATCGCGCAGATATTCGGACTGCAGAACGCGATGGCGGGCGAGCTGCTCGAGTTCCCTCACGAGACATACGGCCTGGCCCTGAACCTCGAGGAGGACCAGGTGCGTGCGGTGATCCTCGGCGATTACGGCCACCTCCACGAGGGTGACGAAGTCCGGACCACCGGGCGCTTGCTGGAGGTCCCGGTCGGCGAGGAGCTGATCGGGCGCGTGGTCAACCCGCTCGGCGTCCCCATCGACGGCAAGGGACCGATCAAGACTACGAAGACGATGCCTATCGAGAAGATCGCCCCGGGTGTGATCACCCGAAAGCGCGTGGACAGTCCTGTGCAGACCGGGATCAAGGCGATCGACGCGATGATCCCGATCGGCCGCGGCCAGCGCGAGCTGATCATCGGCGACCGGTTCACCGGCAAGACGACCGTGCTGCTCGACACGATCATCAACCAGAAAGGGAAAGACCTCATCTGCATCTATGTCGCGATCGGGCAGAACGCAGCCTCGATCGCGCGGGTCGCGTCCGAGCTCGAGGAGCGCGGCGCGATGGACTACACGATCATCGTCGCCGCCACCGCCTCGGACAGCGCGTCGCTCAACTTCATCGCCCCCTACTCAGGCTGCGCGATGGGCGAGTACTTCATGGAGAAGGGCATGGAAGCGCTGTGCTGCTACGACGACCTGACCAAGCAGGCATGGGCTTACCGAGAGCTCTCGCTCAACCTGCGGCGCCCGCCCGGTCGAGAGGCCTACCCGGGCGACGTCTTCTACCTGCACTCCCGTTTGCTCGAGCGCGCGGCCAAGATGAGCCCGGCGCACGGCGGAGGCTCACTGACCGCCCTGCCGGTGATCGAGACTCAGGCCAACGACGTGTCGGCCTTCATCCCCACCAACGTAATCTCGATCACGGACGGCCAGATCTACCTGCAGTCCGACCTGTTCAACGCGGGACAGCGGCCGGCGCTGAACGTGGGCATCAGCGTTTCGCGTGTCGGCGGCGACGCCCAGACGAAGGCCATGAGGCAGGTCTCGGGCCAGCTTCGCCTGGACCTGGCGCAGTACCGCGAGCTCGCGGCTTTCGCGCAGTTCGCGTCCGACCTCGACAGCGCAACTCGCAATCAGCTTGAGCGTGGCGCGCGCCTGACCGAGCTGCTCAAACAGGACAAGTACCAGCCCGTACCTCTGGCCGAGCAGGTGGCGGCGCTTTACGCCGGCACTCAAGGACACCTCGACAAGGTGCCGACGGCCCGGGTGCGGGAGTGGGAGGCAGGATTCACCCGCTTCCTCAAGAGCGAGCGGCCGGGCGTGCTCGAGGAGATCGAGCAGAAGAAGGCGCTGGATGACGCGATGTTCGAGCGCCTGAAAGCGGCCATCTCGACCTTCAACCACCAGTTCGGGGTAGAGGGATACCACGACGTGCCCGACCCTGGTGCATCGTCCGCGCCGGTGACGGAAGCCCCGACGAAACCGGCAGCCAAAGCCCAGGCCAAGACCCCCGCCAAGAAGAAGGGCAGTTAGTTGCCCGCATTCAGGGACATCGTCCGGCGCATCGACTCGATCAAGAACACGCAGAAGATCACCAAGGCGATGCAGGTGGTGGCGGCCACGCGGTTGCGGCGCGCGCAGGGCGCCGTCCAGGCCACCCGCCCCTATGCGGACAAGATGGTCGAGGTGCTGCAGACGGTCGGCGAACGGGCCACCGAGTACCGGCATCCGTTCCTGGTCCGGCGTGAAGGAAAACGGGCGGTGATGGTCCTGGTCACCACCGACAAAGGGCTGTGTGGCGCGATCAACGTCAACAACATCCGCGCCGCCACGCGATACATGAACGAGCACTACACGGACGGACAGCGCTATGTGACGCTCGGCCGCAAGGGTCGCGATTTCCTTCAGCGATACCACCGCGACGTGATCGCCGAGGTCAGCGGCATCGCGGACCGTCCCACGGAGGCCGACGTCCTTCCCGCGGTCACCGTTGCGCTCGAGGAGTACACGAAAGGCAACACCGACGCGGTGCTGCTCTGCTACTCGAAATGGATCTCGACCATGAAGCAGGAGGCGACCGTGCGCGTGCTGATCCCGGCCGAGATCCCGAAACGAGAGGGTGAGGGTTCGGGGCCGCGGGCCGACTACATCTACGAGCCCGACCCGGAATCCGTCCTCGACGGCCTGCTGCCGCGATACGTCGAGACGCAGGTGTTCCAGGCGGTGCTGGAGAACAAGGCGAGCGAATACTCGGCCAAGATGATCGCGATGCAGAACGCGACCAACGCGGCGGGCGACCTGATCAACGCACTCACGCTCTTCGCGAACAAGGTGCGCCAGGCCGGGATCACGACCGAGCTGATGGAGATCGTCAGCGGCGCCGAAGCCATGAGGGCGTCGAGCTGAGGAGGGAGAACGGTGGCTAAGACAAAGCAGAAGACCGAGCGGAAGACGACCAAAGAAGGCCGCGTCAGCCAGGTCATCGGGGCCGTGGTGGACGTCGAGTTCCCGCCAGGAGAGCAGCCTGAGCTCTTCGAGGCGCTCGAGGTCACGGTGGGAGACGGCCGGACTGTGATTCTCGAGGTCGAGGGCGCGATCGGCGACAACGTGGTCCGCTGCATCGCGATGGACGCGACCGACGGCTTCCGCAGAGGCGACAGCGTGCACGCGACCGGCGAGTCGATCTCAGTTCCGGTCGGCGTCGAGACGCTGGGGCGCATGTTCAACGTGGTCGGCCGGCCCATCGACGACGAGCCTGCGCCGGAAGGCATTACGCGCTGGCCGATCCACCGCGCCGCGCCGCCGGTCTCGGAGCAGCAGGCCAAGGTGGAGATCCTGGAGACGGGGATCAAGGTCATCGACCTCATGTGCACGTTCGCCAAGGGCTCCAAGATCGGGCTCTTCGGAGGCGCGGGCACGGGCAAGACCGTCATCGTGCAGGAGCTCATCCGCAACATCGCCTACCAGCACAAGGGCCGCTCGGTGTTCGCCGGCGTGGGCGAACGCACGCGAGAAGGCAATGACATGTACCACGAGATGCGCGACGCGGGGGTGCTGCCCCAGACGGCGCTCGTGTTCGGCCAGATGAACGAGCCGCCCGGGGCGCGCGCGAGGGTGGGCCTCACCGGTCTGACCATGGCCGAGTACTTCCGCGACACCGAGGGAGCCGACGTGCTCCTGTTCGTCGACAACATCTTCCGCTACCTGCTGGCGGGCTCAGAGGTCTCCGCTCTGCTGGGCCGCATGCCGTCGGCCGTGGGATACCAGCCGACGCTCGCCACCGAGATGGGCGAGCTGCAGGAGCGCATCACCTCGACGCGCAAGGGCTCCATCACTTCGGTGCAGGCCGTCTACGTGCCGGCCGACGACTACACCGACCCTGCCATCCAGACCGTTTTCGCCCACCTCGGGGCGACGGTGCGACTGGAGCGAGCGCTGGTCGAGATCGGCATCTACCCAGCGGTCGACCCGCTCGGCTCCTCGAGCCGCTACGTGGAGCCCTCGATCGTGGGCCAGGACCACTATGACGCGGCGCAGGGCGTCAAGAAGACCATGCAGCGCTACAAGGACCTGCAGGACATCATCGCCATCCTCGGGATGGAAGAGCTGTCGGATGACGACAAGCAGGCGGTGTCGCGGGCGCGCAAGATCCAGCGCTTCCTCTCCCAGCCCTTCAACGTCGCTCAGCGGTTCACCGGCCGCGAAGGCAAGTACGTGCCGATCGCTGAGACGGTCCGCGGGTTCAAAGAGATCCTCGAAGGCAAGCACGACGACCTGCCGGAGCAGGCCTTCTACATGGTCGGCACCATCGACGAGGCGCGCGGGCAGGGCGAAGAGATGAAGAAGAAGCAGGCGTCCTAGTGGCCGGACGCTCATGAAGTACCCGCTGCGCGTGGTGAGTGTCGAGCGGAGCCTGTTCGAAGGCGAGGTGGAGTTCATCATCGCCAACGGCGCCGATGGCGAGCTCGGCGTGCTGGCCCGGCATGCGCCCCTCATGACGATCCTCAGACCGGGTCCGCTGCGCATCCAGGAGACGATCGGCGGACCTGAGCAGCTGCTGTTCGTGGGCGGGGGCTTCCTCGAGGTGCTTCCCGACCGGGTCACCGTGCTCGCCGACGTGGCAGAGCACGCCGACGAGATCTCCATCGAACGCGCCGAGGAGGCTCGCCGCCGGGCGCAGGAGAAGCTCGCCGGCACCGTCACCGCGGATGAAGAGGTTGAGTTCCAAAGCGCGCTTGCCATGGCCGAGGCAAGGTTGCGCCTGGCGCGGATGCGGCGCGGTTAGCAGCGGCCGGCAGGGTTACCTTTAGCCTTCGATGAAAACCGACTTCCCGGGCCGGGAGCATGCGCTGAGGATCACAGGCGGCGCGCAGCTGGCCGGCAGCATCTGCGTCAGCGGCTCCAAGAACGCCGCGCTTCCCGAGATGGCCTCGGCGCTGCTGACGAAAGAAGCCGTCACTCTCAGCAACGTGCCAAAGGTGACCGACACGTCTCTCATGGCGCAGATCCTGGCTGGTCTGGGGGGCACCACCGAGGGCGAGGGCACGATGGTCCTGCATATGGGCGGAGCGAAGAAGACCGATGTCTCCGACGAGCTCGGCCGGCGGATGCGCGCGACGATCGTCCTGCTCGGTGCTCTGCTTGGAAGGTTTGGGCACGCGCGGGTGCCGAGGCCCGGGGGGGACGACATCGGAGCCCGGCGCATCGAGCAGCACCTGCGCGGCCTGCGGCAGATGGGCGCGCACATCACCGAGACCGAGACCGAGATCCTGGGCGAGGCGGAGCGACTGCGCGGGGACAGGATCGTTTTCGACCTGCCCACGGTCACGGGCACCGAGAACATCCTGCTCGCGGCCGTCCTGGCGCAAGGAAGGACCGAGATCTTCAACGCGGCGCGTGAGCCGCACGTGCAGGACCTCTGCCGGCTGCTAGTCAAGATGGGTGCGCTGATCGAGGGAATCGGCACCGAGCGCCTCGTCGTGGACGGCGTTCGCGAGCTCGGGGGGGCAGACCACACCGTCATCGCGGATTACCTCGAAGCGGGCACTTACGCGATCGCGGCGGCGGCGGCGGGCGGCGAGCTGCGTATCGAGTGCAGCCGGCCTGAAGACCTGCACGTCGTCCTGCTCAAGCTGGAGCAGGCGGGGGCTCACGTGGAGGTGGGCGACGGATCGTTTCGCGTGGGCCGCCAATCCCGGACGCGGCTGAAGCCGATCGACATGTCGACCTGGACGTTCCCGGGATTCCCGACCGATCTGCAAGCGCAGTACATGGCCCTGATGACCCAGGCCGACGGCGAAAGCGTCATCTCCGAATACGTGCACGAGAACCGGTTCCAGCACGTCCGGGAGCTGGCCAAGATGGGCGCCGGCATCACCGTCCAGGGCCGGATCCACGCCATCGTGCACGGGCCGTGCCGCCTCCGGGGCACCGACGTCTCGATCCCCGACATCCGCTCCGGCGCCGCGCTCGTCATTGCCGCCCTGTGCGCGGAGGGGGAGAGCCTGCTCAGGAACTCATGGCACGTCGAGCGCGGCTACGAGAACATGGCGGGAAAGCTCGCGTCGGCCGGTGCGAAGATCGAAAGCGTGAAGGTGGATTCGGAAGCGATGTCACCGGGCCACAGCTACGAGTAAGCGAGGTCGGTGTGCTGTCTAAAAAGATTGGCATCGACCTGGGCACGTCGACCGTGCTGATCTACGTCAAGGGCGAAGGAATCGTGGTCAACGAGCCGTCGCTGGTCGCGGTCAACCGTGATGGCACACGCATCCTGGCAGTGGGCAAGCAGGCGCTCGAGATGGTAGGGCGCGCGCCTGACACGATCCAGGTCGTGCGCCCCATGCGCGAGGGGGTGATCGCCGACTTCGTCGTGACCGAGGGCATGCTGCATCACTTCATCGGCAGGGTGCAGGGCAGGCAGCGGATCTTCAAGCCGGAGATCATGATTTGCGTCCCGTCGGGCGTCACCTCTGTCGAGCGGCGCGCAGTCACTGAGGCCGCGATCTCGGCCGGCGCGCGGCAGGCCTGGCTGATCGACGAGCCACTGGCCGCTGCGATTGGCGCGGGGCTTGCCATCGCGGAGCCGCGGGGAAATGCCATCTGTGACGTGGGCGGTGGCACGACCGAGATCGCGGTGATCTCACTGTCGGGCATGGTGGTCGCGCATTCGATCCGGGTCGGCGGCAACCGGATCGACGACGCCATCACCTCCTACGTGAAGCGGAAGTTCAACCTGCTGATCGGCGAGCGCACCGCCGAGGAGGTGAAGATCGCGGTCGGCTCGGCCGTTCCCATGAAGGAGCCGCTGATCACCGAGATGCGCGGTCGTGACCTGGTCTCGGGGCTCCCGAAAAACGTGGTGGTGACCTCGAACGACGTGACCGAGGCGATCCAGGAACCGCTGCGGCTCATTGTCGGGGCGGTGAGGGATGTGCTCGAGGAGACGCCACCAGAGCTGGCAGCGGACATCTTCGACCGGGGCATCGTGTTGTCGGGTGGCGGCGCGCAGCTTCGTGGCCTGGACCGCTACCTCTCGATGCACACGGGCATCCCCGCCGTGGTCGCGGATGACCCCCAGACCTCGGTTGTGCGCGGTACCGGGCTGGCGTTGGAGCAGTTCGAGGTCTTGAAGCGGAACCAGAGCTACCTGAGGTAATCGGCTAGTGGACCTCCCCACCGGCGCTGCGCGCCACCTCCCCACCCGTGGGGAGGCGCCCGGCCACCTTCCCCGCGAGCGGGGAAGTGGGGGGGTTGGCCTGCGCCTGGTGGTCGACGGCTCCGGTCTCGAGCGACCGAGGGCCGGGGTCGGCGTCTACACAACCCAGATCCTGCACGCGATGGCGGTCGACCGTCCCGACTGCCACATGACGGTCTTCGGCCCTCCGGGCGGCTTCGTCCACGTCCCCGAAGCCACTTACCGGCCGCTGCCGCAGACGAGGTTGGTCGGCCGTCACCTGCAGTGGCCGGCCGCGATCCGGCGCCTCAAGCCCGACGCCTACTTCGGACCCGCGGGTGCGCTGCCCCTGCGCGACGTCGGGGCGCCATCGGTGATCACCGTTCACGACCTCGCCATATACCGAAATCCCAGCTGGTTTCCTTCGCGGCAGCCTCTGAGCACGCGGCTGGTGGTGCCGCGGTCGGTCCTTCGGGCGGGGGTGGTGATCGCCGTGTCGGAGAACACCGCCCGAGACGTGGTGCAGATCTTCGGAATCGATCGCTCGCGAATCACGGTCGTGCCGCATGGCGTGTCGGCCGGCTACCGACCGCTGGGCGCCGAGGCGCTCGCCGAAGCCCGCGCCCGTCTCAAACTGCCGGAGAGGTTCATCCTTTTCGTGGGCACGATCGAGCCGCGCAAGAACCTCCAGACCTTGATGGACGCCTGGGCGATGATGAAGGACCGGCCCGATCTCGTCGTGGTCGGCTCTTGGGGCTGGCTCTACGGGGGAATTCGCGAGCGCATGGCGCGCCTCGGTCCTCGGCTCCACCACATCGACTCGCTCGACCCGGCAGACCTGCCGGCGATCTACAACCTGGCGCGCGTCCTCGCGCACCCGGCCTGGTACGAGGGATTCGGCCTGCCGCCGCTAGAGGCGATGGCATGTGGCACCCCGGTCGTCGTGTCGGATCGCGCGAGCCTGCCCGAGCTCGTCGAGGATGCCGGGGCGGTGGTGCCGGCGGACCAGCCGGACGCGTGGAGGAAAGCCCTCGAGAACGTGATCGGTGACACGGAGCTCGCGGCCAAGATGCGGCGCCGTGGCATCCTGCGCGCCGCGCAGTTCAGCTGGCCACGCGCCGCCCGCCTCACGTGGTTTGCGATCGACGATGCGATCGCGCGACGCGCCTCATAGAACGGCTTCTACAGCAGCTCCCTGATCACCGCGGCCACGCCCGCCGCCGTGCTCTCCCACGTGAACCTCGCGGCCCTGGCGCGTGCGGCGCGTGTCAACCTGGAACGCAGCGCCTTGTCCCCGAGCGCGGCCTCGACCACCCTGGCGATCTGCTCCGGGTCGGCCGACTCGTGAAAGTAGAGGGCAGCCTCGCCCCCGACCTCGGGTAGCGACGAGGCCTTCGCCGCGACCACGACCTTGCCTCTGGCCATCGCCTCCAGCACGGGCAGCCCGAAGCCTTCGTAAAGGCTCGGCACGATCACTGCGCTCGCATGCTTGTAGAGCAGCTCGAGCGTGGGCTGGTCCACCCTGCCGAGGACCCGGCAGCGCGACGATTCCCGCAAGCGCGTGGCGATCGCAGGATCGCGCTCGGGCCCTGCGACGGCCAGCATCACTCCGTCAAGCCGCTCCACGGCGGCGAGCGCTGCGAGCTGGTTCTTGCGCGCCTCGACTCGGCCCACCTGCAGCACAAAGCTGCCGTTCAGCCCCAGCTCGGCAAGAAGAGCCGCGGGCGCCGGCTCAACTTTCGGCGCGCTGACGCCTAGCGGCACCACCCGGACCCTCTCGGGCCTGGCGCCGTACAGGTTCACGAGGTCGGCCTTGGTCGATTCCGAGACGGCGATCAAGAGCGGGCAGCGCGCGGTGGCCCACCTCGTGCTCAGCCGGAGGTAGGCGCGCTCGGCCGAAGAGTAGGCGCCGGGATGCCGTTCGAAGGCGAGGTCGTGGACGACGGTGAGCACCCTGCCTGGCCATGCGAAGGGGAGCGCATGCGCGGGCACGAACAGGAGGTCTGGGCGAACACGGGCCAGGGCGAGCGGCAGGCGCACCTGCGACCACAGCCGCGCCAGAGGGAGGACCATCACATCGACCCCGAGGCCGGCTCGGGGCCGGGAGGCGTAAAAGCGCCAGCGCAGCTCCGGGGCGGCGGCGCCGAGCCGCGCGCAGACCTCGCGCGTGTAGACCTCGGTGCCGGTCCGCACCGCGCGTGTCGCCGGGTTGATGTCGACGGCCACCGTCTTTACGTTCGGGTTGGTTCCCACTCGGTGAACGACCTTAAGCTATCGACCGTGCGGCTTGTGATCGGCCGGGCCATGGCTGCCTGTTCAACGATTTCGTCGCTGCCGCCACGTCCCGGATTGCAGTGACCGGCCTCTGAGCGGACTCCGGCAGACCCGGATTCTCGGGGTCCGGGTCGACTGCCTCGACATGGCCATGGCGCTGGAACGGATCGAGTCGATGGCCGCCCAGGGTGGTCACCACCTGGTTGCGACGGTCAACCCTGAGTTCGTCATGCGCGCGTGCAAAGATCCCGACTTTGCCCGCGTCCTCGAGTCGGCCGACCTCTGCCTGGCGGATGGGACCGGCGTCGTCTGGGCAGCACGGCGGGAGGGTTGCGCCCTGCGGGAACCGGTGGCCGGGACGGACATGCTGCCGCTGCTCGCCTCGATGTGCGCGCGCCGCGGCTTCCGTCTTTTTCTTCTCGGAGCCGGGCCAGGCGTCGCCGATGAGCTCGCTGACAGTCTTCGGGCGCGCCACCCGGGCCTGGCCGTCGCCTCATATGCCGGCTCGCCTGACCCGAGCGCGGACGATGAGTCGCTGCGGCTCATCCGCGACCACCGGACGCAGGTCCTGCTCGTCGCCTACGGCGCGCCGAAGCAAGAGATGTGGATCGACCGGATGAAACATCGGACAGACGTCGCGGTCGCGATGGGCGTGGGAGGGGCGTTCGACTACCTCACGGGAAGAGTTGCGCGCGCCCCGGCGTGGATGAGGCGGGCGGGCCTCGAGTGGCTGCACAGGCTCGTCCACCAGCCCTGGCGCATCCGGCGCATGGCCGTCCTGCCCGTTTACGCCATCAAGGTGATGCGCTCGGCCAAGTAGCATTCCGACGCGTGGCTGGCGATCCACCCAAGCTCAGCGTCGTCGTCCCCTGCTACAACGAGGAGCAGAGGCTGCCGCGCACGATCGAGCAGATCGAGCGCTACCTGGACGCCAAGCAGGCCGCGTATGAGATCGTCCTTGTCGACGACGGCAGCTCCGACGGGACCCGGATGATCATGGACGCGGCCGCCGAGAGGAACAGGGCGGTGCGCGTCGAGGCGCTGCCGCACAATCGCGGCAAAGGTCGGGCGCTCGCCGTCGGCGTGGCGGTGGCGCAGGGCGCGGAGATCCTGGTCACCGACGCCGACCTGTCGACCCCCATCGAAGAGCTCGACGACCTCCAGGCGGCGCTGGCGGACGGGGCAGGCGTGGCGATCGCCTCGAGGGCGCTGCGCGGCTCTCGTGTCGAGATCTCCCAGCCCTTTTACCGCGTGCTGATGGGCAAGGCGTTCAACCTCCTCGTCCAGGCGGTGCTCCTGCCCGGCATCTGGGATACGCAGTGCGGTTTCAAGCTCTTCCGCGCCGACGTCGCCCACGACGTCTTCGCGGCCCTCAGCACTGACGGCTTCGGCTACGACCCCGAAGTGCTCTACCGGGCTCGCCGAAAGGGCGTCAAGATCGCCGAGATCCCAGTCGTATGGCGCAACTCGTCTCCGACCAAGGTGAGCGCGATGCGAAGCTCCTTCGACATGTTCAAGCACGTGCTGAGGGTCAGGTTCAAAGGGTGAGCGGCGGGAACAACCTCACCGAGCGGAGGTCGCCGCCCACCGAGGTCCTCGTCGTCCTGCCGACCTTCAACGAGCGGTCCAACCTCGAGCAGGTGGTGGCCGGCGTTCGCCACGTTGGGCACGACGTCCTGGTCGTCGACGACGCCTCACCCGACGGCACAGGGGAGCTGGCGGACAGCCTGGCCGCCGCCGACCCCGGCGTGCGTGTGCTGCACCGAGAGCGCAAGCTCGGGCTCGGCAGCGCGTATGAAGATGCATTCCGCATCGGCCTCGCCGAGGGTTCGGCGCTGTTCGTTGAGATGGACGCGGACGGTTCTCACCGGCCGCAAGACCTCGACGCCATCGTGGAGGCCGCGCGCGGTTGCGGCGGGCTGGCGATCGGGTCGCGCTACATCAAAGGTGGCGAGATTTTGGGCTGGCCGGCCCATCGCTGGCTGCTCTCGTGGGCGGCGAACACCTACTGCAGGGTCCTGCTTGGATTGCGGACGCATGACTGCACTTCGGGCTACCGCTGCTATACCCGCGGGCTGCTCGACCAGATCGGCCTCGACGCCGTCGTCTCCCAGGGATACTCCTTCCAGATCGAGATGGTGCATCGAGCCAAGCGGCTCGGCTTCCCGGTGGTCGAAGTGCCGATCCGCTTCGAAGACCGGGTCGCCGGCGCTTCCAAGGTCTCGCAGGGCGAGATCCGGCGCGCGCTGTGGACGGTGCTGCGGTTGAGCCTGGCGAGATGAAAGCAGCAGTGGTGGTTCCCTCCCCGGCTGGCGGGGAAGGTGGCGCGGAGCGCCGGATCGGGAAGTCACGCCGGCAGCTGATTTGGCATGAGTGGCGCGTGCCGCTGCTCACCGGGCTCGCCCTCGCGCTGGTGACTGCGGTGCCCTACATGTTCGCTTACGCGGTCCAACCTCCGGGCCACGTCTTCATGGGCTTCTTCTTCCTGGGCGACGACGCCAACACCTACCTGGCCAAGATGCGGCAGGGGTGGGAGGGCGCGTGGGCGTGGCAGAACCGCTACACGACGGAGCCAAGCCCGGCCGCGTACCTGTTCCTCTTCTGGATCTTCCTGGGCCACGTGGCCGCGCTTTTGAACCTTCCCCTGATCGTCGTCTTCCACCTCGCACGGATCGCCGCCGCATTCGCGCTGATGGGCGCCGCCTGGTTTTTGATTGGACATTTCATCGAGGACCGGTCGGCGCGCCGGTTCGCCTTCTTCTTCTGCGCCGTCGGGCTGGGGATGGGCTACGTGATCCAGGCGCTTGGCCAGCCGGTGATCTTCGGCCACCAGACGGACACCCTCGACTGGCGGATGCCCGAGCTGACCGCCTTTTACTCGGTGCTGGCGCTGCCGCACTTCGCGTGGTCGGGGGTCTTCGCGGCCCTGGGCGTCGGTTTCACCCTGAAGGCGATCCAGCGCGGGAGCCTGCGCCTGGCGGTCCTTGGGGGCGCGGCCTGGCTAGGCCAGGCCTCGATCCACCCGCAGATGCCGATCCTCATGGGAGGCGCCACGGCGGTCGCGCTTTTGCTGCGTCCCGCGCCCAAGCGGGGGTGGGCCGCCGCCGCCCTCGCCTTCGCGATCCCCGCGCCATACATTCTTTATTCGTACGTCGCGTTCATCGGCAACCCGGAGGTTCAGCGCTGGACCTTTCACTCGAAGAACGCGCTTCCGCCTGAGTCGATCAGCCTGTTCTTTGCGATCGCGCCGCAGCTGCTGCTCGCGCTCACCGGCGTTCCGGGCGCCCTTCGCAGGCGGACCCGTGAAGACCTGTTCCTCCTGGCATGGCTCCTGCTGATCGCAGCCATCCTCTACCTGCCCAACCCTGCCGGCGACCTGCGCCGCCGCTTCCTCGACGGAATGTATTTGCCGCTTGACGTGCTGGGCGCGCGCGGGATGTATGAGCTGATCCTCCCCCGGCTGCGCAGCGCCCGGGCCCACCGGCTGGTTCCCTTCTCATACGTGGCGTTCGCAGCCATCGGCAGCGCCTTTCTCGTGCTGGCGCCGCTGGCCGTGGCCGCCCAGGGCCAGTACACCGTCACCACCGCCGAGTACGACGGGCTCACCTGGTTGGGGACCGAGCCGCAAGGCAGGGTCCTGTCGATGCCGGGAGTCGGACTCTATGTGCCCGCCTACAGCCCGGACACCGTCTACGTCGGCCATTACGACGAGACGTTTGACTACGTCAACAAGACGCAGATTGCGTTGAGCGTGCTGACCGGCAAGGCCGACCTGCAGAAGTTCATCGAGGAGAACCACATCCGGTACGTGGTCTGGACGGCCGACCTGGCCACGCCGCCGCCCGCGAGCCTCGGCGCCCCCGCTTACGACACCCCGAACTTCAAGATCTGGCGGTTGTACTAGGACACTCTTACGAAGATCACGGCCACCGAGTCCTCGTAGACGAGCTTCCACCCGGGCTGCGTCGCAAGGACATTGGCCAGCGCCTCGCCCCGGTTATAGACGATGTAGTCGACTTTCCACTGGTCGAGCACCTGCTGCCAGTCGGGTCGCAGGGTCTGCACGTCCTCGTACTGGTTCAGGAGCGGGTCGCCCATGAGCGCCGCCTCGCCGAAGATGAACACCTTGCGATTGGGCTGCGGGTAGAACCGGTTGGCCAGGTAGCCGCCCCAGCCGTACTGGTTGTACATGCGCGTGCCAACCCCGGGGTTCGCAGCGAGCCAGTCGGCCGCGCCGATCGGGTAGCTGGAGGCGTCCAGGCTCTGCTGCCGCGACGTGCTTATGGAGTCGGAGATGTGCAGGGCGGTCGCGCCCATGATGACGAGCAGCATGGACGCCGTGATCGCGGCGAAGATCGGTCGGGGCGGCAGCGAGAAGTTCCACTTCCGCGTTCTTGCGAGGTCCTTCCAGGCTTCTGAGTACGTGTTGATCAGCACGGGCGTGGCAGCGGCCACGAACAGCGCTACGTTGCGGACTGACTGCAGGGCCAGCCCGAGGGCGAGCGCGGTGAGCAGGAACTCGTAGACAGTCGGGCGCCGCAGCGCGAAGCCGGCGATGAGCAGGAAGAACATCGCTTCGAAAGGCCGCAGGTAGACCTGGTGGAAGTCAGGCGAGAACCACTCGACGATCAGCTTCTGCTGAGCGACGCTGCCCTCGGTCTGGAACGGGTACGGGTACAGGCTCAGGAAGTGAGGCGTGGCGGCGACCGCCACTGCCGAGGCTGCCGAGATGATCAACAGGAAGCGCAGGTGCATGCGGTGCGCCGGGTTGGAACGGTCCCAGGCCCATCCGACGAGCTCCGCCGCGATCGCGGCCCCGAACCACGCAAAGGCGATCACCCAGCCGCCGTGCATGTTGGCCCACACCACCATGACCAGCGGGAAGTACGTCAGCGCCCGGCTGCGCCCGCTCAGGTATCCCTGCAGCCAGTACAGCTGGAGGCAGCTCAGCGCGAACGTGATCATCTGTGAGCGGGGCCCCCAGATCGGCGCCCCCGCGATGGCTCCGACGGCCAGGCCGATCCCGATGATGACGAAGGGCTGCCGGCGCACCTGCCGGTAGATGAGCCAGAAGCCCGCCCAGGTGGTGACTCCGAAAGCAAGGCAGAGCACGCCGAGCCCGACTGTGCTGTAGGTCAGCCACATCAGGATCTCGGTCAGGTACTCGTGGTCGGTCCAGACGTGGGTCGGGACTGTGTAGGTGAAGATGTCGGAGGACGGCAGCCGGCCGTTGGCGACCATCCACTGCCCGATTCGAAGGTGCCACCAGAAGTCGGGGTCCTGCTCGCCGGAGATGAATAGCGAGAGGATGACGATGAGGACTCCGCCGAGCAGCAGGGTGCGCGCGCTGAGGCGCTCGGTGAGGCGCAAGCGACCTTACCGGCCTGCCCGCAGAGGGTTCGGGAAATAACGCGGGACCCGGCGCAGGTAGGCCGGGTAGTCGTCGGGGAACGCACGCTCGAGCACCCCTTCTTCCCAACGCATCCTGAGGATCTCGCAGCCGATGAAGTAGATCAGCGCGAGAGCGCCTGGCCAGCCTGCCGTGGCGAGGTTGACCCCGACCGCGGTCGCGATCTCTCCCAGGTAGACCGGGTGGCGGCTCAACGAGTACGGGCCGCCGGTCACCAGCCGGCGCGCCTCGGGGATGATGGAGAACGACCGGCGCAGGTAGGCGAGGCCCCAGACGGAGTACGCGAGCCCAAAAGTGGCGAGGAGGTCTCCGACCAGGACCAGCCCGTCGCGCCGCACGCTCCCCGGCAGGAAGCTCGCCCCGATGGCGGAGAACGTACCGGTGAAGGCTACGAACACCACCGCCAGCCGGTGGTCGGTGCCGCGCTTGGGAAGCCGGGTGCTGTACAGGACGACGAGCATCGTGAAGTAGGCCAGGGCGAGGACCTGCTGGAGCAGGTAGAGGTAGTCGTTGGGATTCCGGACCGAGTGGAGGCCGCCCCAGACGAAGATGAGCTGCCTGGCCAGGAAGAGGCTGAAGAACAGGGCGGGGAGGAGGCGGCTGAACAGCAGATCGCGCCAGTAGGCCCCCGAGCGCCGTTGCAATTGCTTTGCGACGCCGGAAGAGGCCATACCCGGCGCAACGGTATCAAGTGGAACGACCCGCAGACGCGGCCCAGGCGTTTTGGCTAATGAATTGACCTGCCTGTGCCGTCCGCGTAGCATCCGCGCCGCGATGGCGCAAAAACCCGCAAGAACCCGGGCAGGTCGCCGTCAAGCAGGTTAGAAACCTGTAGTTCAGGAAAAAGGAGGTGAATCGCAGATGTTGAACCTTTACATGAAGCTTCGGAGCCTTACTACCCGTCAGGAAGGCCAGGGCATGGTTGAGTACGCTCTGATCCTCGTCCTCGTGTCAATCGTGGTCATCGTCATCCTTCTTACGATGGGCGGCCAGATCAAGAACGTGTTCTCGAACGTCGTAGCCGCTCTGGGAGCGTAAGCACCCAACGTAGTAGCACCTTCACTAGAGAGCCCCGCAAGGGGCTCTCTTCTTTCACTTAGCAGGGGGGACGATCGCGGTTCCCGTGGGTACAATGTCGACACTCTCGAAGATCGCTCATGCGGAGGTGACTTAGTTTTGGCCGTCGCACCAGCTCCAGCAAGACCCCGACCAGGCGGTGGTCGGCTCTTCATAATCGTCGGCTTGCTCCTTGCCGTTCTTGCCTTTGGCGGAGTGTTCCTGCTCGGGGGCACGCTGGGCAGTGGCGGAGGCGGTGGTGCGACCACGACCGTCGTCGTGGCCAAGCAGGCCATCCCCTTGCGTCACACCATCACCTCCGCCGACCTGGATGTCGCCAAGGTTTCGGGCGACTTCACGAGCGCCAACAACACCTACACCAACATCAGCGACGTCAAGGGCCTGATCGCTGAGATCCAGATCTCCAAGGGATCGGTCATCACGTCGGACATGCTGGCGAGGGACATCAACCTCGTGCCGTCCGGCTCGAGGCCCGCGTACCTTCCGCTGGCGAGCGGCTATGTGGCGATGACCATCCCGACCGGTGAGCAGCAGGGCGTTGCCGGGAACATCAGCGTCGGGGACTACATCACCGTGATCGCATCTTCTTCCCTTACGATCTTTGCCTCTGGCGGGTCAGCGGCGCAGGGACTCCAGAAGACCGTCAGCAAGACGGTGTTCACCAACGTCCACGTGATCGGCCTCGGCCCGGCATCGGCCAACGTGCAGCCCGCCGGTGGCGCGACCACCGTCGGAGGGACGCAGACCACCAGCGGCGTGACCTCCAGCCTCACCATCGAGGTGACGCAGTGCGACGCCGAGTACTTCACCTGGTTCCTCGCCAACATGACCCTGCGCTACACCCTCGAGTCGTTCCACGACTACCTGGCCCAGCCGCCCAGTGCCCCGAACCCCAACTGCTCGACCGTCCAGGCGGCCCAGGGCGTCACCGGCAAGGAAGTCGACGCCTTTTATCACTTCACGAGCCTCTGACCTAGGCCGGATGGGTCTACTCGATAGGGTCAAGCAAAACCACACTGTTCCCCCGGCGGGGCCGTCGTCCAACGGCCCCGCCACAGCGACAATGCCCGGC
>JBAUTF010000252.1:0-2805 GCA_049582065.1 Candidatus Dormiibacterota bacterium | reverse complement strand
GTCAAGGACCTGTCTACGTAAGCGGCCAGATCATGTGGTACGCCGGCACTCAGGCCGTCCTCTTCCTCACCGACCCCAAGTACACGGGTCCCGTGCTCGTCCGAAGCATGCGGCTCGACGGCACCAGCTCGTTGACTATCAGCGGTCAGGGCGCAACGACTCTGGCTGGTGGCGCCATTGGTCTGGCGCAGACGTCATCTCCGCCCTACTGGGGGATGTGGCTTGGCATGTTGACCCCGAGCGCGCCGGGCTGTTACGGGATTCAATTCGACGGGACGAGCTTCAGCTCTATTGCCGTTATCGCGGTCTCACCGGGTCCGGTTCCGCCTGGCTAGCCGAGGTTGCGACCCGATCGCTACTTAGCGGCGAGCTCCCGGCGGGCGGCGGCGACGATGTGCCAGTGCTGGCGTGATCGGTGAAGGGCGACGCGACGCGATCCCGTGAGGCGGTTGCGAACCTTCATGAAAGGGCGGCAAGGATCGTCCCATCGTCGGATTGAAGCGCCCGGACACCCGGCTCGTAGCCGTAGGCGCCGGCCAGGACGCGGACCCAGGCCGGGTGATGAAACACGGTGGCCTCTGGGTGAGCCGCTGCGAACCTCAATCACTCGCGGTTGGTGACGGCGATGGTCGACGGCCGGACGACGGTGAGGTCCGGTGCAAGCACTGCCCCGATGGTAGGTGAGCCGACCCTGACTCTGAATGAGCAAATTCGATGGCTGGTGGCATCGGATCGGCCCCGCCCGCCTGACGCCGCCGGCTTGACCACAATCTCAGCCGTGCCAACCGGCGCCCACTGCAACCTGCAGTCCGCCACACAGGACGTCTTCTACTGACCGTTCACACCACGGCGGGCGAATCGGTCACCTTTGCCCTGCAAGCGTGCCGCCGCGCTTGCTACCCTGGCTGCCAACATCCAGCGGCGGGCAGTTTCACGGCCGCTGACAGCGCGAAGGAGGGGGAAACATGGCGATACCCATCGGGTTCAAGCGGCCCCTGGCAATCTGGCTCGCGACCGCGGTGGCCATGCTGGCCATGGCGATGTCCGGACCAGTCGTGCGAACCGCGGCGGCGGGAGGGCTGCACCCGTTTGCAACCGACCACATCGTCGCCAAGGGCTTCAACGCCCCGCTGACCACCGCCGACTGCCAGTCGATGTTCGGTATCAACTGCTATCTGCCCGCGCAAATCCAGCGGGCCTATGACCTCGGACCGTTATTCAACCGCGGGCTTAATGGGCGCGGGCGGACGATCGTCATTGTGGATGCGTTCGGCTCGCCCACGATCGCAAACGACCTGGCGGTATTCGACAAGACACTCGGCTTGCCGGCGCCGCCTTCCTTCAAGATCCTGACTCCAGAAGGACCGGTCCCACCCTGTTCACAGGATCCATTCGGCGCCGGTGACTGCGAGGGCTGGGGCGTCGAGACATCTTTGGACGTCGAGTGGTCTCATGTCATGGCCCCCGGAGCAAACATCGTGTTGGTCGAAACCCCGGCCTCGGAAACAGAGGGGACCCAGGGTTTTCCGGAGATCGTGGCCGCCGAGAACTGGGTTATCAATCACGGCGTGGGGGATGTCATCTCACAAAGCTTTGGAGCCACCGAGGAGACATTTGCAAACCCTGGCCAGATCCTGAGTCTCCGCTCCGCCTACATCAATGCCCGGGCCCACGGCGTGACGGTCCTTGGTTCGTCCGGCGATGCCGGCGCGACCGACTACGAGTCCGACCTGAGCACCCTGTATCCGTACCGTGTCACCTCCTGGCCTTCGTCGGACCCGCTGGTCACCTCAGTTGGTGGGACGCAGCTAAGCCTTGACGGGGCCGGCAAGCGCACCGCGCCAGACGTGGTGTGGAACGACGGATTCGGGGCCGGCGGCGGCGGGGTGTCGGCGGTCTTCGCGCGCCCCCAATTCCAGAATGGTGTTCGGGGCGTGGTCGGCCAGCATCGCGGCACACCCGACATCAGCTTGAGCGCGGCCGTGAACGGAGCCGTCAACATCTTCGACAGCTCACCCGGCTGGGATGACTGGGATATCGTCGGCGGGACCAGTGAAGCCAGTCCACTCTTCGCCGGGGTTATCGCCATCGCGGACCAGATCGCGAAGGGCCGCGTGGGCTGGATCAATCCAGCGCTCTACCGGATGGGGCAGTCCCATGCGGCTGAAAACGGCATCGTCGATATCACCTCCGGGAACAACTCTTTCGCGGGAGTGACCGGCTATACCGCCGGTCCCGGTTACGACCTCGCCAGCGGCTGGGGAACCGTAGACGTGGCTCGGTTCGCCCCCGCGCTCGCTGAAGCCTCGGACCGCTGATGCCTACGACAGCCCGGGCACCCGGCCCGGGCTGTCGCCTCCGGACTGCTGAGGCATGGATCGGAAGGCGGACTCGTTGGGGCGCTTTTCCCTCACCTTCGTCGCGTGTTGCCGTAGACGGAGTCTTACGCGACGAGTGCACGCACGCGGCCTCACCTCGGGCCCCAGTGTCCCCACCGCCTACAGGCCGGCCAAGGGCCCATTGCTCCCGCGGTCGTGGTCCTAAACGGAGGTCGGCCCGGCGATGCGCTCCGGCGCCGGGACGGGCGTGGACGGCCGGCGGGTCGCCAGCACCGAACCTGCGATAACAAGCACAAAACCGAGCGCCATGCCGATGGTGAAGCTCTCGCGCAGAACGGCGACGCCCAGCACGGCGGCGACCGCGGGGTTGACGTACGTGATCACCGTCGAGCGCACCGGCCCGATCTCTGCGATCAGGGCGAAGAAGAGCAGGAAGGCGACTGCCGTGCATACCAAAGCCAGCGTC
>JBAUTF010000251.1:0-3786 GCA_049582065.1 Candidatus Dormiibacterota bacterium | reverse complement strand
GTGGTCATCGTCGATGACGGTTCGACCGACGGGACCGGCGAGGTTGCCCGCTCGCTGGCCGGCGATCTCGGCATGGAGCTTCGCGTGATCCGACATGACACCAAGCATGGCTACGGGGCCGCTGTCGGTGATGGCCTGCGCGCCACCGATCTCGAGTACAGCGCCTTCACCGACTCCGACGGCCAGCTCGACGTCGCCGACCTCGAGCTCCTGGTCCCACACTTGAAAGAAGCCGAGCTGGTCGCAGGCTGGCGCTTGACCCGTGAAGACCCGGCTTTTCGGTCGGTGATCAGCGGTGTGTTCAACCGCCTCGTTCTGATGACGTTTCGCATTCCCGTACAGGACGTGAACTGCGCCCTCAAGATCGTCCGTACCGACATGCTGCGGCGCTTCACGCTGCACTCGAAGAGCGCGCTGATCAATGCCGAGCTGTACTGGAAGGTGCGCAGCCACGGTGGCCGGTTCGTCCAGGTCGGGGTCCCGCATCATCCGCGGAGAATGGGGCGTCGATCGGGTGGAAGGCTGATCCCGATTCTTCGCGCGACGAAAGAGCTGGTGCAGATCCGCTTGCGCGGGTCAGACGCTTGAGGTCGCGGCCGGCCTGACGCGCGCCTTCCGGCGCGGCCTCGCGGCCGTCCCGAAATTGCCGCGGCCGCCGAGGCGCCAGTCGACCCGAGGATCGAAAAGCTCGGGCTTGATGCGCTTCTTGTAGCGCTCGACCATTCCGATGACCCGGTCGATCAGGGAGTCTTCCAGACGGTGTGGCACCAGGCCGAGGTCCAGGAGGCGCTGGTGGCGGGCGTTGTAGTAGTGGTTCTCCATCTCGGTGCGCGGGTTGGGTAGATGTTCGATCTTCGTCTCGAGACCGTGGGCTTTCCGCGCTGCATGCACGCGGTCCGCCAGCTCGGAGACGCTGAACTGCTCGGTGAACTGGTTGAACACCCTGAACTCGCCCTTGGCGGCTGGGTTGAGGATCGCGATCTCGATGCACCGGACGGTGTCGCGTATGTCGAGGAAGCCTCGCGTCTGCCCGCCCTTGCCGTAGACCGTCAGCGCGTGCCCGGCAGCGGCCTGTGCGCAGAACCGGTTCAGCACGGTGCCCCAGATATCGTCGTAGTCGAAGCGGGTGCGAAGCTCTGGGTGAAGGTCACTCTCGGGGGTGCCCGATCCGTAGACGACGCCCTGGTTGAGGTCGGTTGCGGTCAGGCCCCACGCGCGGCAGGTGAACATGATGTTGTGGCTGTCGTGCACTTTGGACAGGTGGTAGAACGAGCCTGGCTGTTTCGGATAAGGCAGCCGGTCCTTGCGGCCGTTGTGCTCGATTTCGATAAAACCTTCTTCGATGTCGATGTTCGGCGTCCCGTACTCGCCCATGGTGCCGAGCTTGACGAGGTGGCACTCAGGCGCTGATTCGCGAAGCGCAAAAAGGAGATTCAGAGTGCCGACCACGTTGTTTACCTGCGTTTCGACGGCGGTGTGGGCGCTGATCATCGAGTAAGGGGCTGAGCGTTGCTCTGCGAAATGAACGATTGCGTCCGGCCGGTGCTCGGCGATTATCGCGGTCACGTCGGGCAGCTCACAGAGATCGAGGTGCTGCCATTGGATCTCGCGCCCGGTGACGGTCTTCCAGCGTTCGACCCGGCGCTTCATGCTCGCGATGGGGACCAGCGACTCGGTTCCACAAACGCGGTCCCAGCGGCGCCGGATGAGGTTGTCCGCCGCGATGACCTCGTGGCCGCGGGCCGAGAGATGCATCGCTGTCGGCCAGCCCAAATATCCGTCGGCGCCGAAAACGATGACCTTCAATCTAATTTCATCCTAATCATTGGGAGAGCCACGATGTCGCGTCGAGAACCACGACCATGTGAGAGGGAGGCCCTCACCGACGTGGACGCGTGGCGTCCAGCCGAACCATGATCTCGCACGTGTCACTTCCAGGCAAACGCGTCGAACTTCGAACTCGCGCGCGGGCAGGTATTCGGTTGTTGGTGACAGCGAGGATTCAGCCACCAGTCGCTCAACGATTTCGTTAATTCGTGTTTCGCGCGCAGTCCCGATGTTCACCTCGCCGGAACGGGTGCCGAAGAGAGCGGCGACGTTGGCGGCGGCAACGTCACCGACGTATGTGAAATCGCGCGTTTGATCACCGTCGCCGAACACGCGCGGCGCATCTCCGTTCAAAAGACGATTGCACGTAATCGCAACCACCCCGGCCTCGCCGGTTCCGTCCTGGCGCGGGCCGTATACGTTTCCGTACCGCATCGCGACCGTGCTGATGCCGAAGCGGCGCCCGAACGTCGCGAGGTAAACCTCCTCCGCCCGCTTCGCCGCCCCGTAAGCGGACAGCGGCGCCGGCCCGGATGTCTCACGAGCCGGCAGGCTCGCCGCATCGCCATAGATCGTTCCGCCCGACGATGCCGTGACCACGCGTCGAGCGCCGGCCTTCACCGCAGCGTCGAACAGTCCCACCGTGCTGGCGAGGCTCGCCTTGACGTGGGCGGCCGGGTCGCGGGCGGCCTTTTGCACCCCGCCCTTGGATGCGAGGTGGAGCACGGCATCGGGCTGGAACCGTTCGATCGCCGACGCCGCCTCCGGGGAGCCGCAGTCGGCGGTCACCACCTCCACGCCCGCAGGTGGTTGCTCGCCGCACGCGTGGCTCTGGTCGTCGACCACAAGCACGCTTGCCCCGGCTGCCACGAGCAGCTCGACAGTGTGAGATCCGATGAACCCCGCGCCGCCGGTCACGACGAACCGGCCGCCGCCCTTCTTCGGTCGCTTCACTCCGGGCCGGCCGTGGTGGCCGCCTCCGCCGAGCTCATGACCGTGTTGTGCCTGTCGAGGGTGGCATACGCGATCATCCCCGCGAGCGCTTGCGGGACGGTGGCCACCGCGCGCAGAAGCAGCGCGACGGTGGCGGCCAGCGGCAGGTTCACCCCGTATCCCGCAAGGACGCCCACCACCACGGCATCGGTGGTGCCGATTCCAAAGGGCAGGGTGGACAGGATTCCGACCGCCTGGGACGCGGCGTAGGCGGCGACAGCCTGGGTGATCGGCACCCGATGATCGAGCCCGGCAAGGAGCAGCCAGAGCTGGACACCGCTGAGGATGAAGACGGCGAGCGTCAGGCCAGAGGCCTGGGTCAAGAGGACGGGCGAACGAATCAGGCGGCGAAAGTTGTCCATAACCTCGAGCGCTCCCTCGGCGAAGCGGCTCAACGGGCCTCGTGTCACCTTGGCCAGGACCCACCGCTCCAGGCCGGGTGGAACCTGCTCGAAGACAAGCGGGGCGATCGATGCGGCGGCGAGACCGACTGCGACCCCGAACCAGCCGATCACTCCGTGGCGTGGCAGCGTGATCAGGAGCACCGCCACCGCGAGCATCAGGCCGAGGCTGTAGAGGCGCTCGAACGTCACGACGGCGGCGCCGACGCGAAGCGGGGCGCCTTGGTCCCTGCGCCAGATGTAAGCCCGGATGTAGTCACCGCTCGCCGCCGGGGTGAGGCTGCTGGCGGTTGTGCCGATGAGCTGGGTCCGCAGCTGGCTTCTCACCGGGATCCGGTAACCGAGATGCGCGATGACCACGTCCGCGCGCAGTGCGCGCAGCGCGACCACCGGGATGTTGATCAAGAGCGCGGCGAGGACGGCGAGCGGGTTCACCTCCTGCAGCGACGCCCAGATGCTTGCCGGATTGCTGAGCGCGATCACGACGACGGCGAGCGCGACGCCTATGGCTGTAGCTGCGACCCGTCCTGAATTCAGAAGTCGTCGAGCCGGTTTTGTGGCAGGC
>JBAUTF010000250.1:0-1804 GCA_049582065.1 Candidatus Dormiibacterota bacterium | reverse complement strand
GCTTTCGCGTTCGCAGAGACCTGTGTTTTTGGTAAACAGTCGGTTGAGCCTTGTTTTTGCAACCTCCTCGCCCCTCTCGACATGCGAGAGAAGGTACTAAGGCACCCCTTCTTCCGAAGGTACGGGGTTATTTTGCCGAGTTCCTTAACAGAGGGTCGCTCGATCACCTTGGGATACTTGTCCCTACCTACCAGTGTCGGTTTGCGGTACGGGCGCAAATACATCTCGCTAGAGGCTTTTCTTGGCGGCTTGGGCACTGGCAACTTCCGTACCCTTGCGGGTACTCGGTGCTATGGTCACGCTTTTGTCACCGGGATTTGCCTCGATGACACGCTTCCACAACACGCCCAGCCTGTCCATTCGCTGGGTTCACCTTCCCTACCGCGTCCCCTCATCACTCAATTGATCTATTTGCGGTGCAGGAATATCATACCTGCTTGCCATCGCCTACGACTATAACGTCCTCGGCTTAGGACCCGACTCACCCTGAGACGATTGACGTTGCTCAGGAACCCTCAGGCATTCGGTGTGTCTGGTTCTCACAGACATAACGCTACTCATTCCGGCATTCGCACTTCTGGTCGCTCCACCAGTCCTTTCGGTCTGGCTTCTCTGCTCTAGAACGCTCCCCTACCATCCCTCCCGGTTCAACCGAGATGGGATCCATGGCTTCGGTACGATGCTTTAGCCTCGATACGTTGTCGGTGCCAAGACACTCGACCAGTGAGCTATTACGCACTCTTTCAATGATGGCTGCTTCTAAGCCAACATCCTGGCTGTCTTCGCGCACGCACTCCCTTTGACACTGAGCATCGATTTCGAGACCTTAGCTGGTGGTCTGGGCTGTTTCCCTTTCGACGACGAAGCTTAGCCCCCGCCGTCTCACTCAGACGCGCTCGCTGTTGGCATTCGCAGTTTGGTTGGGGTTGGTAACCAGCACTTGGCCCCTAGCCCATCCAGCGCTCTACCTCCAACAGCTCCTCTCGCCTGGCTGCACCTCAATGCATTTCGGGGAGAACCAGCTATCTCCACGTTCGGTTGGCATTTCACCCCTATCCACAGGTCATCCCCCAGTTTTGCAACACTGGTGAGTTCGAGCCTCGACGGCCTTTCACAGCCGCTTCACTCTGCCCATGGATAGCTCACGTGGTTTCGGGTCCCATCATCGCCACTCGCTGCCCCTAAAAGGCAGCTCGCCCGCTTCAGACTCGGTTTCCCTCGGGCTCCCCTCCTTTACCGGAGGTTAACCTCTGCGACGATGATGCTCTCGCCGGATCATTCTACAAAAGGCACGCCATCAGTCCTTGGTTCCTCTCAGGAACAGTGACCTCTGACTGCTTGTAAGTACGTGGTTTCAGGATCTCTTTCATCCCCCTCCCGGGGCGCTTTTCACCTTTCCCTCACGGTACTGGGTCACTATCGGTCGCTGAAGGTATTTAGCCTTGGAGGGTGGTCCCCCCTGCTTCCCACAAACTCACCGGGGTTCGTGGTACTCAGGATCCCAGCCAGGTCCGCTCGCTTCCCCCTACAGGACTCTCACCTCCTCCGGTGGCGCTTTCCAACGCCTTCGGGTCAGCTCTCGTCCCCTGCTGCTGGTCCTACAACCCCATCCCTTCCTCTCGGAAAACATGGTTTGGGCTCTTCCCGCCTCGCTCGCCACTACTACGGGAATCTCGCTTGATTTCTCTTCGTCGGGCTACTGAGATGTTTCAGTTCGCCCACTGCCCCCCGCTCTGCCTATTTCATTCAGCAGGCGGTGTCCAGACATCACTCTGGACGGGTTGCCCCATTCGGATTCTCAGGG
>JBAUTF010000249.1:0-2311 GCA_049582065.1 Candidatus Dormiibacterota bacterium | reverse complement strand
CGATGATAGCCGCGATGGGGTACGAGCACATCCAGGTCGAGATCGAGCCCCCGATCGCGACCGTGACGCTCAACCGGCCGAAGGTCCTGAACGCCCTGAGCCCAGACCTGATTCGCGAGGTCAACGTCGCCCTGGGCGAGCTGGACGCCGACGAGACCGTGCGCGCGGTGGTGCTGACCGGAGGCCCGCGGGTCTTCGCGGCCGGGGCGGATATCGGCGACATGGCGGACCGCAGCGCTGTCGAGCAGCTGCGCCGAGACCAGACCGGCCGCTGGGCGGGCATCGCGGCTTTCAGCAAACCCCTGGTCGCCGCCGTCAACGGTTATGCGCTGGGCGGCGGGTGTGAGCTGGCCTTGATGTGCGACCTGATCATCGCCGGTGACACCGCCCGTCTCGGTCAGCCCGAGGTCAACCTGGGGATCATTCCCGGGGCGGGCGGGACCCAGCGCTGGCCGCGGACGGCAGGCAAGTACGCGGCGATGGAGGCGATGCTCTCGGGGATGCCGGTCACAGCTCGCCGCGCATACGAGCTCGGGCTGGTCAACAAAGTGGTGCCCGCCGAGATGACAGTCGAGCTCGCCAAGCGTATGGCCCGCCAGCTCGCGGAGAAGCCACCCCTGGCGCTGCGCATGGCCAAGGAGGCGGTGCTCAAAGCGTTCGAATCGCCCCTCGCCGAAGGCCTCGCCGCCGAGCGGAAGAGCTTCTATTTCCTGTTCTCCACCGAAGACCAGAAAGAGGGGATGCACGCGTTTCTGGAAAAGCGCAAGGGCGTGTTCAAAGGACGGTGAGAGTGAGAAATGGCGACTGAGGTCGAGCAGCACGTCAAGGTCGAGACCGAGGGCGGGGTCGGCTGGATCCGCCTCAACCGGCCCGAGAAGATGAACGCGATCGGCGCCGTCACTCGCCGGCAGCTCGGAGATGCGATCAAACAGGCCGAGCGCGACGATTCGATCCGCGTGGTCGTGCTCACCGGTTCGGGCCGCGCGTTCTGCTCCGGCGCCGACGTGACCGAGATGGTGAGCGGCGGCGGGATGCGGACGCCGGAAGACGTGGGCAACGTGCTGCGCAACGAGTACATGCCGATGCTGACGCGCCTGCGCACGATGCCGAAGCCGGTCATCGCCGCGATGAACGGTCCGGCGGTCGGAATCGGCGCCAGCTACGCGCTCGCCTGTGACATCCGCATCGCGGTCCCCGGCGCCTACATCCTCGAGGCGTTCGTGAACATCGGGCTCGCCCCCGACGGCGGGGTGAGCTGGCTGCTTCCGCGCCTGGCCGGCACGGGGGTGGCCTATGAGATGTTCTTCAGCGGCAAGCCGCTCCAGGCGGCCGACGCCTACCGGCTTGGCGTGATCAACCGGCTGGTGCCGGCAGATCGCCTCGAGGAGGAGGTCCGCGAGCTGGCCAACCACCTGGTCAACCAGCCCAGGCAGGCCATGGCCGCCGCCAAGCGTGCGGTCAACCACGCGCTCGAGTCCCATTACGAGGAGGCCCTCGAGTTCGAGTCGTACCTGCAGGAGGCGCAGGCAGGGAGCCAGGAGTTCATCGACGGCGTGCAGGCGTTCCTGGCCAGGCGCGCATCTAAGAAATGAGCTTCCCCACCCGGCGGCTGCGCCGCCGACCTCCCCACTGGTGGGGAGGTTTCTGATGCATGACGCGGTCATCGTCGCCACGGCCCGCACACCGATGGGGCGCTACGGCGGTCAGCTCAAGGACGTGCGCCCGGACGATCTCGCGGCGATCGTGCTCAGGGAAGTTTGCGAGCGTGCACAGATCAAGCCCGGCGAGGTGGGCGACGTGATTCTCGGCTGCGCCAACCAGGCGGGTGAGGACAACCGAAACGTGGCGCGCATGGCGCTGCTACTCGCGGGTTTCCCGGTCGAGGTATCGGGGCAGACCGTCAACCGGCTGTGCGGGTCGGGCATGCAGGCGACCATCGCGGCCGCGCGCGAGATCCAGACCGGGGCCGCCGACGTCATGATCGCCGGTGGGGTCGAGAGCATGACCCGCGCCCCGTGGGTGATGCCCAAGCCGGACAGCGCCTACCCGCGCGGCCCGCAGACTGCGTACGACACAGCGATCGGATGGCGGTTGGTGAACCCCAAGATGGCCGAGCTGTACGGCACGCTGCAGATGGGAGAGACGGCCGAGCGCGTGGCAACTATGTACGAGGTCTCGCGTTCGGACCAGGATGCGTTCGCGTTGCGCAGCCACCAGCGCGCCATCGCGGCGCAGAAATCGGGTCGGCTTGCCGAGGAAATCGTCCCCGTGATGGTCCCGCAACGCAAAGGCGAGGCGATTCAGGTGAGCG
>JBAUTF010000248.1:0-2268 GCA_049582065.1 Candidatus Dormiibacterota bacterium | reverse complement strand
GCTCCGCGGCGAGCTTGCGCACTGCGGGCGAAAGGCGGGCCATCTCGGTGCCGCCATCGGCCGCGACAGCGGCGGCCGGGGCGGCAGTCACAGCGGGCGCAGGACCGCCGGCAGGGGCCACCGGGACCTCGGTGTGGGCAGAGCCTGGGCTCGAGCTCGGGGCGGCCGAGCCTGCGGCGGCCGCGGGCGCCGCGGTCTCGATCTGCCCGATCACCGCGCCCACGCGCACCGTCTCGCCCTCGTTGGCGGAGATCTTGACCAGCTTGCCTTCGAACGGCGAGGGGATCTCGGCGTTGACCTTGTCTGTCACGACCTCAACCAGCGGCTCATCGCGCTTGACGAAGTCGCCCTCGTGCTTGAGCCACTTGTCGACCGTGCCCTCGGTGACGGATTCACCGAGCTGGGGCATCTTGATCTGGGCCAAGCCCATGCCTGCTCCTCCTCGCTTTGATTGTCCGCGCGCCTGTGAATTCGAGTTTAGCTGAGGGCAAT
Organism: Candidatus Dormiibacterota bacterium; assembly: GCA_049582065.1. Lineage (GTDB taxonomy): Bacteria > Chloroflexota > Dormibacteria > Dormibacterales > Dormibacteraceae > DATKSS01. The sequence goes on along the minus strand of JBAUTF010000248.1, from coordinate 1,776 downwards.
CCGAATTCGGATCAATCGAAGCACGAGCCTGCTGCCAGCCGCGGATTCCGACTTTCGGCTGCCCCAGCGTTGATGGAGCATGAAAAGACCACTTACGCTCATCGTCGGCACCGCTGCGGGTGCCATCTTGATCGCAGGGATGGGAGTCTCTGCGCACACGGGCGGATTCACGCTGTTCCGCCCGGTCAGCATGCAGCAGAGCCGGCTCGGCGACGAGGCAAGCGGCGCTCGGCTGGGGTCACCCGAGCCCAGCGAGTCGCCGGAGGCAGCCCCGACTGCCGAACCACTGGAGAAGACGGAGCCGTCGCCGAAGGCCGAGGCCACGGAGAAGCCAGAGGTCCCCGACTCGGACCAAAAGACCAGGCCGTCTCCGGCGGCCGGGACTGGCGACCACGAAGGCGCCAACCGTACCGGCTCGGGGGGCGGTGCCGGGCACGACGGCTAGTCCGCTGCTCAGCGTTCTCCGAACGAAAAGCCCAAGGACCGGAATCGCTCCGGTCCTTGGTATCGCTGCCCGGCTCTAAGTGGCGGCGATGCGACAGCTTGTGGGGGCGCCGCGGAGTTCGCCGCCGGCTACGTCGATCCGCAAGGTTGGCCCGTTTGGGTCGATGCGGGGCCAGGCGAGCACCGCGGGCTGCGCGGCTAGACTAGCGAGATGCCGATTTACCTGATCACAACCGCCATAACCACAAACAAGATCATTGCGGCCGTCGTCCTTCTCGTCATCGTCGTGGCGGCAGTCGGTTACTGGATGTCGCGCCGCCGACGAGGCTGAGGGCGACTGCGCGACCGTATTCGGCAGTTTCAGGCACACGTGTGGTCTTTGACCCGCCTGAGCAGGTCGGCTTAGACCACTAAGCGCGCCCAGTTCGCTCAGCTCCGTTGTTAGCGGGTGGCGCAGCGGCTTGAGCGATTTGGCAGCTGGTGGCAGCGAGACTCCCGCGAGGTGAGGGGAGGTAGGCACGATCAAGCGTTTGTATTGGGGTTGGTTGGAGCGACGCCCAGAATCGCACGGGGGATGGAGGTTTTGCAGATTCGGGCGCGGCTGCCAGCCTAGTGCAATAAGGGGCAACCCGCGCTCGGGCCTCAGGAGTCGCCAGAACTCGCGAAGTGGAAATCCTACGTCTGATTCGAGATGTTCAAGGATCAGCCGCTGCCAAAGGCCCAGGCCTTTGCTCATCCTGCAACCTCCTGCGTGGTTGCTGAGCCGAGGGCGTCAGTGTGCAGGCACCGACGCCCTCGGCTCATTGGATTTGGGGTTTTCCCACTACTGCGCGGGTTTCAACACTTAGAACGGATGGGGTATTTTCGCTTCCGCTATCGCTTTGACCTGCCGGAGTTCGTTAGCGACTAACCACAAGTCCTCCGTGGACGTGTGGTCGCCCTTTAGCAGGGCGAGCTTCTGAGTTGCCATCCGGGAGATTCGCTTAAGTCGGTGACGTAACTCTCGATTCTCGGCAGCCAGGTCGGGTGTGTCGTGCTCCATGACTGTGTAATACGACTGGTTGGAGGCGAGGTCAACGTTCTTGACAGTGCCACCTACGCGAAAACTGGCAGCGATTGGCAACAGGTATGGCAACACGGCGGGAGGCGTGGCGGGATGGACTCGGCAGGTGAGCCGATTTCGATCTTCGCAGTATTCAGGAATATGGAGGCGACGCCCAGAATCGAACTGGGGATGGAGGTTTTGCAGACCTCTGCCTTGCCACTTGGCTACGTCGCCGCCCGCTCCGATCGATTCTACCTTCGAGCGTCTTTCGGGCCGGCCCTGCCCGC
>JBAUTF010000247.1:0-8773 GCA_049582065.1 Candidatus Dormiibacterota bacterium | reverse complement strand
TGTAGTGGCGCGCGAGCGCTGATTCGAGCAGGCCGCGGTCTCGAATACCGCTCGAGCCGCCGATCGAAAGTTCAAGCTTGAGATCCTTGCCAACCGAGAAGGTGCGGGTTTTCTCGGGCCGGTACGTTCGTCGAGACATCGACGACGCAATTTCTGCGCACCTCAGCCCGGGCGCCATACCGGCAAAATTCGCACGTTTGTACACAAACTCGGCACGATCGCTGACTCGACGTCTGGCGCTGATCGGCTCGGTCACCGCGATGGCGTTGCTGCCTTCCGGCCCCATTTCACACGGCATCCAGCAGATCGAGTGGAACGGGTCCGCCTCATGCCTGGACGTTCCTGTAAGCGGCTTGGTCATCCATCCGACCAAATGCTGGATGAGGGGGCCAACCTCGATCGTCGTGGCCGGGACGGACGCCCCGAGCGGCAAGAGCGCGGAGATGGTCGTGGAGACGAGCCGGCAGCGCCCAGTCGGGGAGCTGGCGTCTCACGCGCGGAGCGGGCTGCTGCGCAACTCGAAGCTTGCAAGCAGCGGTGCAGGCGATCCGCCGGCTACATCGTCTTTCTATGTGTACGGCTCGTACATCGACGTGTGCGGTCTGAACGCGACCACCGAATGCCCCCTCTACTACGATGCGGCAAATGAAACGGTCCCGCCGACGGGTGGCATGACGATCCTCGACTTCGGAGCCCCCTGTTTCGAGCCGGCAACACTGGCATGGGGCACCCAGCTCTTCAACAGCCAGGGCTGCACGCCGGACACCACGCTTGTGATCCTGGCCCAGGCGTGGCTGCGCGGCTACGAGACCAATCCCAATCGCTCCGCTTCACCCAGCTATGTGCTGGTGGCGGGCACCAGCAACAGCCTGACGGCAGCAGTACCCGGCTACGCCCTGACCCCGGCGGAGATGTCGTTGCACGGTCAGGCATGGTTCGGGTCGGTCATCAGTCCGATCGCAGCCGTTGCGCGGAGCCTCCCCACACCGGTCGCAACCTGGGCCGGCAATGACATCGAGGAGTCGAGCGACGGCAGCTGGTACGACGGGCCGACCACCGCCGCCTGGGTTGACGCTTACGCGACCGCGTCGGGCGCGTCCAAGCCGTGCTTGGCAAGCCGGGATGGGCTGATGGTCGACTATGGCGATTACGTACCCAATGAACCCGGGTGGTCGGCGGCAGCTGTCTACCACGTCGCCTGGCAAGCGGCGCCGGCCTGCCCCATGCCCGAGATCTACATCGCCGTGATGGCCAGCCAGTGGCAAAGCGTGAACCAATACGCCCAGAGCGTCGGGCTCCCGCCAATGCAGTTCACAGGTGTCCTGTCGGAAGACGGAGCCGCCGGAACCATGTCTGGCGCGGACAGCTGGAACGCTCTTCGAAGCGCGACCGGTCAAGCGGCCGCGTACTTGAGCGTCATCGGAGCAACAGGACCGGTCTCGCCAGAGGTGCCCGACCCGCCGGCGGCGGTCACGGCGGTTCCGGGGCCGGGGCTGGCCACAGTTGGCTGGTCGGCTCCGCCCTGGGACGGAGGCTCTGGAGTCACGTCCTACACGGTGACTGTGTACACGGGATCGACGATCGCCCAGGTGGTGACGATCAGTGGGTGGCCGACCCCGGAGACGGCTATCGTCGGAGGGCTGGCCAACGGCGCCTCATACACGTTTTATGTGAGCGCGACCAACCAGGTGGGAACCGGACCCCAGTCTCTGCCGTCCCGCAGCGTGGCCCCGAGCGGTCTCTCTCTGCTGCAGTGACAGGCTGGCCGGCGCAGGTCCGTGGGGCACCGAGCCTGCTGGATATCTTTCGTGAGCCGATGACCGAGAGCACCGCCGCCGTGGCGTCCTGAGTCAGCCGGTCGATGGCGCCCGGTTAGGTCCTGCCCCTCCCCTTCTACATGGCTGTGGCGGCACGCCGACGCGGCAATGGGCCCTAAGCAGATCGAGGACGCCTCCCCGAGTTCAATTCGAGAGTTCAACTAGTGTCCCCTCCCCCGACCAATTTCTGAATTCAGAAATGGCCCCGGAGCCTGGGTGCGGCCATAACGAGTTGGCGGACTGCATCGGAATGGGCGGCCGGCAATGCATTTCGTTGCGGGCGCTTCACCAAGGAGGTGGTCAAGTACCGACACCTTTCGCGGTCGGGCGGCTATAGGGCGCTGACCTCTTTCGCTGACGCGAGCTCGTGTTCGACTGCATAGCGCACCGCCTCGGCGCGCGATCTCGCGCCGACTTTGATCAAAATGTTGTGCACGTGCTGATCGGCGGTGCGAGGCGCGATGCCGACCTCGCGCGCGATGGCCCGGTTGGTGAGCCCCCTGGCGATCAGCCTCAGGATCTGCGCCTCCCGGTGGCTCAAGACATCAGTCAGCTGAGATCTGCCGCTTGGTCCCCAGATGCCGAGTCCGGCCGCCAATTCCCCCTGAATGACCGTCGAACCCAGGAAGACGCTGCGCAGCGCCGCGACCAGCCCACGACTGGTGGCCGTCTTCAAGATGTATCCGGAGGCGCCGGCGCGCAGGGCTTCGAGTGCGAAGTCGGCCTGCGCCGACAGGATCAGGACACGGACCTCTGGGGAAGCACTGCGGATCCTCCGCGTGGTTTCGATGCCGCTCATCCCAGCCAGGCGAGCTCCCATCACCACGACGTCAGGACGCAGATCGTCGAGCAGCTTGAGTGCGTCGTCACCGCGGTTCGCTTCTCCGACGACTTCGAGGTCCGGCTCCGCTTCCAGGATTCTTCGAATGCCTTCGCGAACGAGGGCGTGCTCCTCCACCAGCATCACGCGCATCACTGCCGGCCTGGGATCGGTGCCTGGCATATCTAGATAACCATGTAGAGGGTACTGCAGAAATATCCGGATGGCTGCGGCTCATACGTATAAGCTCATCGCCCCCAAAATGCCTCGAATAGAGTCCTTAGACCCTACTGGGCCCGCCGGCGGCTCCTCAACGTGTGCACTGAGGACTGACGGCGATGGCCTACCGGTTTCAAGTCGACCGATCCAATTGCCTCAACTGTGGGGTCTGCATGGATGTCTGTCCGGTCCATGCCCTGGACATGACCCGCACCATGTCCCCGTCGATAGAGTCGGGCGTCGAGCGCTCGACCAGCCAGCAGCCCTGGATGATGGAGTTCCCGATCCAGTCCGGAGAGTGCATCGGCTGCGAGGTGTGCTCGGTGGAGTGTCCGACAGCAGTGATCACGATCGACGTGGTGGCCGGGGCGGCCGACCTGGCGGCGGCCCAGGGTCCGATTCGTCACGGCCCCGAGTCCGAGACAGGCTGGGCTGCGCTGACCGACTACACGACCGAGTCGCTGAAGGACCTGCACACGGACCCGTGGGGGGACCTTGCGCGCTGGCGCGCGGTCAAGCGGCCGGAGAGCTGGCGGACGTGGCGAACGTGGAACGCTCAGGGAGAAGGAGAGGAACGCCTCTTGTCCCCGTGCCAGGAGGCCTGCCCCGTCGGCACCGACGCTGGTCGCTACGTGGCTATGGTCGGCGAAGGGCGCTATGCGGAGGCGCTGGCCGTCGCCGCCGAGTACAACCCCTTTCCGTCAGTGTGCGGCCGCGTCTGCACGGCGCCCTGCGAGACCGCGTGCCGTCGCGGGGTCATGGACGAACCAATCGCAATCCGCGAGCTCAAGCGGTTTGCCGCCGACCATGGCATGGAGGGCTACCCGACCGCGCCCCCACCGGCCTCTCGCAGGGGGGAGCGGGTGGCGATCATCGGCGCCGGCCCGACCGGGCTCAGCGCCGCTTACCAGCTGGTCCGGAGTGGCTTTGGGGTGACCGTTTTCGAGGCGATGCCGGTCGCGGGCGGCATGATGGCGATCGGCATCCCTGAATACAGGCTCTCCAAGGATGTGCTGCAGGCTGAGATCGATCGCATCCTCAACCTCGGGGTCGAGCTCAAGCTGAACACGGCGTTGGGCCGGGACTTCAGCCTCGACGATCTCAAGAGCCAGGGTTACAAGGCCATCCTGATCGCTACCGGTGCGACCAAGAGCCAGCCCCTGGGCGTGCCTGGCGAGGACCTGCACGGCGTGTGGCCCGGGACCTTGTTCCTCAAGCGCGTGAACCTGGGCGAGAACGTGAAGCTCAGTGGCGACGCGCTCGTCGTCGGCGGAGGTTCGACGGCGATGGACGCCGCGCGGTCGGCGTGGCGAGCCGGCGCCGGCAGCGTGCGGGTCCTATACCGCCGGACGAGGGAGGACATGCCGGCGCAGTACGAGGAGCTCCGCGCCGCCGAGCACGAGGGCGTCGTCATCGAGCCACTGGTCGTACCGGTCGAGGTGCTGGGCCGGCAGGGCGTCATGACCGAGGTTCGCTGCCAGCGGTTCGAGGTTGTCGGCAAGGGGCCGGACGGTCGGAACAAGGTCGCGCCGGTGCCAGGCGACACCTTCACCATCCGGGCGCGGAACCTGCTGGTCGCCATCGGCGAGGCACCGGACCCGTCAATACTCCCCGAGGGCTCGAGCATCCAGTTCGGGGAGTGGGGTGGGCTGCTCACCGACTCCGAGACGCTGATGACGGCCCAGCCCGGCGTCTTCGCCGGAGGCGATGTCGCGACCGGCCCGAAGAGCGTCATCGAGGGCGTCGCCCAGGGCCAGCGTGCGGCGTGGGCGATCGATCGCTACCTGCGCGGGCTGCCCGCGACGCGCTACGTGGCGCCCTGGCGCAGCCAGGCCCTGCTGCCTGTGATGGACAGGGTGGCGATCGACCTGGCCAACCGCGCGCGGGCCGAGAGCCAGTTGGGGCAGGTCGCGCTGGAAGGACGTTACGGAGAGCTCTCCCTTGGCTTTGTCCCAGAGATCGCGCGCGCCGAAGCCCAACGCTGCCTGCGCTGCGATGTCGTCACCAGCTGCCAGCTAATCCAGGTGAAAAGGATGGTGTCCGTATGACCGTAGACCAGCTCAGCCAGGCCATCATCAATGCCTTTCTCACGGGTGGGGAGCAGTTTCTCGAGGGAACCATGGCGGCCGCTCTGCCGCTGCTCTGGATGCTGGTCGTGGCCCTCCACCTGGCTCGGCCTTACATGGTGCGGACGACCCAGAAGTTCTCTCTGCGGTTGGGCGCCGACATCTGGTGGGTGCTCTACATCGGCTTGCGGGACTTGATGATCGCGGTCACGGCGATCTTCAGCTTCATGTTCCTGTACCCCGACGTTCTCCTGTCGAACTCGCTTCCCATCGGAGGTTCGCTGGCCACGGTCGCGCTCTTCGGCGTTCTCCTCGTCAAGCTCTTCGCCGACGCGGACAACGACCCCCAGGCGTTCAAGCTCGTCTCCACGCTGTTGGGCGCCGGCAGCGCCCTGTACCTGGTGCCGACAATGCTCGGCGTCCAGCTGTCTGAGGTGAAGTGGGGCCCCGTCTGGACAGATGTTGGCAAAGCCCTGACCACGACCACCGATCAAGGCGTGGCCGTCGGCTTGTGCTGGTTCTCGGTCGCCGCCATTGCGGTCATGGGCTTGGTAGCGGTGGCGTACAACCTGCGCGGTCCTTCCGACACGAGCGTGCGGGCGCAGTCGGGACGCGTGCGAGCCTGAAAGGAGAGATGAGATGACCCCAGACCAGGTTACCGCTGCGATAGTCCAGGCAATCCTTCACGGAGGCGAACAGTGGGTCGTTTCCACGATCGCGGCCCTGCTGCCGTCGCTTTGGGCATTGACGGTGATCTTCCATCTCTCTCGTCCATATATGTTGCGGACGATCAAGAAGCTCTCACTTCGCTTCGGCGCCGACGTCTGGTGGCTCGGCTATGTGCTCGTGCGCGACGCCGTGATGCTCATCACATTCGCCCTGAGCCTGATCTTCCTGTTTCCAAATCTCCTCACCACGATCCCGCTTCCGTTGACCGCGCCACTGGCCGGCCTGCTGCTGTTCGCAAGCCTCTACGTGAAGCTGCTCTATGACACCGACGACGACTTCGAGACCTATCGCGTGGCTACCGTGCTGCTCGCGATCGGCGGCGCCTTCTACCTGATCCCGCAGATCTTCGCCATCGAGACCACGTCGCAGGGCTGGCTGTCAGGCGTCGACCGCTTTCTGACCAGTACGTCGAACACGGCGTGGGTCGACCCCATCGTCATCGTCTCCATGCTCGGCTATGCCGTGATCGGGGGACTCATCTTCCAGCAGGTGGCGGTCAGAGGCGCGCGGTTCGGTGAAAAGCCAAGGGTGAGCGAGGTGCACAAGGCGGCATAGGGTGCTCCGCGTCTTCTGCCGTGAAGTCCAGAACCTCGAGTGGACCTGGCAGGAAGATTGCGATGCGCTCGGCGTTCGCCTTGATGAGCTGGCTCTTAGCAACGCCGTACCAGAGTCGAACAGCACCACCGACGAGGTAGCGATGACGTCGTCACCGGCACTGACGCGCGCGAAACGCCGCCGTACCGCCTCTCGCCGCCATTCGATCAGAGCGATACGGGCGCTGGTCTCGAGTAGGTAGGTCAATCGAGAATCTTGCGGGAAGGCGTGATCGGCTGATCGCGCCTTTCTGCCATGAAGTCGGGTTGGCCAGCACTATCTAGCCGGGCGACCGCTCCCGGGAGGGGAAGACCTGCTGGACTCGCTCGAACAGGAGGACTGTTCACCGGTGATCATCGCTGACCTCGCCGAGCGCGCTTAAGCATGTCGTCCTCAGCTCACCGCTTTCTTCACGAGCGCGCCGATCCTTGCCTCGTCGTCGGCGGTCAACTGGGTCAGAGCGTAGGCGGTCGGCCACATGGTGCCTTCATCAAGGTGCGCCGCGTCGCTCAAGCCGAACGTCGCGTACCTCGTCTTGAACTTCTGCGCGCTTTGGAAGAAACAGACAATCTTGCCGTCCTTGGCATAGGCGGGCATGCCGTACCAAAGTTTCGGTGAGAGGGCCGGCGCGCTGGCTTTGATGACAGCATGGAGCCGCTTGCCCAGGGCGCGATCGGATTCCGGCATCTCGGCGATCTTCGCGAGCACCTCGCTTTCCCCGTCCGCCTTGTCCGCGCGCGGGCCGCGGCGAGCTCCCACCTTCATCTCCTGGACGCGGTCCTGCATCGCGGTTTTTTCCTCGTCCGTGAATCCGTCGTACCTCTTCTTGGTCGCGGTGGTGCTCTTGGCCGACTTCTGTTTGTCCTTCACTGGAGGTTTCCTCCCTTGCGATATTGATGGGAACGACCCTCATGCTAGGTGCCTACTGCCGCGGTGGCTTCTTCAAATCTGCTCGATTCCATCGCCCCTGACGTGCCGGCCTTGCTCGCGTGCTGAGGACCCAGGCAATCGCATTTTCGACGAGACGGCGGCCTGCGTACCATGGATTCTGTTTCATGTACATCCGCGACCTGGTAAGGCTGCGCAAGGCGAAGGACCGCATGGATCGCGAGTTCGACCGGCCGCTCGACGTGCCGGCCGTTGCGCGGTCGGCCGCGATGTCGACGGGTCACTTCTCCCGCAGCTTCAAGGCTGCGTTCGGCGAGAGCCCGTACAGCTATCTCATGACCCGCAGGATCGAGCGGGCCAAAGCCCTGCTCAGGCGCGGCGACATGTCAGTCACCGACACGTGCTTCGCGGTCGGCTGTACCTCGCTGGGCTCGTTCAGCTCGCGCTTCACTGAGCTCGTCGGCGAGTCGCCCAGCGCCTATCGGGCGCGCAGCCACTCCGCGGCTGCCGTCATCCCCTCCTGCGTGATCATGGTGATGACAAAACCGATCAGAAATGAAGAAGCGGCCGCGTCGCACCACCCTTAAGGTGGATCGCATGAACCTGAAACTTCGTAACTGCTTCATCGCCGTCCACGACCATGACGAGGCGCTCGCCTTCTACCGAGATCTTCTCGGGCTGGAGGTACGCAACGACGTCAAATACGAGGGCATGCGCTGGACCACGGTCGGCCCCAGGGCCCAGCCGGACGTCAGCATCGTCCTCGAGCCGCCGCTTGCAGACCCGAACGCACCACTGGCCGACCGCAAGGTCATGAAGGAGATGCTCGCCAAGGGTCTGCTTCGCGGCGTCATCTTCAGCACCGAGGATTGCGATGCGACTTTCGAGCACATTCTGGCCGGAGGTGGCGAGGTGCTGCAGGAGCCGATGGATATGCCATACGGCTCGAGGGAGTGCGCGTTCCGCGACCCGTCCGGCAACCTCATCAGGTTCAGCCAGAGCGAAGACGCGAGCATCGACCGCCCCGTGAACAGGAGGAGCTCATGAACCGACGTATGTCCTTGCTCGTCTACCCCGCGAAGGACATGGCCTCGGCGAAGACGCTCTTCAAGGCGCTGCTCGGTGTCGAGCCGTACGCCGACGCGCCCTACTACGCCGGGTTCAGAACTGGCGACCTCGAGATCGGCCTCGATCCCAACGGTCGCAGCGGGGGGCCGATCGCCTACTGGGAGGTCGAGGACATTGGCGCCAGCTTGCGGCTTCTGGTGGATGCCGGTGCCCAGACCGTTCAGGACGTCAAGGACGTTGGCGGGGGCCTGCTCATCGCGACGGTGAAGGATGCGGCAGGCAACACACTCGGGCTGAGGCAGCCGCCGTGCTGACACGCCTTCCCAGCCCGCCCGACGAGCCGAAGAAATTCAAAAAGGAGGTCGCTTGAAGCCCTCGGAGCAGATCGATCAGCACATCGCCGGCATCCCCGACTGGCGGGGCAAGGTGCTCGCCACGATCCGGCGGATCATGCGGGAGGCCGACCCGGCCGTCACGGAAGATTGGAAATGGATGGGAACGCCCGTCTGGTACTGCGACGGGATGGTCTCCTTGGCCAACCCTCACCGCGGGAAGGTGAAGTGGACCTTCGC
>JBAUTF010000246.1:0-14982 GCA_049582065.1 Candidatus Dormiibacterota bacterium | reverse complement strand
TGTGGGCCGCCTCGAGCTCGATGGAGCGCTGGAAGCGCAACCGCCGGCTGGCCCAGCGCGAGGCCCACTTGAGGGTCGTCAAGAGCGTCCCACGCGCGAGCTGAGTCTCGTTCAAACGCGTGCACCTGGGGCCAGCTGAGCTCGGTGACAGGGGGCGGTTCTACCTTCACGCGCGGTCAGTCGAAGAGCTTGCGGCCCCGCGTCACGAACTGGTCTCGGCGCGGCCCGGTCCCCACCAGCTCGACTTTGACCCCCATCAGCTCGCCGACGCGGTCGATGTAGTCGCGGCAGCGCTGGGGCAGGTCCTCCCAGCAGCGCGCTCCGCCGATCTCCGTCTCCCAGCCGGGCATGTCCTCGTAGATCGGGTCGCAGTGCTTGTAATGCGAGATGTTGGCGAGGGGGTGTTCGTAGCGGCTGCCGCGGAACTTGTACCCGGTGCAGATCTTCAGCAGCGGCTGATCGTCGAGGATGTCCAGGCGCATGAGCGCAGCGCAGCCGACGCCGTTGATGCGAGCGGCGTAGCGGGCGACCGCGGCGTCGAACCAGCCGATGCGGCGCGCCCGGCCGGTGACCGTCCCGAACTCGTGGCCTCGCTCGCGGATCTGGTCCCCCACCTCGTTGAGCAGCTCCGATGGAAACGGCCCGTAGCCGACGCGTGACGTGTAAGCCTTGAAGACGCCGATGGTCAGATCGACCCTGGTGGGAGGGATCCCACTGCCGGTCAGCGCGCCACCAGCGGTCGGGTTGGAGCTTGTGACGTATGGGTAGGTGCCGAAGTCAAGGTCGAGCATGGTCGCCTGCGCGCCCTCGAGCAGGATGTTGGCGTTGCGGTCCAGTGCGTCCTGGATCAATGGGAACGTGTCCTTGATGTAGGGATCGAGCTGCCTGGCATAGCCCATGTACTCCTCGAGCATGCTCGACCAGTCGTACGGCTCTCTGCCGTAGAGCTTGGTGAGGATGGGGTTTTTGACCTGGCCGACGACGAACGCGAGCTTCTTGCGCATGAAGGCTTCCTTCTGCAGGTCGCCGACGCGAAATCCGATCCGTCGGATCTTGTCCGAGTAAGCGGGACCGATGCCGCGCCAGGTCGTGCCCAGGCGGTCATCGCCACGCGCGTCCTCCTCGAGCTGATCGAACAGCGGGTGATATCGCATGACCATGTGCGCGCGCTCGCTGACGATGAGGTTCTTAGGCTCGATGCCGCGCTCGCGCAGCTGCGAGATCTCGCGCAGCAGGACGATCGGGTCGACGACCACCCCGTTGCCGATGATGCAGGTGCACTGCGGGTAGAGGATCCCCGACGGGATCAGCTGGAACTTGAACTCGCCGTGCTCGGTGATGACGGTATGGCCTGCGTTGTTGCCGCCCTGGGAGCGGATGACCATGTCGGCCCTCTCGGCGAGATAGTCGATGACCTTCCCCTTGCCCTCGTCGCCCCACTGGCCGCCGACCAGGATGATTACCACCTATTGATCCAGACCAATCCCGGGAAAGGAGAGCAGGGCCGCTTGCCCGGCCGCCGGAGGCCGGGTCGGCTTGGCCGACGGCCCGATGAGAGGAAACCGCCGGTTTCCTCTCATTACTCTGTGCCCGGTTCGGGCCGCCTCATCTCCAGGTTGTAGAAGCGAGTGTGGTCGCGGCGGAACTTGAGCTCGATCGTGCCGGTCGGTCCGTTGCGGTGCTTGGCCACGATGACCTCGGCGATCCCGGGCCGCTCGTCGGACTTGTAGTACTCGGGCCTGAACAGGAACATGACGACGTCCGAGTCTTGCTCGATGCTCCCGGACTCCCTGAGGTCGCTCAGGATCGGACGCTTGTCGGGGCGCTGCTCGGGGGCGCGACTCAGCTGAGAGATCGCGATCACGGGGATCCGGAGCTCACGCGCCAGCCCCTTCAGCGCCCGGGAGATCGCCGAAACCTCCTGGACGCGGTTGTCATCGCCGCGCGAGCGCCCGTGCATGAGCTGCAGGTAGTCCAGAAGGATCATGTCGATGTTGTGGCGCATCTTGGCCTGGCGCGCTTTGAGCTGCAGCGTCAGCTCGTCCATCACCGGCGTGTCGTCGATGAAGATAGCGGCCTCCCCGAGAGGACCGAGCGCGTTCGACACCCGGTCGAACTCCGCCTCCGTGAGGAGGCCTCGGTGCATGCGCTGCGCATCGATCTGCGCCTGCTCCGTAAGCAGCCGCTCGGTCAGCTGTTCCTTGGACATCTCGAGGCTGAAGATGGCCACCGACTTCTTGGCCTCGAGCGCCGCGTGAAGGGCGACGTTGAGGACCAATGACGTTTTGCCCATGGCCGGACGGCCCGCGACGATGATCAGGTCGGAATCCTTGAACCCGCCCGTCATGCGGTCGAGGTCGTGGAACCCGGAGGGTATGCCCACGATGCCCTGCCCGCTCTCCATCTGCAGCGAGATGCGCTCCATCGCCGGACCGAGCAGGTCGTAGAGGCGCGCGAGCTCGCGCTGGTCGCGGTCGTCGGCCACTCCGAACACGAGTGACTGGGCCTGGTTGATGGCGTCCTCGGCCTCGACCGAGTCGTCATAACCGAACCCGGCGATGCTGCCGCCCGCCGAGATCAGGCGGCGCTTGTACGCCTTCTCCTTGACGATGCGGCCGTAGTACTCGATGTTCGCAGCGGTCGGCACCGCGCCCTGCATGGTTGCGAGCTGTGCCCGACCCCCGACTCGGTCGAGCAACCCCATAGTCTGCAGCTGCGCTGCGAGCGTGACGTTGTCGATCGGCTCGCCGGACGCGAAGAGGTCCAGGGCGGCGCGATAGATCTGGCCGTTGTTCTCGCGGTAGAAGTCCTCCGGGTGCAGGAACTGCAGGACCTTGGCGATCGACAGAGGATCGACCAGGATGGACCCGATGACCGACATCTCCGCGTCGAGATCGTTCGGCGGTACCCGCCCGGGGGAAAGGGGAAGCGTGGTCGCCAATGCTCTAGCTGTCCGCGGCGCCTAGCGGTCCTGCGTGACGATCACGTTGACGTGGGCGTCCACGTCCCGATGCAGCTTGAGGGCGACCTGATGCTCGCCAAGCGTCTTGATCGGCTCTTTGAGGTCGATCTTGTGGCGGTCGATCTCGACCCGGTGCTGGGCCTTCAGCGCGGCGGCGATGTCCTGGTTGGTGATCGAGCCGAAGGCCTTGTCCTCTGCTCCGATCTTCAACCGGACGACCACCGTCTTGTTGTCGATCTCGTCCGCCACGGCCTGCGCGTCGTTCCGCTCTTTGGTCTCGCGCTTGGTGGCGGCGTCGCGCAGCCGCCTGGCCTCGCCCTCGACGCCCTTGCCGGCGGCCACGGCGAGCTTGCGGCGCAGCAGGAAGTTGCGCCCGTACCCGTCCGCCACCTCTTTCACGTCCCCGGCCCGGCCGAGGTTCTCGACATCCTGAGTCAGCATCACCCGCAATTCACAAGACCTCCGAAATCGATTCGTATTCGTCGCGGCGGCGGAACCGCGATCGGACCCGACCGAACAGGCGCCCGCCACCGTCGCGCGCGGCCGCGACCGTGTCGCGGACGTCCCGGTCCCACAGGCTCTGCTTCGCCTTCAACGCTTCCTCGTGCTCCCTGCGGATGTCATCTGGGCAGGCCTCGATGAACGTCTCGACCGCGAGCACGCCCAGCGCCACCATGTCCAGCTCGCCCACGACCGGGATCCAGGCCGGGAAGTCGATCGGGCTGACGATCAGGCCGAGAGCGGCCAGCAGCACCGCCTTGGGGGCTGCGGGCACGCGCTTGTCCCGCAACAGGCAATAAGCGAGCTTGCCGTGTCGCGGCACGTCGACCAGGATCTCTTTGGCGCGCGAAAAGACGTTTGGCAAGGGGGCCGCCACAGCCTACAGCTTTTCGGTCTCCCAGGAAAGCCGATTAACAGTAGCCTTGCGGCCATGACGGTAGTCGGGGCTACGGTCGAGCCCGTCGAATCCAGCTTCGGCAACCTGCGCCACACCGCCCTCAGCGCGTTCTGGTTCGGCAGCAACTTTCTCTGGCTCCCTCTCACGACGGTTTTGATCCAGAGCCAGGTCGACCACGCCGTTTCGAAGTCGACGGGACAGCAGAACACGGCCATCGGCGTGGCGATCGGCCTCGGAGGCCTGCTCGCCGTGACCGTGCCGCCCCTCGTCGGGGCATGGTCCGATCGCATGAGCACTCGCTTCGGGCGCCGGCGACCGATCATGGTCGCCGGCACGCTGCTCACCCTCCCGGGGCTGTACCTGCTCGCCACGGCCAGCAGCTACCCGCAGCTGGTCATCGGCTACGCGGTCGTCCAGTTCTTCTTCAACGGGGCCCAGGCCGCTTACGCCGGGATCATCCCCGACGTCGTGCCGGCACAGCAGTTCGGCAAGGCGAGCGGATTCCTTGCCACGATGACCCAGCTCGGGATCGGTGCAGGCCTGGGGGTCACGTCGTTGGTCGAGCCCAAATCGGCGACAGCACCCATCAACCCGCAGGTCTACCTCATCTTCGCGGTGGTGATCGTGCTCACCCTCTCCGCGACCATCTGGGCCGCGAAAGGTGAAGGCCTGACGCCGGTCGCCAGCCACCCTAAGCGCTCCTTCCGCGAAGCGACCCTCGAGTTCCTGCGGCCGCTGCACGAGGGTGATTTCGCGTGGGTCGTGTTCACAAGGCTCATGGTCTCTGCCGGCATCACGGTCGTGCTGTACAACCTGCACAACTTTTTCCGAGACGTCGTCATCCCTTCCACGACCAACCCCGACACGTTCACGTCGAACTGGCTGCTGGTCGTGGTGGTCACCGCGCTTCCCTTCGGCTTCTTCGGCGGCCTGCTCTCCGACCGGTTTCACCGCCGGAAGGCGTTCGTCTACCTTTCCGGGGCGGCCCAGGCGTTCGTCGCGATCATCTTCATCGCCTTCTATCCAAACGCCATACCGCTGGTATTCGCGCTGGGAGTCGCCTACGGGGTCGGTTATGGCCTCTACTTCGCGGTCGACTGGGCGCTTGCCTGCGACACCCTGCCCGACAAGAACCAGTCCGCCAAGGACATGGGCCTCTTCCACGTCGCGCTGACTCTGCCCCAGGCGGTCATCCCGCTGTTCGGCGGAGCGCTGCTCGACCACCTCAATGGCCCGCACGGCAATGGCGGCTATCGGATCGTGTTCTCGAGCGCAGTCGTCTTCCTGTTCGCCGGCACCGTCCTGGTCAGCCGGATCAAGTCGGTGCGGTGACATGAAACGAGGCGGCGCCTGCAGCGGACACCGCCTCGACCGGAATGCCACCGGGTGACACGCGTCTGGTTTTCTGCGCCGCTTTACGGCCGTTGCCTACTTGTGGAGGCCAACCTTTGCGCGAACTGTCGGTGGACCCGGACGGAGAACGAATTGACAACAACTTGCGACGATCCATGCTCTGTGTCAAGAGCTTTGTTTTCCGAGAGCCAGCGTTAGCGCGTGGCCAGGAGGAGAATCAGGTCTGAAGGAGGCGAGTGAGATGCCTGAATTGAGCTACGTCCATGGAGCCAGCGACGTCCCTCTGCTCGGCGAGCCGATCTTCAAGAACTTGAGCCGTACCGCCTCGCGCTTCGGCGACCGTGAGGCGCTGATCGTCCCCTACCAGGGCTACCGCGCGACGTACCGGGAGCTGGTCGAGCAGTGCGAGGAGGTCGCACGCGGCCTGATCGCCCGCGGAGTCAAGAAAGGCGACCGCGTCGGCATCTGGTCTCCCAACCGCTACGAATGGGTGATCACGCAGTACGCCACCGCGGCGATGGGCGCGATCCTCGTCAACATCAACCCCGCCTACCGCACCTCGGAGCTCGAGTACGCGCTGAACCAGTCCGGCATCAGCTTTCTCATCTTCGCCGCCGCCTTTCGCCAGGCCGACTACCGCGCGATGCTCGCCGAGGTGAAGGGCCGCTGTCCGGAGCTTCGTGAGGCGCTCGTGATCGAAGACGGCTGGGAGGCGCTCAAGCGCGACGGCGCAGGCGTGTCCGGCGACGAGCTCCACGCAGTCGAAGCCACGCTGCAGTTCGACGACCCGATCAACATCCAGTACACCTCCGGCACGACCGGGTTTCCAAAGGGAGCGACCCTCACCCACCACAACATCCTCAACAACGGATTCTTCATCGGCGAAACGCTGCGTTACACAGAGAACGACCGCGTCTGCATTCCCGTCCCCTTCTACCACTGCTTCGGGATGGTGCTCGGCAACCTCGCTTGCACCACCCACGGCGCCACGATGGTCGTCCCGGCCGAGGCCTACGACCCGGTCGTGACCATGCAGACCGTCCAGGACGAGAGGTGCACCGCGCTATATGGCGTGCCAACGATGTTCATCGGCGAGCTCGAGCACCCACGTTTCAAGGATTTCGATTTCAGCACGCTCCGCACGGGGATCATGGCGGGGTCGCCCTGCCCGGTCGAGGTCATGAAGAAGGTGCAGACGCTGATGCACATTCCAGAGATGACGATCGCCTACGGCATGACCGAGACGTCTCCGGTATCGACCCAGTGCGCGACCGACGACCCGCTGGATCGGCGCGTGTCGACCGTGGGACGTGTGCATCCGCACGTGGAGATCAAGATCGTCGACCCGGCGACAGGCGTCGTCGTCCCACGCGGCGAAACGGGTGAGCTGTGCAGTCGCGGCTACATGGTGATGCGGGGCTACTGGAACAACGAGGATGCGACGCGCCTCGCTATCGACCCCGGCCGCTGGATGCACACGGGCGACCTGGCGACGATGGACGTCGACGGGTACGTGAACATCGTGGGCAGGATCAAGGACATGATCATCCGCGGCGGGGAGAACATCTATCCGCGCGAGGTCGAAGAGTTCCTGTACGGGCACCCTGAGATCGCGGACGTCCAGGTCATCGGCGTGCCGTCCGAGAAGTACGGCGAGGAGGTCATGGCCTGGGTCAAGCTGCGCGAGGGGGCGAAGGCGACCGGCGACACGCTCGCGGCCTGGTGCAAGGGCAAGATCGCGTCCTACAAGATCCCCCGACACTGGAAGTTCGTCGACTCGTTCCCCATGACCGTCACCGGCAAGGTCATGAAGTTCAAAATGCGCGAGGTGGCGGTCCAGGAGCTTGGCCTGGAGAAGGCGGCCGGAGTCCGAACCGCCTAGCGCGCCTCAGACCAGGGATTCGTACGGGAAGGCGGCGGCGAAAGGCTCGTAGAGCAACAGGACTTTCTCGAGCGGAAGCACGTCGCGCATGAAGATGCCGCCGCCGGCCACGCCCGCAAAACCCACGATGCCGAGACCGTCATGCGGCGCCGCCTGCTCCGCGCTGTCCTGCATCACGCGGAAAGCCAGCGTGCGCCCGCTCTGGTTCGCAGTGGCGATCACGAGCTTCCACGCAGAGCTGTAGTTGGCAGCGGGGTCCAGCCCCGAGGCTGCCGGCGCGACGTTCGCCGCAGCGCCCGCGCCACCCGGCGCCGGGGTCGGCCGCTCGCTCAAGAACTTGGCCACAGCCGCGACCTCCGCCTCGACTTCGCCCGTCAGCGTCGGAAGGAAGCGCAAGAAGGCCGCGATCTGGCGGTCGACCGGCGGCGGAGGCTGGTAGCCGGGTCCCGGCAGCACGCTGGCGAAGGGACGGTAAACCGCCTCGAACTGCGACGGCTCCATCTGCTCGCGGACCAGGATGGCGAGGGCGACCACCTGCGCCGACTCGAGCGCAGCCGCAACGGCCGCGGCGTCGGTCACAGATTTGTTGATGGCCAGCTGCGTCTGCGCGACACGAAACCCGCTCGTGAAGGCGTTGACCATCGCTTGATCGGCCCCCGAAAGCAAGCCGTCCAGCACGCCCTCGACGGCGGCGGTGGAGGTGCGCTGGCGCGAGACGAGGCGGGCTGTGGCGATCCACTCCCATTGCGGCGCGCCCAGCGACTTGGCCGCCGCCGTGAGGAACTGCCCGGCCTCCGAGGCGCTCAGCGGATTGCGACCTGTTCGGGGAGCAGGCCTTTAGCCCGCAGCTTCTCGATGGGGTGGTATGCGTCGACGATGCGCAACGTGCCCGACGCGGAGCGCAGGACCATCGACTGGGTGAAGGCATACACGTCTTCATACCGGACGCCCTTCAGCAGTTCGCCAGAGGTGATGCCGGTCGCCGCGAAGAAGATGTCGTTGCCGGAGCAGAGGTCGTCCAGGCACAACACACGGTCGGGCTTGTGTCCTTCATTGATCGCCATCTGCCTCTCGTCATCGTCGCGGAAGGCAAGCTTGGCCTGCATGTCGCCGCCGATCGTCTTGATCGCGCACGCCGCGAGCACGCCTTCGGTGGCGCCTCCCGAACCCATCATGCAGTGGATGCCGTACCGCGTCTCGAGCGCCGCCTCGAGGCCGGCAGCCACGTCCCCGGCGCTGATGAGCTTGATCCTCGATCCGACCTCGCGAATCTGGGCGATGACATCCTTGTTTCGATCCCGATCCAAGACCACTACCGTCAGCTCCTGGACCGGCAGGCCTTCGGCCTTGGCGATCCGCCGCAAGTTCCACTCGACCGGCATCTCGAGGTCGATCACCCCGCGCGCCCGGCGCCCGACCACGAGCTTCTGCATGTAATGCGTGTGCGTCGTGAACATCGAGCCGCGCTCGGCGAGCGCCACCACCGAGATCGCCCCTGGCAGCCCGGACGCCGTCAGGCTCGTGCCCTCGATCGGATCGACAGCGACGTCGACCTCGGGCTCGAGGCCGTTGCCGATCTCCTCGCCGAAGAAGAGCATCGGGGCCTCGTCCTTCTCTCCCTCGCCGATGACGACGATGCCCTTCATGTCCACGGCGGCCAGCGCCGAGCGGATGGCTTCCACCGCGCGACCGTCGGCAGCCATCTTGTTGCCCCTCCCCTGGAGGGGGGCGGCGGCCAGGGCGCCCGCCTCAGTGACGCGCAGAAGCTCGAGCGCTAGGTTGCGATTGATCCTGGGCTCTTCGATCATCTTGCAGGGTCAGAGTAGCGGAACGGTTATCAGATTCCGCGACGGCGGATCGGCAGCTTGTCGGCCTCGATCAGGAGGTCTTCCTTGCGGGCGAGCTTGCGATCCCCGCTCTTGTCGAGGTAAACGCATGTCCGCTCCAGGACCGCGGTGATGCGCACCTTCTGCCCGTCGAGCGTGGCGTCGAAGCCGTCGATCAGGACTTCGTCCTCGTCCAGCTCTACTTCGCTGAGCCGCCGGATGCCGCTTGGCCGTGCTTTGGTCGACGGCACCAGCGCAGGTCGGGGTCCCTGAGGCTGCCCGGGCTTGATCGTTAGTCGCGACGAGGCTGAGCCGGCGAGCCTGATGTTTGTTCGCGGAGGAGGGCCGGTCTGCCGTGGCGGACCGGGCGGCACGACAGTCGTTTGCGGGGGGGCGGGGGCCTTCGGCGTGACGACGCGCGAGCTCGCGCTGGTCCGGCGCCTCGGCTTGGGCGCGGTCTTCTTCGCCCTCGCGCGCGGCGCCCGGGTTCGAGCGGGGGCGGGCTTCTTCGGCGGCTTTTTAGAAGAACTCACCCCACAACTTCCTGACCTTGCCCACCGAGTTGGGGAGGCTCTTCAGGGTCACGACCGTGGGCCGGGAGGCGAGGTCCTCGCTCGGCGGCGGGGCAGACTCCGGCACCCCCTCGGGGTGGACGCGGATCACGCCGTGGTGCACCCCACCCTCCTGCACGATCAGAGCTCCGACACGGGCGTCTCCCTCGAGCCGGCCCGTGCTGGTGATCTTGAGCCGGTTCACAGCGACGACGTTGCCCCGGACGAACCCGGCCACCGTGATGCGCGCGCTGTGAATGTCGGCCTCCACGTGGGCCTCCGGCCCGATGAGAAGGTCGCCGTCGCATTCGATGTGGCCGCTGAAGTTCCCGAGCACCTGTCCGCCGCCCCTGACCTGAAGCTTTCCCGAAAGCGAGTCCTCGCGGGCGAGCACCGTCGCCTTCGACTCGACGCCCAACGGATCGGACCCGCCGTTGGCCCGGGCAAGGCCGGTCTCAACCGCCATGTCGGTCATCACACTCCTCCCAGTACGCCCAACCTCTGTGGATCCCACCGAAACCCCGGCGCTCGCGGCTCGCGGAGGGTCCTCTCCCACACCGCAGCATAGCGGCTGCCGGACGCCCTCGGAACAGCCGCGATCAAAGCTCCGGATGAGACGCCAGGTACGCCATGGCGGCCTCGCGGGTTGGCGCGATCTCGCCGTCGATCACCAGCTCCTCGAGGCGGCGCTTGATCCGGCCCACGTCGGGCCCAGGGCCGATCCCGCGAACCCTCATCACGTCCTCGCCGCGGACCAGCGGGGCGAGGCGTGACGGCTGCTCGGCCAGCACGCCGTCGATCCGCGCTTGCAGCTCGTCCAGCTTTTGCGGCTCGGGGTAGGCGGAGGCGGCGAGGTCCGCGCGCGCGAGCGCCATCAGACGGGGCAGCTGGGCGCCCGCGTCGCGGGCGAGCCTGCGGACCGCCCCGTCCGACCATTCCGGCTTGTAGTAGACCGGCCTGAGGTGTAGCCGCACCAGGTCGGCCACGACGTCGATGTCCCTCTGCGAGAAGCGCAGGCGTTCCAGCGCCGAGCGGGCCATGGCCGAACCGACCTCCTCGTGGCCGGTGAATGCCCCGTCGGGCGTCGCGGTGGACGGCTTGCCCACGTCGTGGAACAGGGCCGCGACGCGCAGGGGCAGGTCGGCCGCCGTGCCCTGGACGGTGAGCAGGGTGTGGCCGAAGACGTCGTGGGTGTGGTATCCCCCCTGCGCCACGCCCTTGCAGGCGGTCAGCTCGGGGAGGACGACCTCCAGCAGGCCTCCCGCGTCCAGCAGCTCGAGGGCCAGCGCGGGCCGCTCGGAGGTGAGCATGCGGCACATCTCGCCGGCGACTCGCTCGACCGAGACCACGGGAGGGGCCAGGCGCCCCTTCATCTCGCGCATGGCCGGCAGCAGACCGGGTGCGAGCTCGAACCCGAGCTCGGCTGCAAACCGGACCGCCCTCAGCATCCGGAGCGGGTCGTCGTCGAACGTGTGGAGCGGATCCGCCGGCGTTCGCAGGACGCGCGCGTCGAGGTCGGCGCGGCCGCCCAGAGGGTCCTCGATGTTCCCGTCGAGATCCATCAGCAGCGTGTTGACCGTGAAGTCGCGCCTTCGAAGATCCTCAGCGAGAGAAGCCGGCCGCACGTCCGGCTTGCGCGAATTCGCCGCATACGACTCTGCGCGCGCGCTGACGAACTCGACCAGGTGACCGGGCAGCGTCACCTGGGCGGTGCCGTAGCGCTCGAAGGTGACGGGGGGCTGGGCGCCGGCAAGGCTGGCGAACCGGGTCGCGAGGGCGAGCGCGTCGCCCTTCTCCACGACGACGTCAGGGTTAGGGTGCGGCCGGCCCAGCAGCTTGTCCCGGACATATCCCCCGACAACCCAGGCCTTGACGCCCTGCCCGGCAGCAGCCTGCTTCAGCAGCCGCAGGACCTCGCCGTCGTCTACTGGTTGATGCGCGCCCATTCCACGGCGCCCACCTGCCCGGCGCGGTCCCCCAGCCGAGCGCGCCGTACGCGGGGCCGGCGGGCGGGCTTGATGAACGGAGAAGAGTGGAGGGTCTCGACCATGGTCGGCTCGACCAGCGCCCACGAGCGCGAAACGCCGCCGCCGATGACGAACATCTCCGGGTCGATCGCGTTGGTCAGGCTGATGAGCGCCATGCCCATGTAACGGGCGGCGCGCTCGACGACCATGCGGGCGTGGCGGTCGCCGCGAGCCGCCTCCGTGAACAGCTCGACCGCGGTATGGCCGGTCTCCTTGGCCAGGTTGGCGCCTCCGATGAACGCCTCCAGGCACCCGTGCTGGCCGCAGTTGTCCAGCGGGCCGTTGGGATCGATGATCATGTGGCCGATCTCCCCTGCGGTCCCGTGCGCCCCGCGGTGGAGCTTGCCGTCGATGATCAAGCCGCCGCCGACGCCGGTCGACCAGGTGATGTAGACCATGTTGCGAGTCCCGCGCCCGGCGCCCCGATGAAACTCGCCGAGACCTGCCATGTCGGCGTCATTGGCGAGGAGCACCTTCGCCCCGGTCGCGCGTCCGAGCATCGCCGCCAGCGGCACGTTGCGCCACGGAAGGTTGGGTGGGTTGACCAGCACGCCGCGTTCCAGGTCGATGGGCCCTGGGGCGGCGATCGTGATGGCTCGCACTTTCTCGCGGCCCCGACGCTTGTCGATCTCCGCCGCGGCCCAATCGACCATCGCCTGAGGCGTGCCGAGAAGCGGGGTCCTCGTCTTGACGCTCGCGACCAGGGTGCCGTCCGAGCGCGCGAGCGCCACCCGCACCTGGGTTCCACCGAGGTCGATTCCCGCCAACATTCCGGGAGTAGGTTAACCGTGTCACCCTCGCGGCTTATGAACGCAGCGCCGAGCACGCGATCCTCGCGATCCGGATCGAGTGAGCTAAGAGGCGAGCATCTGCTGGCCGTGCAGCGCGGCGAGGATCTCGATCGGGCCTCGTGCGCGGTTGAACGTGTAGAAGTGAAGGCCCGGAACGCCTTTCTCGAGCAGGTCTGCGCACTGCGCGATGCAATGACGCACGCCGATGGCGCGGATCGACTCGTCGTCGGGGGCTTCGTCGATCTCCCGCTGCAGCGCATCCGGCACGCTCGCGCCCGACATGGCCGTCATCACGGCGAGAGAGCGGCGGCTGGGCACGGGCATCAAGCCAGGCACGATGGGTACGTCGATCCCCGCCGCGCGGGCGCGAGCCACCAGGTCGAGGTAATGGCGGTTGTCGAAGAAGATTTGCGTGATGAGGAAGTCGGCGCCCGCCTCGACCTTGAGCTTCATGTAGCGGAACTCGTGCTCGAGGTCGGGGCTCTCCGGATGCTTTTCCGCGCTGCAGGCCGCGCCGATCCCGAACCGATAGCCTTTGCGCCGGACGAAGGCGACCAGGTCGCTTCCGTGCTGGAGCTCGGGGTCTGCAGGGACGAATGGCTGACCCGGCGTCTGCGTATCGCCACGAAGCGCGAGGACGTTGGCCACGCCTTCTCGTTCCATCCAGTTGAGAATCTGGCGGGTGCGGTCGGCAGTGTTGGCGCACGTGAGATGAGCCATCGCCTCGATGTGGTAGTGACGCTTGATCCGCGTGACGAGCTCGAGGGTCTTCTCACCCGTGCGCACGCGGTACGTGACGGAGACCCAGTCGGGGGCGTGGCCGGCCAGCGTGGCGACCGTCCTCTCGAGCACTTCGACCTCCGCCTCGTCGCGAGGCGCCATGAACTCGAAGGAGATGCTCGGCCGGCTCCGCGCCAGCATCTCTGCGATCCGCATTTACAGCGAACTCTACCAATCCAAACCTTGGCAGCACGGGAACGCGTCCTTTGGGGCCCCCGCGGCCAAGCCGCGGGAGGAACCTCGGTTCCCTCTCATATTTCTACCGCAGGGTGCGGGAGTCTCCGACGCGGCGCGTCACCCGCTGCGCGTCGAGATGCTCGAGCAGCGCCAGCACGGGGCGCCGGCTCGCCCCCATGCGGTCGCGCAGGTGCGCCACGGTCACAGAACCTTCGGCAGCGATGATCTCCTTGACCATGTCGATCGCTCCCGCGTAAGCGTCCCTGCTGAACACGACGTCGTCGCTGACCTTCACCAGGTCGCCTCGCTGAGCCAGCGCGCTCACGACCTCAGGCGTCGCCCCACTCTTCTGCATCGCCTCCGGCAGGGAAGGCGGAGCGAAAGGCTGGAGGGCGATCAGGCGAAGCAGCTCCGCCGCCGGCCCCCCGGCCGTCTCGAGCTCGACCCGGTGCCCAGGCGACGCCAGCCATCCGTCGCCCTCAACAACGCGGCCGTCGTCGACCAGCCCCCGCACCACCGACGGAAATGACGCGGCCTGCACGCCGAGACGGTTCCGCAGCTCCTCGCGCGCCATGCCGGGGCGCAGCGGATGAGCGCTGTGATACGCCTCGAGCTCGTGGGTGGCGCGTGCGGCGACGGCGGACCAGGCCTGCTCGCTGAAAAGCCAGTCTCCCACTCGGCGCGCCTTCAGCCTGCCGAGCTCGGCGTTCTCGGCGAGCGTCGCCTTCAGCAGGGCCGCCACGGTAACCCCTCGCGGGTACTTGCCCAGCTCCTCCTGGAGAACGTCGCCGGCGGCGCGCCGCACGAGAGAGTTGCGCACTGCCGAGTCGTGCCGCGCGTGCTTGCGCGGCGCGACGTCGATGAACCTCCCCCCCGCCACGGTCACCGACGGGCTGGGAACCCGCAGCACGAAGCGATCCCCGGCGGCGGCTGCGATGGGCCGGTCGAGGTAGAGCTGGACGAATCCCTTGGCGCCTGCCGGGATCTCATCGCCTTCGAGCATGACCACGCGGCAAGTGGCGTCCACCGTGCCCGTGTGCAGCACGACCTCGGCGCCGTGGCGCAGCGGCCGGGGCGCCGACGCCAGTACGCGAACGGCCACGTCGATGCGCCGGCTGGGCTGGAGCGTCTTCGGACGGCTGAGGACATCGCCCCGGGACAATTCGGTCTTTTCCACGCCGATCAAGTTGGCGGCCACGCGGTTGCCGGGCTCGACCAATTCGACCCTCGTGTTGTGACGCTGCAGCCCTCGAACCCGGACCATTCGGCCGGACGGAACGACCTCGAGCGCGTCGCCCACGCTGAGCGACCCGTCGACCAGTGTGCCGGTGACGACTGTGCCGAAGCCGCTCATGGTGAAGACGCGGTCGATCGGCAGTCGCGGGCGGGCGATGTCCGCGCGGCTTTCGGCGGAATCGAGCAGGCTGTCGAGCGCCGCCAGCAGCTCCGGAATGCCCCCGCCGTCAACCGATGAGACGCCGAGCATCGGGGCGCCTTCGAGCGAGGTCCCCTCGAGCGTCCCGGCCACCTCCGCCTTGACGAGCTCGAGCCAATCGGGCTCCACGAGGTCGACCTTCGAAAGCACGACGAGGCCGCGCTTCACCTCTAGCAGGTCGACGATCTCGAGGTGCTCGCGGGTCTGGGGCATGATGCCTTCGTCAGCGGCGATGACGAGCAGGACCGCGTCGAGGCCGTGGGCGCCGGCAAGCATATTGCGGATGAATCGCGCGTGGCC
>JBAUTF010000245.1:0-1637 GCA_049582065.1 Candidatus Dormiibacterota bacterium | reverse complement strand
CCGTGAGGACGTACTGGATGGCGCCCCAGCCGGCGCCTGGCGCGCCCCTTCTCGTGGTGCTGCACGGAACGGGCCTCAACGGCCCCCTGATGGCCGCCTGGACTGGTCTGGCGGTACGAGGGCCGGCCGCCGGGTTCGCCACCGTCTTCCCCGACGCGATCGGCAGGATTTGGGACGACAGCGGAGAAGGACGAGTAGACGGGGTCGACGACGGTCGGTTCATATCGCAGCTGATCGACCTTCTCACCGCCGGAGGAAACGCCATTGCAGATGCCGTCTTCGTGGTCGGTCTGTCGAACGGTGCCTCTTTCGCCGAGCGACTGGGCCGCCAGGGGATCGTGCGGGCGACTGGTTTGATCCTGGTCTCGGGCACCGCGCGCGACGCTGCGCGCCAGGCAACTCCCCGGCCGCAGCAGGCGGCGGCCGTGCTCCTCATCGAAGGGACCAAAGACCCGATGATGCCTTACGCCGGAGGGCGCACTGCGGGGCCGATGGCCTGGATGGCTCGGAGACGGGCACGAAGGTCTTTGGTTGCATCAGCTGGTCGCGGCGTGGTGGCCGTCGAGACCATCGCCGCCGACTGGGCCACAGTTAATGGCTGCTCGACGACTCCAGTGACCGACGCCGTCCCCGGGACGCCTGACGATTTGCCGGTGAGCCGGCGGTCATGGGCGGCCGGAGGGCGAGCTCGGGTCGTGCTGTACAAGATCGAGGGCGGGGGGCACGGTTGGCCAGGTGGACCTCAATACATGCCTGCCTTTTTGATTGGGCGGATCGCCCGGCGCCTCGATGCCACAGGCATTGTCCTGGACTTTGTGCGCGGCCTCCTGCTGAGGTGAGTTGCGGTTGATTGTCTATTACCGGCCCATCGCCTGAGTGGGCTAGCGCGCGCACTGCTTGGCGCAGGCGTCCAGCCTGGCTTGCGCTCCCTGGTTGGAGCCTCGGAAACGATTGGCCATCCTGGTGATCGCGCGGTTGACGCCTTCGGGCGGCTTGACGATCTCGCGCTCGGAGGTGATCGGCGTCGGGCCGCCGACCTGCTGGATGATCATGTTGCGCGCCGTTATCGCCCAGCTTCCCTCGACGCAGCTCCAGGTCACCTCGCATCGCGCTTTGAGGTGGTAGCGGTTGCACTTGAGCGTCCAATAGCCGGCCTGGCGAAGGTCTCGCATCTTTTCGATCAGCTTCCTGAGCCCGTCGAGCGCGGCATCCGTGGGCAGAGAGGTGATGGTGTCGAAGCTGGGGAACCCTGCCTTGCCCGCGATCCACGTGCCGGCCGCTAGCGGGGCGTTCTCAACCGCGCCGACGGCCAGGGTGCCGATGTCGATCACCCACATTGCGTCGGTCAGACCGGCCATCGCCTTGTCGACGTCCTCCTGGCCGACCGCGAAAGCGCCATCGATCTCGAGGGACATCTCGCCCATCCGGAACATGTCGACCTCGGTCTCGCATCGGACCTCGACACGAGGCGGGTCGCTGTCGGCGCACTCGTCCCGATGTTTGGTCTTGGGGGGCGGCGGCGGTGAGACCGTGGCCGGGGTGGTGGGCGGTGAGACCGTGGGTGGCGTCACCGGCGGCGATACGGTCGGTGGTGCTGCGGGTGTCGAGGCCGCGGCCGCCTTGGCCTGGTCTTCGCG
>JBAUTF010000244.1:0-9449 GCA_049582065.1 Candidatus Dormiibacterota bacterium | reverse complement strand
GGCAGCAGCACCAGCATTGCCCAGCTCTCCGAATGGCGCGGCGTCGCAACCGTCGCCGCCCTGGACCGTACCGGCACCGCCACCTCGTCATCCAACGTCACAGCAAGCACAGTTTCCACCAGCGCGGCCGACACGGCCGCAGGAGACCTGGGCATCACTGTCACCACCTGGACCTCGGGCACCTTCAGCAGCGGCGCCGGCTGGTCGACCATGTACCACGACAATGGGATCGCGACTGCCTCTGACTACAAGCTCGGCCTGCCGGCGGCCGTAGCCAGCGAAACCATGACGTCGTCGAGCTCCACCCTGTGGGCGGACGCGATCGCGACGTTCAAGCCTGGCGGGTCCGCCGCCGGCGCCGTCCTCGACCCGGGGTTCTACTACTTCAACGGCTCCGGGCTCGGTGGTGGCGGCGGAATCTGCCTCAACGGGTCGACCCTGCTCGCCCGTGATGTGACGCTCGAGTTCGTGAACCAGGCCGGGTTCTCGTCCGGGACGTGCGCCGTCGGCGGCGGCGCCAGCTGCACCGGAGCCTGCCAGTTCGGGTCGACGCCGTGTTCGCTGTCGACCTGCCCCCCCAACGCCGGCGCCGACTCGCCGAACAACCTCACCTGGTTCGCGGCGCCCTGCTCGACGGCCCCAAACCTGGACTCGGCCAGCTGCACCGGGTCCGCGTGGTGTCCCGCCGGGGACCGAGCGTGCTGGAACCTGTTGATCTGGGCCCCGGCGAGCGCCACCGGCCAGCTCACCATCAACGGGACGGCCGCGCGCCACTGGCTGCTCGGCTCGATCTTCTGGCCCGGCACATGCACCGACACGGTGAACGGAACATCTTCGGTCGCCGGCACGCTGGAATGCGGCAGTCTTTCGATCTCAGCGGCTGCGGGCGCCGGGACAGCGGTGGGCGGCGATTACGGCGTCAGCACCGCTCTGGTCGAGGCCGTCCTTGTGGAATGAGTTGCGCGTTGGCGTCCATAATGCGAGGCTTGCGCCAAGCTGATGTCGATAACCAGCGCTGAAGTCGGGCGGCCGCGGCGCGGACGCCTCTATGTCGTCATAGGGGCGGTGCTCGCGGTGATCGCGTTCGCCACCGCCGCCACGCTTGCCAGCCTGCCGCTGATCCAGGGCAACAGCTCCGGCACCAAAGTGGTCGTCGCGAGGAACAGCATCGCGGCCCGCACGGTCATCCAGGCGTCTGACCTCGAGCTTGCCAACTATTCGCCTGCGCCTCCTCAGGCTTACACCGCGATCAACGACGTGGCCGGCAAGGGCGCACGTGTCGACATCCCGGCCGGCTATCCGCTCACGGCCAACCTGGTCGCGCCGTCCGGCGACCTGCTGAGCAGCAGCGACGTCGCCTACCTGCCGATCCCGTCCGGCTTCGTCGCCGTTACGGTCCCGACCGGCGAGCAGGTCGGAGTCGGCGGTTACGTCCAGGTCGGGGACCGCATCACGATGCTGGCCACGATCAACACGAGCATCTTCGGGGCCTCTCCTCCCGCCCCAATCGTGCGCACGGTGTTTCGAAACCTTGACGTGATCCGGGTCGGCCCTGCGGCAGGCACGGCCACGAGTCAAGCGGCCGTGACGAGCAGCCTCACCGTTTTGATGACCAGCTGCGACTCGGAGTTCCTTTTCTGGCTGCTCAACAACGCCTCGATGAAGTACACCCTCGAATCGTTCAACGACTACGCAGCCACGCCGCAGCAGCCTGATCCCTCCTGCCCCAAACTGACGTCAGCCAGCGGTGTGGGCCCGAAGGAAGTGGACGCTCGCTGGCACTTCACAACCCCCTGAGCCGTGTCCACCATCGTCATCCTGGTCGCGATCGCTGCGGCGGTGGGTGTCGGTCTCGTCGTGTACGGCCTCGTCGTTCCGCAGTCGGTCGTCACTGAGCTCGGACCGAACGCCAGGGTCACCTACCGCTCTCTGGCCGACGTCCGCGAGCAGCTGCGCCGCCGTTTCGAACCTTCCGGCGCACCCGTCTGGATCGCGGCCAACGAGAGGAGCACCTCGCTCGCCCGTGACCTCGCGAGCGCAGACCTCGACCTGCGCCCCTATGAGTTCAGGATGCTGCAGGTCGCGAGCGCCGTGGTCCTTGCCGTATTCGGCCTGCTCCGGTTCGGCCTCGGCCTTCCCTTTGTCGTCATGGCGGTCATCGGTTATGTCGGGCCGGCTCTCTTCCTTCACAACCGGCGCGGACACCGCCTGCAGCAGTTCGACGCCGGTCTGCCACGGGCCATGGAGCTGATCGCCAACTCGATGAAGGCCGGGCAGTCGGTCACGCAGGCGCTCAGCTCGGTGACCGACAACGCGGGCCCGCCGGTCTCGGATGAGTTCGGCCTCGCGCGGCGCGAGATCGAGCTCGGCGCGTCCATCGAAAGTGCGCTCAACAACATGGTGATGCGAATCGGAAGCGACGACCTGCGACTCATGGTCATGGTGATCACGATTCAGCACTCGTTCGGAGGCGACCTGCCTGCCGTCCTGATCACCCTGTCGGACACGATGAGGCAGCGTTCCGAGATGCGCGCCGAGATAATGGCCGCGACCGCGCAGTCACGCGCCTCCGCGCTCATCGTGACGCTGCTGCCGATCGTCGCGGCCGCCTTCCTGTACCTGGTGGTCCCCAACTACTTCCGGCCGATGTTCACCAATCCTGTGGGCTGGGCGATTCTCGCCGTGGCCGCCGTCCTGCTCGTGATTGGCAACTTCATCATCCGCCGCCTGACGTCGATCGCATGAGCGCCCTGCCCATCGTGCTGGGGGTGGTGGCCGCGTTCGGGGTGTACCTGCTCGCCGTGGGCATCGTGGCGTCGCGCGCGAGCGACGCCGCGACCCTTGCCCGAGAGCGCCTGGCGAGACAGGAGATCGGGCTCGGCCAGAGCGCGGTCGCCCTGAAGCTGGAGAAGCCACTCAGCGAGCGGCTGACCGCCCCCCTCCGCCGCTGGCTGGCTCGACAGATCAACCGCCTCACGCCCACAGCCCAGGCCGAGCACTTTCGCCGTCAGCTCGACTTCGTGGGCAACCCTCTGGGACTGGATCCCGCCGGTGTCCAGACACTGAGGATCGCCGGCGCCGCGGCCCTGGGCGCCATCGGCATCGCGCTGGGTGTGCTCATCGGTCCGCCCGCGGCGATCGGCGTGGCCCTGGTGATCGGGGTCGCGCTTGGCTTTTACCTGCCGGTGCTGTGGCTGGACCAGCTCATCCGCGACCGCCGAACCGAGCTCCTGGCCGCGCTGCCGAACGCGCTGGACGTCGTCGCGATCAGCATGGAGGCGGGGCTCGGGCTGGACCGCGCGCTCGAGCAGCTGGTGCGCCATCAGGAAGGGCCGCTTACGCTGCTCGTCGCGCGTGCGCTGCGCGAGATCGAGCTCGGGCGCCCTCGAGCCGAGGCGCTGGAAGAGATGGCCGAGCTGACCGGCATCGATGACTTCACATCGCTCGTCAAGGGCATCCTCCACGCGGAGCGCACGGGCGTGCCGATCGCTCGCACCATCGCCGCGCATTCGGCCCAGATGCGGGTGAAGCGCCGGCTGAAGATCAGGACCGAGGCGGCGCAAGCGTCGCTGAAGATCCTCCTGCCCACCGTCGGGTGCGTCTTCCCCACGCTGTGGCTGATCCTCCTGGGGCCCGCGCTGATCGTCGTCCTGACGATCGGCCACTGCTAGCCTTGCAGCTAGGTTAGAAAGGGGTTCGTCCGCCGCTCCCGGCCGATGGTGGTCGCCGGCCCGTGCCCGCTGTAGACAAGAAGATCGTCGGGCAGTGTAAGCAACCGGGTCCTGATCCCCTCGAGCAGATCCGCTCCGTTCGAGTTGGCGAAGTCCGAGCGTCCGATCGAGCCCGCAAACAGCGCGTCGCCCGTGAAAAGACAGTCTCCGATCTTCAGGGTGACGCCGCCCGGGCTGTGACCGGGCGTGTGCAGCACCTCGAACTCGAGCGAGCCGGCGCGATAGGCCTCGCCTTCGACCAGGCTGACCACGTTCTCGACCTTGGTGGCGATGGGCCCGAACTCCCGGCGCAGTGGCTTCCCCTCGGCCACGACGGCGCGCTCTGCATCGTGGACCGCGACCGGCACCGGCCCGAACGCCTGGAGCAGCTCGTGCAGCCCGGCGATGTGGTCGAGGTCGGTGTGGGTGAGCAGGATCGCCTTGATATTCGCCTTGCGACGCTGCACCAGCTCGACCATCGCATCGGGCTCGAGGTTCGCGTCGATCACCACGGCATCGCAGGTCGAATCGTCTTCGACGAGGTACGAATTGGTCGCGAAACGCCGGTCAGCCGTGACCTCAACATGGACCGTCACGACGCTTCGCGGGCCACCGTGTGCACGTCTTTGACGCCTTCGAGCTTTTCCATCAGGCGCGACAGCTGCGCCAACGAGTCGATCTCGACGGTGGCCGATACGACCGCGGTCTTGTCGTCATAGACGTGGACCTCGAGCGCCGACATGTTGACTCGGTTCTCGGCCACGACCGTGGCGATGTCGCGCAGCAGCCCCTGGCGGTCCCAGGCCTCGATCTTGATCGCGACGGGATACAGGTGCGTTGCTTCGGCATCCCAGTCGACCGGCACGACCCGCGCGGCGTCCTGCGCATTCACGGCGTTGATGCAATCGGCGCGATGCACGGTCACGCCCTTGCCCCGCGTCGTGTAGCCGACGATCGCGTCGCCTGGCACGGGCTGGCAACAAGGCGCGATCTTCGTCAGGACGCCCTTCTCACCGTGCACCAGGACGCGCGGCGTCGGATGGACATTGGGAACGAGCGGGATCGCCCGGAGGTCTCCTCCTGGAGCGTCGAGGCTGGGCGCCATGCGCATCACCACAGCGTGCGGCGAGAGGTCGCCGTAGCCGATGGCCGCCAGGAAGTCGTCGGTCGTGTTCAGCTTGTGCAGCGTCGCGATCTCGAGCAGCTTGGACTCGGGCAGGTCGGCGAGGTTGACCCGGTGCATGCGGTGCAGCTCTTTGTCGAGCAGGTCACGGCCTTTGGCCACGTTCTCCTCGCGACGCTGTCCCTTGAACCACTTGCGGATCCGCTCCTTCGCCGAAGCGCTCTTGACGAAGTTCAGCCAGTCGCGGCTCGGACCATGCGGCCCCTTGGAGGTCAGGATCTCGACGATCTCGCCGTTTTGGAGCGCGTAGTCGAGTGGGACCATGCGCCCGTTGACCTTGGCGCCGATGCAGTGATGGCCGACCTCCGTGTGGATGCGGTAGGCGAAATCGACCGGGGTCGAGTCAGCCGGCAGATTGAGGACGTCGCCCTTAGGCGTGAACACGTACACCTCGTCCTGGAAGAGGTCGACCTTGACGGTGTCAAGAAACGACTCCGCGTCCCCCACCTCGTTCTGCCACTCGAGGAGGCTGCGCAGCCAGGAGAGCTTCTGGTCGAAGCTCGAGTTCTTGCCACCTTTTTCCTTGTAAGTCCAGTGGGCCGCTACTCCAAACTCAGCCACGCGGTGCATCTCGTGCGTGCGGATCTGGATCTCGATCGGCTCGCCCGTGTGCGTGATCACCGTCGTGTGCAGCGACTGGTATCCGTTGGACTTCGGCATCGCGATATAGTCCTTGAACCGCCCAGGCATCGGCTTCCACAGCGAGTGCACGACCCCCAGCACGCCGTAGCAGTCGCGGACCGACTCGACCTGCACGCGGATCGCGGAAAGGTCATAGATCTCGGAGAAGTCCTTGTTCTCCCTGGTCATCTTCTGCCACACGGAGTAAATGTGCTTCGGCCGGCCCGTGATCTCGGCCTGGATGCCGACCTTCTCCAGCTCGCGGGCGAGTATGTCGCGAAGGTCGGAGACCAGCGTTTCACGTTCGTGCCTCTTGCGGGCGATCCGCTTTACAACGTCGTCATAGGCCTCAGGCTCGAGATTGCGGAATGCCAGGTCCTCTAGCTCCCATTTGATCTGGCCGATGCCGAGCCGGTGGGCCAACGGGGCGTAGATGTCGAGCGTCTCGCGCGAGATCTTGCGACGCTTGATCTCCGGCAGCGGATCGAGGGTGCGCATGTTGTGCAGACGATCCGCAAGCTTGATGAGGACGACCCGCAGGTCCTCCGCCATCGCGACCATCATCTTCCGGATGTTCTCGGCCTGCTGCTGCTGGTCCGAACGCAGAGCGATCCGGCCCAGCTTCGTCACGCCGTCGACCAGCTGCGCCACCTCCGGGCCGAACTCCCGCTGGACCTCCTCGGCCGTCAAGTTCGTGTCCTCGACCGTGTCGTGCAGGAGGGCGGCGGCTATCGTCTCGGCGTCGAGCTCGAGGTCGGCGAGGATGGCGGCGACCTCCAGGGGGTGGTTGACGTACTCCTCACCTGACAGGCGACGCTGCCCGGTGTGGGCCGCGGCGGCGCGTTCATATGCTTTCCTGACCACCTGCTGGCCCTTGGGGTCCAGGTGGTCGGCGATCCTGAGGAGCTCGGAAACCGTCACTTTGTTTTCGGCATGAAGTTTAGGCGGCCGTCCTCCGACCACTCTTCATAACCAGGCTCCGCGCGGTGGACACGCACCTAGACTTACCCATCGCCTGATGAACTCAGACAGGGCGACTTTCGCGCTCAGGATCGGCTTCTCCGCCGCGGCCGCCGTGCTCATCTTGATCGGGGCGCCGCTGAACGCGGCCGGCCGCGTCGGCTGGGCTGCCGTGCTGGCGTCAGTGGCAGGAGTGCTTTCGTTCGCCACCGGCGTCGCGTACACGAGGTGGCGCCTCGTGCTTCCGCTCGGAGCCGCCGCCCTCGTCCTGACCTTGCTGGTCGCTCAGTTCAACCCGCAGCAGAGCGACCTCCTGATGCAGCTGGGCGGCCTCTTGCTCCTCGGGCTGGCAGGCGTGGTCGGTGGCATCGCCTACAGAAGCTTCAGCAGCACGGTCAGGCGGCAGCTCAACGACGTGGACGTCCTGCGCGGCGAGCTCGAGCAGAAGCACCGCAGGTTCATGGCGGCGACCTCGGACGCGGACGGGCCGGGCGTGCCCGGCGACGTCGGGGCCCTGACGATCAACATCTCTCGCGAGGTCGGAGCAGACCTCGCCTGTTACTACCTCGTGTCGCCCGACGGCCACCAGTTCATCCCGCAGCCTCCGGGCATCGGCCTGGAGCACCTGCACCCCCAGCCTGTGCCGCGCAGGGCGGCCGGCACGGGTCCGATCGTCGAGGCGGTCGAGGCGGGCAAGGCATTCGCCGCCACGGACCAGGCACCCCTTCTCGAGATCGTCAAGTACGCGCCCGACGACCTGCACATCAAAGGCCTGCTCGCGGTCCCGATGCCGATCGGCGAGCACATCGGCGGCTTCATCGTGCTCGGCAACCGTTCGCGGCCTTTCAGCGATGACGACCGGCGCCTCGCCACCACCTTGACCTTGCGCGCCGGAGCCCTACTGGCCAGCGCCCATGCGGTCGCGCTCTCACGCCGCGAGTCGGCGCGCTACTCGCTCATGAACGAGCTCGTCAAAGAGGCGTCGGGCAAGACGATGAACGAGGTCCTGGAGCTCGTCCTTGACAAGGGCAAGGAGGTTATCCACTACGAAACCGGCCGCGCCCTTCTGTTCCAGACCGACAGCACATATCTGGTGCTCGACGGGACAGCCGAAGCGCAGCCGGTCGAGGGTCAGCTGCTGAAGGTCCGTGAGGGTGAGACGGTGCTGCGCTCCCTCGTCGAAGAGAACGAGCACATCTACAGCGGCCTGCGGCCCGAGACGCAGGGAGGGGCGGTGAATGAGGCGCTCACCCCGATCCGCGGCAAGTCGGGGGTCGTCGGAGCGCTATGCCTCGGGCGCAGGGGGACGTCGACCTTCAGCCATCGGGACGTGCCCGCCCTCGACGAGCTCGGCTCGATGGCCGGGGTCGCGGTCGAGAACTCGCGCATCCTGCAGGTGGTCACCGGCCAGGCCTCCAGGCTCGACACCGCGCTCGATGCTCTCGGAGAGGTGTCCCAGGCCCTGACCACGGTGACGCAGGGCTCCGACGTGCTGGAGCTCAAGACCCTGGAGACCGCGGTTCGGGTCACCATGGGGACAGCCGGCCTGCTCACCCGCACCACCGCCGAAGGCCGACAGGCGGTCATCATGTCTCGCGGCTTTCCGGCGGAGGTCGACGCACTCGAGTTCCAGAACGGCCAGGGCATCGTCGGGGCGGTGATGTTGAGCTTGCGGGCGACCGCCGTGGCGGACGTCAGCTCGAGCTTCGACCTCAGCTCTCCGCCAGACCTCGCCGCGTACGGCCTCCAGGCCGCCATCTGCGCCCCGATGCTCGAAGACGGCCGCCTCTGGGGCACGATCTCGGTGTTCGACGTCAAGAAGCGCGAGTGGACCGGCGACGACCAGCGCGTGCTGGCGACGCTCGGCAACCAGGGCGTCGTCGCGGTGCGGAACGCCGAGCTCTACGACAACAACCAGCGCAGCATCTGGGAGCTGCGGAACCTCCAGGAGGCGCTCCAGGCCGCTACGTCGACCCTTGACCTGGCGCAGGTGCTGCAGCAGGTGCTGGCCGGGGCGGCGAAGGCTTCTTCAGCGCAGATCGGCGCCCTGGCACTCGAGGACTCCGGCAAGCTCGTCCTGAAAGGCGGGTTCGGCACGGACCACGTCACTGCCGAGAAGCTCGCGCTGGGCCTCGGGAGTGAGATCTGCCGCCGGGTGATGGAGTCAGGCGAGCCCGTGATGGAAGTGATGGAGCATTCCTCCGGCGCCGACAGCCCGCTGAACCCGAGGGCGGTGCTGTGTGTCCCGATCAAGCTGCGCGGAAAGCCGATCGGCGTGCTGTTCCTCGCTCATTACCAGGACGGGCACGCGTTCACCGCGGACCATCGCAACCTGATCACCGAACTCGCCGCCCAGGCCGCCGTGGCCATCGACAACGCCAGGCTGTTCAAGGACCGCGAAGAGGTGATCCTGTCTTCGCTCGAGGCGCTGGCGAACGCGGTCGACGCCCGTGACCCATACACGGCGGGCCACTCAGAGCGCGTGACCCAGTACGCGTTGATGATCGCCCGCCAGATGCACTACGCGCCCGATGAGCAGGCGGCGTGGGTGCGCATGGAGCGCGGCGGCCGCCTGCACGACATTGGCAAGATCGGGGTCCCCGACGCGATCCTCCAGAAGACCGGCAAGCTCACCGACGAGGAGTTCGCGAAGATGAAGGAGCACCCCGTCGTCGGCTTCAACATACTGAGCGGCCTGAAGATGCTCTCCGACGAGCTAGTGATCGTTCGCTCGCACCACGAGCGCTACGACGGCAAAGGCTATCCAGACCGCAAGAAGGGGGACGAGCTGCCGATGTTCGCGTGGATCGTGAGCGCGGCCGACGCCATCGACGCCATGACGTCAGACCGTCCGTACCGGCGCGGCATGCCGCTGGAGGTCGCCGTCGACCAGGTGCGCACCGGCGCCGGCACGCACTTCCATCCCGACGTCGCCGAAGCCGTGCTCGACGCGTCGCACAACGGAACCCTCAAGG
>JBAUTF010000243.1:0-39011 GCA_049582065.1 Candidatus Dormiibacterota bacterium | reverse complement strand
AGCAGGCCCTGGCCGCGCTGCGCGACGAGGGAGTCAGCCGGGCGGCCGCCGCCATCCGTTCAGCCTCAGACCTCGATCCAAGGTTGGCGGCACAGGCTGCACGGCTGGAGTCGATTGCGGAAGAGGCCGCCGATGTCGCCGCGGAGATACGCCGGCACGGCGAGTTGCTCGACTCGGACCCCCGCCGCCTGGAGGCGATCGAGACCCGCCTGTCCGTTCTCGATGCCATCAAGCGCAAGTACGGGGGATCGATCGAGCACGCAATCGAGGAGTGCGACCGGCTCGAGCGCCAGGTCGGCGCGACTCGGGATCTCGACACGGCGGTCGCCGCCGCGTCGGCGCACCGGGACCGGCGCCGGGAGGATCTGGAGGCCGCCGCCGGCCGGCTGACCAAGGCCCGCGCCAGCGCGGCGCGCCGGATGCAGAAGTCGGTCGTGGCGGAGCTCGGCGGACTCAGGCTCGAGGGAGCCCGCTTCGAGGTCGAGCTCCGGCAGCAACCCGACATCGGGCCCGGCGGTGCCGAGATCCCCGAGATGATGTTCTCGGCCAATCCGGGCGAGCCCCTTGCGCCACTTGCCCGTGTCGCCTCCGGCGGCGAGCTGGCACGCGTGATGCTGGCGATCAAGACCGTCGGCGCTGACGCCGACCACCTGCCGACGCTCGTCTTCGACGAGGTCGACGCCGGGATCGGCGGCGAGGCTGCGATCCAGGTCGGCTTGCGGCTGAAAGCGCTCGGTTCCCGCCACCAGGTGCTGGTGGTCACCCACCTGGCCCAGATCGCCTCGTTCGCCGACCACCACCTGGTGGTCGAGAAGACGGCCGGACCGGACGGACGCAATGTGGTCAGCGTGCGAGAGCTTGGCGACGACGGCGAGCGTGCCCGGGAGATAGCTCGCATGATGAGCGGCGGTGTGACCGCCAAGGCGGTGGCGCGCGCGCACGAGCTCCTCGACGAGGCGCGGCGCAGGTAGATGGCCCGCCCCCGACATTTCACCGGGCCGGGCGACCCCCGCATCAGGCGCGCTCTGTGCATCGTGGCCCACCCCGACGACATCGAGTTCTATTGCGCGGGCGCCGTGCTGATGATGTCCGCTCACGGCGCGATGGTCGACTTCGTGCTGGCGACCTCTGGTGACAAGGGGGCACGCGACGCCACCAAATCCCGCGAGAAGGTCGCCAGGCTGCGTGAGCGCGAGCAGGAGATCGCCGCCGAGCTCATGGGCGCGCACCGCGTCACCTTTCTGCGCCACCCTGACGCGGAGCTCGTCGAGAGCCTCGAGCTGCGTGAGGAGCTAGTCCGCGAGATCCGCGCCACCAGGCCCGACGTCCTCTTGACGTTCGACCCGAACGTGGCTTACCGCTATCACCCTGACCACCGGGTCGTCGGTCGCGTGTCGCTCGACGCCGCATGGCCGAGCGCGCGCGACCCGCTCAGCTACCCCGGGGCCGGCCCTCCGCACGAGACGGCCGAGGCATGGTGCTTTGGTGGCCAGCAGCCGGACCTCGAGGTGGACGTCGGCGAGGTGATCGGCAAGAAGATCGCGGCCAGGCTGGCTCACGCGAGCCAGACTCCGAACCCTGCCGCGCTGACACGACGCTGGCGCGCCATGGCCCGAGTCGAGAAATTCCACCGGGTTGACCTGCGATAGCCTTACCCCTCGTGGACGTCGGCCCGAGACTCGACGTGAAGACCCCGGTGTTCGAAGGTCCCCTGGAGCTTCTTCTCGCCCTGGTCGAGCGGGAGGAGCTCGACATCTTCAAGGTCTCGCTCGCCAAAGTGACCGACGCCTATCTGGCCGAGGTCGCATCGCGCGAGATCGCCGACCCCCAGGAGATGGCGGAGTTTCTGTGGATGGCCGCGCGATTGCTCCTCATCAAGTCCATCCGCCTGCTGCCGGGCGAACCGCCGACCGATGAAGAGACCGACCTCCTGGGTTGGGAGGAAGAGGTCAGACAGCGACTCGAGGAGTACCGCGTTTACAAGGAGATGGCCGTAGAGCTGATGGAGCGCGCGCAGCAGGAGACCTTTGCGTTCCCGCCTCCGGTGCGCCCTGTCGAATCAGGCGGCCAGGAGGAGCCGCTCGAGGTCGGCCTACTCATAGTCGCGTTCAACAGCGTGCTCGCTCGGATCCCTCCCCGGCCGCTGGTCGTCACAGGGCGCACGTGGACCCTGGAGGAGAAGCTCGAGCTCATCAGCGAGCGGGTGCGACGAGGCCCCATCGAGCTGGTCGCGCTCATCCTCGAGTCCGAGGACAGGCTCGAGGCTGTCGTCACGTTCGTCGCCGTGCTCGAGCTTCTACGACGGTCCGCGATCAGGGTTCGACAGAAGGAAAGGTTTGGGCCTATCCACATCGAGCTGAGGGAGGTCGCCGGTGAGTAAGGGGTCCCCGCGAGCTCGCGGCGAAGCCTCGGAGCTCGTGGGCAACAATGAGGTCTCGCCGGCTGTGGAGGCGATCCTGTTCAGCTCCAACAGGCCCCTCAAGCTGCGCGAGCTGCAGCAGGCCACGGACACCGACCGGACCGCGATGGAACGCGCGCTGGAGGACCTGCGCCGGAATCTCGAAGGGCGCGGTGTCATGTTGATGCGCCACCACGATGAGATCCATCTCGCTACGCGCCCCGAGTTCGCGGGAGCGGTGAGGCGCGCTCTTCGCCCTGAGGTTTCTGGCAAGCTCTCGGCTGCCGCGTACGAGACCCTCGCCATCGTTGCGTATCAGCAGCCGGTCGCTCGCTCGCGGATCGAAGAGGTCCGCGGGGTCAATTGCGAGAGCGTCCTCACCAACCTCGAGCTCCGCGACCTGATCACAGAGGTGGGGCGTGGCAGCGGGCCCGGCCAACCCAAGCTGTACGGCACCACGATGCGCTTTCTCCAGGTGCTGGGTCTCGAGTCGCTCGATCACCTGCCCACGCCGAGGCTAGAAGGCATGGTGGCGGAAAATCAGTGACCGTGCCGCGTCCGAAGAGCGGCTGAATCGCTTTTTGGCGCGGGCCGGTGTCGCGAGCCGTCGCGCAGCGGACGAGCTGATCGCTTCGGGTGTGGTCCGGGTCAAT
This sequence comes from Candidatus Dormiibacterota bacterium, assembly GCA_049582065.1. GTDB lineage: Bacteria > Chloroflexota > Dormibacteria > Dormibacterales > Dormibacteraceae > DATKSS01. Next base: position 35,960 of record JBAUTF010000243.1, on the reverse strand, counting down.
GGCGAGCTGCCGCCCGCCTCCGGAATGCTGGTCGACCCCGACCGCGATCGCATCACCGTCCAAGGCCGTCTGGTCAGGCCTGTGACACGCCATCGCTACTTGATGTTGAACAAGCCGGTCGGAGTGATCACGACGGCGAGGGACGAGTCGGCGCGGACGACCGTGCTCGATATCGTGGGCGACGAGGGGAGGCTGGGACACAGGCTGTTCCCGGTCGGCCGGCTCGACGCCGACAGCACCGGCCTGCTGTTGCTGACCGACGACGGCGACCTGTCGTACCGGCTGACGCACCCGCGCTACAAGGTGGCGAAGGAGTACCGCGCCGTGGTGTCGGGCACGCCGACCACCGCCGACCTGGAGGCGCTGCGCCGCGGCGTCAAGCTCGACGACGGGGTGACAGCGCCGGCCGAGGTGGAGCTGGTGCGAGTCACACCGGGCAGTCGGGACACGGGACATGCGGAGCTGCGGGTGGTGATTCGCGAGGGTCGCCACCGGCAGGTCCGGCGGATGCTGCTCGTCGTGGGCCACAGGGTGGAGTCCTTGAGCCGCGTCGCGTTCGGGCCGTTGAAGCTCGGGCGTCTGAAGACCGGCGGTTGGCGGGTGCTGGGCGACCCGGAGGTGGAAGCGCTTCGGCGGTCCGTCGGATTCGACGTGAAGTGACGAGTCGCGCCATGATCATCGCGATCGACGGCGGGGTGGCCTCCGGCAAGTCGGCGGTGGGCCGGCGGGTGGCCGAAAAGCTGGGCCTGTCATTCGTGGACAGCGGGCTGATGTACCGGGCGATCACGCGGCTCGCCGCCGAGCGCGCCCTGGATCCGCACGATGCGAGCGCGGTCACGGCGCTCGCCGAGACTTCAGAGATGCGGGTCGACGGAGAGCGGGTCTGGGCCAATGGTGTCGACCTCACCGAGGGCATCTACGACGCGGACTATGCGGACGCACTGCCACTCATCTCCGCGATGCCCGGCGTGCGCCGTGCGCTGGTCGCCCAGCAGCGACGGATGGGCGATCACGGCGTGGTGATGGCGGGCCGCGACATCGGCACGGTGGTGTTTTCGGACGCCGACCACAAGTTCTTCCTCGTGGCGAACCTCGACGAGAAGGTCCGCCGCCGGGCCGCGCAGTACGAACGCAGGGGAGAGCGCGTGGACGCGGAGGCGATGCGCAAAGAGGTGGAGGCGCGAGACCGCGTCGACTCGGAGCGCGCGGTTGCGCCTCTGCGGCCGGCCGCCGACGCGATCGTCATCAACACCGACCAGCTAGACATCGACCAGGTCGTAGAGCTCATCGTCAACCGGGTCCGCGAAAGGTCCGGCGGCTGATGTACGGGTTCCTGCGCGGGCTCATGCGCGCGCTCGTCTACACGTACCTCGCCGGCCTTTTCAGGGTGACAGGCGCCGAGAACGTGCCCCCAGGAGGACCGTTCATCGTGTGCCCAAACCACCCCGGGACCCTCGATCCGCCTCTGGTGCCCGCCTTCGTCCCCAGGCGCGACACGTGGAGCATGGCTAAGTCCGAGTACTTCGACAAGCCTGTGACGCGCTGGTTCTTCGCGCGATACCACGCCTTCCCGGTGATCCGCCACACGGCGGACCGGACCGCTCTACGGCGTTCCTTCGACCTGCTCAAGGAGGGCCACGTCCTGATCATGTACCCGGAGGGGACGCGCATCGACACCGGTGTCCTGGCCGAGCCTGAGTCCGGCGCCGGGTTCATCGCGCAGAAGGCTGCCTGTCCCGTCCTGCCGGTAGCCCTGTTGGGGACGCGCGAATGCCTGCCCAAAGGCGCGCGATGGCCGCATCGCGTGCCGGTGACCGTTCGTTTCGGCGTGCCGTTCCTCGTTCGGCAGCGACGCCCAAGCGGCGAGCGGGTGTCGCACCAGGAGGCTTCGGAGGCGATCATGCTGGCGATCGCGGAGCTTCTGCCGGCTGACCGGCGGGGCGTGTTCAGCGACCTGGAGTCGATCCGCAGGCGCCTGGACGGGGTGACCGAGCCGCTGCCCTCGCCTCGCTGAGGCGCGGGACGGCGATCAGCCGATGGCGGGTCGGGCCCAGTCGTCCTCGGTGAGGCTGCCCAGCGCGGGGTTGAAGCAGGCGTCGAAAGCCTCCTTCAGCGTCTGGGGGGTGAGCCGGGGCGGCTCCTGCCTGTAGTTGGCGAGGTCCACGAGGCGGGCGATCAGCGCGCGCGGGTGTGACCCGCGCAGAGGCTTCTTGCCGTACAGGTTGTTGAGCAGGTAGCCGATCGCCTTCTCGTCGAACTGCACGCCCTGACGGTCGCATTCGTATCGGAGGATGCGGCCAAACGCCTCCGGCGAAGGGTTGCCGACGCCGATCTTGTAAGCCATGCGGCGCAGAAACGCTTCGTCGACCAGCTCGGTGGGCGAGAGGTTGGTCGAGAACACGACCTGGCAAAGGAACGGGAGCTCGATCTTGCGGCCGGAAGCCGAGAGGTCGAGGTAGTCGACCTTCTTCTCCATCGGGACGATGAACCGGTTGAGGAGCCGCATCGGCGGGACCTCCTGGCGGCCGAAGTCGTCGATCACGAACACGCCCGCGTTCGCCTTCCACTGGAGGGGCGCCTCGTAGTAGCGGTTCGAGGGGTCGTACGTGAGGTCCAGCTGCTGGAGCTTGAGCTCGCCGCCCGCGACCACCACGGGTCGCTCGACCTTGACCAACCGGCGGTCGATCGGCTGCTCGCCCTCGGCGACCTTGTGGTAGACGGGGTCGATCACGCGGATGATCTCGTCCCCGACCGCGACAGCGTGCGGGATCTCGATCGGCGCCCCCATCAAGAGGGCCATACGCTCGGTGATGGTGCTCTTGCCGTTGCCGGGCGCCCCGAAAATGAACAGCGAGGCGCGCGAAACCATGGCGCCGCCGATCTGGTCGATGACGTGCTGCTCGAGCTCGAGCGTGCCGAGCGCTTTCTTCAGCAGCGCGTCGTTGACATTTGCCTTACCCGTCACCTGCGAGCGGATCAGCCCGAGGTAGTCCTCGAAGTTGATGGGGCAGGGACCCAGGTATCGGGTCTGCACCGACGACATCTCGGCGGCGCGCTGCCGTCCGGCGCCGGAGATCGCGTAGTTCATCTTCACCGGGTAGGGCCTGCCTTCGAGGCCGGCGTCGCTGGAGACGCCACGCGTATCCATGAGCTGGTTCTTCTCAAACTCTTCGATGAGCGGCTCGAAGGTCTCGAACGGAAGCCCGAGCCGCTGCTCGAGGCCGGCTCCGGTCAGCTGGTCGGCGAATGCCAGGGTCCGGAGGAGCAGGCTGGCGACCAGGTCACGCCTGACGTGAAGGTCTTCCAGTCGCTTGGGTGCTTCGATCGCCCCGGTTACCATCGGGCGCAAATATTACAGCCGGGGCTCCGAATGACATCTGACTTCCGAACACGCGGGGCCCCCGGCAGGTCGCCCAGGCTCGCCTCATCCGTAGAATCGCCTGAACGGTGCCGGAATACGCTGCCCTTGATCTCGAGACGACGGGTCTCGACCCGGCCCGAGATCGCGTCATCGAGATCGGCGCGGTCGCCTTCACTGCCGAAGGGGTCACCTCGACCCTCGAACAGCTCGTCGATCCGGGCCGCGCGGTGCCCGACACGGTGCTGCGCTTGACGGGCATCAAGCAGGAGGAGCTGCGCGGCGCAGCGGACGCCGCGATCGCGCTTCGCGAGCTGGCTTCGTTCCTGCGCGGCCGCCAACCCGTAGGGCACGGCGCGCGGCTCGACGTCGACTTCCTCGCCGCGGCCGGGCTCTGGGATGAGTCCCAGCAGATCCTCGACACGCTCGACGTGGCCCGCATTCTGCTGCCCGCGGCCGGCAGCCACAGCCTTCCCATGCTGGCCGCGGAGCTGGGCTTCAGCCAGCCGCGGCCGCACCGCGCGCTGGATGACGCAGATGCCACGCGCCAACTCCTCCTCCGGCTGCGAGAAGAGGCCGTCGCGCTGGACGATGGATTGAAGGAGCCGATGCTGGCGCTGGTCGCGCCCTACTCGTGGCCGATCGCGCGGTTCTTCGCCGACGCGCTCACCGCACCCAACCCGGCGCCAGGACCGGCTGCCGCACACGGCGCGGAGTCGAAATCTCGTCGAAGACCCGCAGGCACGCCCCCCGACGACCCCATGGTCATCGCCTCCCTCCTCGGTCCCGACGGGCCGCTCGCCGGCGCGCTGCCGGGCTACGAGCACCGCGAGGTCCAGATGCAGATGCTCCTGGCGGTGGCGCAGATCCAGGCCCGCGGGGGCTCGCTGGTGGTCGAAGCCGGGACGGGGACGGGCAAGAGCCTCGCCTACCTCGTGCCCTCGATCGCGCGCGCCGTGCGTCACCACGAGCGCGTCGTCGTGTCGACGAACACGCACACGCTGCAGGAGCAGCTCATGGGCAAGGACCTACCCGGGCTGCGCGACTGGCTGCCGTGGGATTTCAAGGCGTGTCTCTTGAAAGGTCGGTCCAACTACGTTTCGCTGAGGCGGTGGCGCCGCTTCCTCAGTGAACCGTGCGCCGACGCCGACGATCTCAAGTTCAAGCTCAAGGTCCTCATCTGGCTCCATTCAACCGAGAGCGGCGACCGATCTGAGCTTCGCCTTCACGGGCGCGAGGAGGTGTTGTGGGCGCGCATCGCGAGCGACCCGCTCGACTGCGTCGGGATCCACTGCACGAAGGAGGATTGCTACGTGCACCGCGCCCGCGCGGAGGCGGAGAACGCCGACCTGGTCGTCATCAACCATGCCCTGCTGCTCGCGGACGCCGAGGTGGGCGGAGGGCTGCTGCCGGAGTTCGACCACCTGGTCGTCGATGAAGCCCACCACCTCGAGGAGGCCGCCACGCGCGGATTGCGCCAGGAAATCGACGGCCCAGGCGTGGTCGCGCTCCTCGAGCGCCTGGCGAGCCCGGAGCACGCGGGCCGAGATGGGCTGCTCGGCGAGCTGCTCCGCCAGCCGCGCCTCGGCGCATCGGACGCGGCGTTCGAGGAGGCCGTCCCGGCGAGCCTGGCGGCCGCCACGCGAGTGCGGGAGCTTTTCCGGCTGGCCGGCCCGTGGGTCGCCAACCGTCTCGGTGAATCCGAACGGCGGGACGAGTCGGTGCGCATCACGCCGCTTTTGCGCGACGACCCCGGCTGGGAACCCCTGCGGATGGCGGGCGAGAACACCGCCACCTCTCTCGGAGCGCTGGATGCCGTCTTGCGACGCGCTGTGGCGGGCGTGCGCGACTGGCTCGGTGGGGCAGAGCCGGACCAGGGTGTGCGCGAGCTGGAGATCATCCGCGGCCGCCTGCAGGGTGCGGCGGATCTACTTGGCGAGGCTGTGCTCACCCCGGATTCCAACCGCGTCTACTGGTTCACCCTCATCGCGCGAACGGAGAGCCTGCTGCTGCGGGCAGCCCCGATCAACGTGGGCCGATTGCTACGCGAGCGCGTGTACTCGGAGCGGCGATCGTCTGTGTTCACGTCGGCGACCCTTGCGGTGGGCGGCAGCTTCGACTACTTCCGCTCGCGCATCGGGCTGGGAGCCGAGGTCGAGGAGCTGGTACTGCAGTCGCCGTTCGATTTCCTCCACCAGGCGCTGGTCTGCCTGCCGACCGACTTCCCGCTGCCGGAGCACGAGACGTTCGACCGCGCGGTCGAAGAGGTGATCGCGGGCGTCGCGCGAAGGGTGGGAGGGCGGACGCTCGCGCTTTTCACATCGCACCGCCAGCTGCGCGATGTGCACACGGCGTTGAAGCATCGGACCGACCTCGACGAGGTCCTCATCCTGGGCCAGGGAATCGATGGTCAGCGGCGCCAGCTCCTGAAGACGTTCGAAGAGGCCGACCGCCCGCTCTTGCTCGGGACCTCGACCTTCTGGGAGGGAATCGACGTGCCGGGCGAGAGGCTGAGCTGCGTGATCATGGTCAGACTGCCGTTCCCGGTGCCGACGGACCCCGTCTACGCGGCGAGGGCTGAGCAGGTGCGCGATCCGTTCGGGCAGCTCGCCCTGCCGCAGGCCGCATTGCGCTTGAAGCAGGGCTTTGGCCGCCTGATCCGACGCTCGACGGACCGCGGCGCGGTGGTCATCCTCGACAACCGGATCCTTGGCCGCGATTACGGCCAAGCGTTCCTGGACGTGCTGCCGCCGGCTTCGCGGTTCGTCGGCCCGGCGGCCGAGATCGCTGGACGCGTGGGCGCCTGGCTCGACAGGGTTTGAGCCGCCTGTATGTCGTCGGCACGCCGATTGGCAACCTCGAGGATGTCAGTGCGCGGGCGCTCCGCGTCCTCGGAGAGGTGTCGGCGATCGCGGCCGAGGACACGAGGGTCACGTCGCGGCTGCTGGCGCGGCATGGCATCCGCAAGCCCTTCATCAGCTACCGCGCGCCGGTAGAGCGGAGGGGCCTCCCTCGGGTGATCGCGGCTCTCGACCAGGGCGACGTGGCGCTGGTAAGCGACGCGGGTACCCCGACCATCTCAGACCCAGGCCAGGCCCTGGTGACGGCGGCGTGGGCGGCGGGACACACAGTGGTTCCGATCCCCGGCCCAAGCTCCGTGACGGCCGCGCTGTCGATCGCGGGTTACGGCGGCCCGGGTTTCACTTTCCTCGGATACCTGCCGCGCAAGCCGGGCGAGATGCGGCGGCTGCTCGCGACCCTGGCCGGCAACCCGCGCCCGGTGGTCGCGTTCGAGTCGCCTTACCGCATCGCGAAATCGCTCGCTCTGATCGCGGAGGCGCTGCCGCACAGGAGCATCACGGTCACGCGCGAGCTGACGAAGCTTCACGAGGAGGTATTGCGAGGCACCGCAGCGGAGGTGCTCGAGGCCCTCGGTGACCGGGCGCGTGGCGAGTTTACCCTTGTGATCAGTGGCGCCTGAACCAAGAACCGTCCTGATCGCGCCCGCCTGGCCGTACGCCAACGGACCGCGACACATCGGACACGTGGCCGGCTTCGCCGTGCCGGCGGACGTCCTGGCGCGCTTCGAGCGTCTCCGCGGCTCCCGCGTGCTGATGGCAAGCGGGACCGACGAGCACGGCACTCCCATCACCTACGAGGCGGACAAAGAGGGAGTGCCGCCGCGCGAGTTCGCCGACCGCAACAACGCGTTGATCGTGGAAGACCTGCGCCGACTCGGGATGACCTACGACATCTTCACCCGCACCACCACGCAGAACCACGAGCGAGTGACGCAGGACCTGTTCCTCAAGCTCTACGAAAAGGGCTACCTGGTGAAGAAGACCCAGATGGGCGCCTTCGACCCGGCCAGCGGGCGCACCCTGCCCGACCGATATATCGAGGGCAAGTGTCCGATCTGCGGCTATCCCGACGCGCGCGGCGACCAGTGCGACAACTGCGGCAACCAGCTCGACCCGATCGACTTGATCAACCCCCACCAGCGCGGTACCGAGGCGCCAGTCGAGTTTCGAGAGACCGAGCACTTCTTCTTCGACCTGCCGGCACTCGGCGAGCAGCTGAAGGAATGGATCGAGCAGCACGACGACTGGCGGCCGAACGTCCGCAAGTACTCGCTCGAGTTCGTGCGCAACCTCAAGCCGAGGGCGATCACGCGCGACCTCGACTGGGGCATTCCCGTCCCGCTTCCGGGCTGGGAGGACAACCCGCACAAGAAGATCTATGTCTGGTTCGACGCAGTGATCGGATATCTGTCCGCGTCGATCGAGTGGGCGGCGCAGAAGGGTGAGCCCGACGCCTGGAAGGATTGGTGGCAGAACCCAAGGGCTCGCCACTACTACGTGATGGGCAAGGACAACATCACGTTTCACACAGTGATGTGGCCGGCGATCCTGCTGGGCGCGGGCGACCTGGAGCTGCCCGACGAGATCGTCGCCAGCGAACACCTGCATATGGGAGGCAAGAAGCTCTCGACGAGCCGCGGCCATGTGATCTACGTGCGTGACGTCCTGGACCGTTACGACGCCGACGCGCTGCGCTACTACCTGATGATCGCAGGGCCCGAGAACCAGGACTCGGACTTCACCTGGGCGGAGTTCGTGAGACGGAACAACGACGAGCTGGTCGCGACCTGGGGAAACCTGGTTCATCGGACGCTGGTCAACGCGCACCGAAATTTCGGCGCGGTGCCGGAGCCCAATCAACTCAACGATGGAGATCAGGCCTTGATCAAGGAAGTTGAAGATGGGCTCGACACCGTAGCTCAACACCTGGAGTCCGCGCGGTTCCAGCTGGCGCTCAAGCACGCGCTGGCGATGGCCGCGAAAGTGAACGTCTACCTCGGCACGGAGCAGCCGTGGCACACCATCAAGACGGACCGCGCGCGCGCCGGCACCGTCCTGTACGTCGCGCTCCGCTGTGTCGACAACCTCAAGACGATGCTCACGCCGTTCGTTCCGTTCTCTTCTCAGAGGCTGCACCTCATGCTCGGCTATGAGGACCTCGTCGCGCCGCAGCCGGTCGTGCGCGAGCACTCGGAGGACGGCGTGACCCATTCGGTGCTGACCGGCGAGTATCCGATCGCCGATCGATGGCGCCCGTCCGAGCTTGAGCCGGGTCGCAAGCTGCCCGCGCCAGAGCCGCTGTTCAAGCGCCTCGACGACGTGGTCGAGGAAGAGCCATCGATTTCGTAGACACCCACCTCCACCTCGAGGAGCTGGGCGATTCCGTCGCGGCGGTGGGCGAGGCGGTCGGGGCCGGCGTGACCCGAATGGTCGCAGTGGGCGTCGACCTGGAGCGCAGCCGCCGCGCGGTCGCGCTCGCCCACCGGCACGAACATGTGTGGGCGGGCGTCGGCCACTACCCGCTCGAACCGGCACCCCTCGACATCGACGCATTGCGAGAGCTGGCGATCGATCCGCGCGTCGTCGCGATCGGGGAGATCGGTCTCGATTTCGAGCACGTCGGAGGGATCGCGAAGGAGGTTCAGGTCGAGCGGTTCGACCAGCTTCTGACGATGGCTTGGGAGCTCGACCTGCCGGTCTCGGTTCACAACCGGGGCGCCGATTCCGAGGTGGAATCTGCGATCCAGCGGCATCGGGGCGTGCGCGGCGTGATGCACTACTTCGCCCTCGACTGGGACCACGCGCTGCGCTTCCTCGACCTCGGCTTCTACCTTTCCTTTGCGGGTCTGATCACGCGCCCCAGCCGCACGGCCCTGCGAGAGGTGGTCAAGCGCTGTCCGGCGGACCGCCTGCTGCTGGAGACGGATTCGCCTTACGGCAACGCGCAGAAGAGGATGGGCGTCCCCAACCGCCCCGCTTACCTGCTCGACACCGCGGAGCTGGTCGCCGAGCTGCGCGGAGTGAGCGTGGATCAGCTCGCCGAGCAGGAATGCGCCAACGCACTCGCCTTGTTTCGCGGGATGAGTTGATTGACCCGGCCGACGCGAAGCAGCTCGATTCGCTGCTCCAGCGGCACCGCATCGACCTCAAGCACCGGCTGGGCCAGAACTTCCTGGTCGACCCGTCGGTGCGCGACGCGGTCGCAAGGTCGGCCGAGATCACGCCCGACGACGCGGTGCTCGAGGTGGGTGCCGGCGTCGGCACCCTGACCGTCGCGCTCGCTCCACTGTGCCGCAAGCTGACCGCAGTCGAGATCGACGGCCGCCTCATCCCTGCTCTGCGGGACGTGACCGCCGGCCTCACCAACGTCCAGATCGTGCGTTCGGACATCCTGCGGTTCAACCTGCGGTCATCGTTTCCGCAGGGCGGAGAGGTCGTCGCGGGCAACATTCCTTACAACGTCACTGGAGCCCTGGTCCGCAAGCTGCTGGACGATGAGCCCCGTCCGCGCCGCCTCTCACTGGTCGTTCAGAAAGAGGTCGCCGAACGGTGGACCGCCTCCAGCGGCGCGAGCCTCGCCACGGTCGCGGTGCAGGTTTTCGCCGTTGCTCGCATAGCGTTCACAATCCCGGCGACCGCCTTCAATCCGCCGCCGCGAGTTGACTCGGCGCTGGTCGCGCTCGAAGTGCGTTCGAAGCCGGCCGTGGAAGTCGATGACCTGGACCGCTTCTTCCGATTCGTGGAGTCGATCTTCCAGTTTCGTCGTAAGCAGCTGGGTGGCGCTCTCGGTCGCATTGGCGGCGTAGGCGGCCCGGCCGCGGCCGCCCGCCTCGGCGCCCTTGGCATCGACCCCACCCGCCGCGCCCAGACGTTGACCTTGACAGAGTGGGCAGCCCTGTATCGCGGCTTCGGGGCGGGCGCCGGGGGCTAATCTCTAGCCCTCGTGGAAGCCCCCATTCGTTTTCCGGTCGAGGGGACCGGCGGCTTTCGAGCCGTCCTGAAGCACACCGCTTTCCGCAACATCTGGTTTGCGCAGCTGGCCGCTCAGCTGGCGGACAAGTTCCTTCTTTTCTCGCTGATCATCCTCGCGTACCACATCTCCGGCGGGAGCACGCCGGTCGCCGTGACCCTTCTCGCCTACACGGTTCCCGCCGTCCTGTTTGCGCCTCCCGCGGGAGTCATCGCGGACCGGGTCGACCGCAAACAGATCATGATGTGGTGCAACTTCGGCCGCGCTGTCGCCGTCGCGCTGATCCCGATCGTGGCAATCATCCCCGGCATGGCGAACGACTTCGCCCATCTGCTGGTGATCACGCTCATCTTCTCGGCGGTCGGCCAGCTCTTCGGGCCGGCTGAGGCGGCCGTCATCCCGACCATCCTGCCGCGCTCGGCCCTGATCACGGCCAACTCGATGGCGCTCTTGACCATGGTGCTGACCCTTGTGGTCGGCGGCGCTCTGGCGCCGATCCTGTCGAGGATCGACCTTTACGCGCCTTACTGGTTCGCGGTGGTGCTGCTGGTCATCGCCGGCACGCTGATCTTCGCGTCCGACATCCCGCGCCTCGAGCGCAAGACCGTGTCGCCGGTCGAGGAGAGCCGGAGCCGGTTCAGGTCGATGGTGGTCGACCTCAAGGAAGGCATCGACGCCCTGCGCGCATCACGCGGGCTGCTGCTCGCTTTCGGGCAGGTGAGCATCGCGGTCCTCGTCCTGTTCATGCTCTTTACACTCGCGCCGGCTTACGTGAGCAAGGTCATCGGCATCGCCGCGCAGGACACCTATGTGATCCTGGGCCCGGCCACGGCCGGCGCCATCCTGAGCGCCGTCCTGCTGGGCCAGTTCTTGCGCCAAATCGAGCGGACGAAGCTCCTCGCCGGGTCGCTCGTCGCCAACGGCCTGACCATGCTCGCTTTGGCGGCCGTGCCCCAGGCGATGACCCAGTTCCCCGACCTCCAGGCGCACAACCGAATCACTGCCGCCGCGTTCAGCTTTCTCCTCGGTGTCGAGTTCGGGGCCATCATGATCCCTGCCGTCACCTATCTCATGGAGTCGACGAGCGACGAGATCCGCGGCAGGATCTTCGCCCTGCTCTACATGGTGATAAACGGGGTGACGGCGCTGCCCGTCCTGATCGCTGCGGGGCTCTCTGACACCATCGGCATCGCGCACGTGATCGGCGGCCTCGGGGTGCTGCTGCTGGCCGGTGGGGTCGCCATCATCGTCACCTCGCGGCGCGGCGCCGGGCGACGAACAGAATCAACACCATGAGAGCGATCACGACCAGGCCGCCGATCCCGATGGCTCGCACGATGGCCTCCAGCAGCGGAAGGTTGGCGCCCAGCAGGTAGCCGGCCACCCCGATCACGGTTGCCCACCCGAGCCCGCCGATCGCGCTGAAGAGCTGAAACCGCCAGAACGGCATCCGCGCCATGCCGGCGAGCATCGAGCCCCATGTCCGGAGGCCGAGGACGAACCGAGCCGCGAGGATGGCCCTGTCGCCGTAGCGGGCGAAGAACAGCTCCGATCTCGCGATGTGCTCGGGGCGAATGTGAAAGAGCGCGCCGAACCGCTCGACGAAGGGCCGGCCGCCGCGATATCCCAACCAGTAGCCGAGATCCCCGCCGGCGGTCGCGCCGAGAAACCCGAAGAAGATCACGAGCGCCAGCGAGTGGTGGCGAGCCGCGGCCCACGCCGCGGCGACGAGCAGGAGCGTCTCGCCCGGGAAGGGTACGCCCGAGCTCTCGATGAGAATGCCGAGCCCGGCCGATGGGTAACCGAGCGCGTCCACGACGGCAGACCAGTTCACGGCGGTACCTCCCCACTCGCGGGTAGCGTGGCCGCCTGCCCATTCAGGGGGAAGGTGGCGACCTCCCCACTGGTGGGGAGGGTGGCCCGCAGGGCCGGGTGGGGAGGTCCAAGCCTGGTCAATTGCGGCTCATATACTGGACGACCCCGATGGCCGACTATGGCGACCACGAGTCGAACGATGACCCTCTGCACGTGCTGCGGCACTCCACCGCGCACTTGCTCGCCGCCGCGGTCCTGGAGCTGCACCCCGACGCCAAGTACGGAATCGGCCCACCTGTGCAGGACGGTTTCTACTACGACTTCGAGTTCGGCAAATCCATCTCCGAGGACGAGCTGCCGGAGATCGAGAAACGAATGCGCCGCATCGTCAACGAGGATCGACCGTTCGTCCACGAGACCCTGTCGCGAGACCAGGCGATCGCTGAGTTCGAAAAGCGCGGCCAGGACTACAAGCTCGAGCTGATCGCGGACAAGGTCGAGGGCGATGGCGTCAGCGTGTACCGCACCGGCGAGTTCCTCGACCTTTGCCGCGGACCTCACGTGCGGTCGACCCGCGACCTCAAGGCCTTCAAGCTCCTCCGCGTCGCGGGCGCCTACTGGCGGGGCGACGAGAAGAAGCCTCAGCTCACCCGCATCTACGGCACCGCATGGATGACTCCGAAGGAGCTGGAGGACTACCTCAAGTTCCTGAAGGAGGCTGAGAAGCGCGACCACAAGAAGCTTGGCAAAGAGCTGAAGCTCTTCGCGCTGGACGAGCGCGTGGGCGTCGGGCAGGTCATCTGGCTGCCCGACGGAACGACCATCCGCCGCGAGCTGGAGCGCTGGATCGTCGATGAGGAGCTGAAGCGCGGTTATCGCCATGTCATCACGCCTCATGTCGCGAAGCTGGACCTGTACCGCACCAGCGGCCACTGGGACCTGTTCCACGACACGATGTTCCCGCCGATGCGGTTCGAGGACGGCGAAGAGCTCGAGCTCAGGCCGATGAACTGCCCGCACCACATCCTCGTCTATGGACACGACCTGCACAGCTACCGAGACCTGCCGCTGCGCATCGCGGAGCTGGGTCAGAACTACAGGCTCGAGAAGTCAGGCGAGCTGATGGGGATGATCCGCGTCCGCTCGTTCAACCTTAACGACGCGCACATCTTCTGCACGCCCGACCAGGTCATCGAAGAGGTTCGCGGTGCGATCGAGCTGGCCAACTACTTCATGGCGGTGCTCGGGGTCGAGGACTACTCGTATCGCCTGTCCGTGCGCGACAACGTGAAGACCAAGTGGGCCGGCACCGACGAGGAGTGGGAGAGCGCGGAAGCGGCGCTCAAAGAGGCGCTCGAAAGCCTCAACCTTCCCTACAGGCTGGGAGTGGGGGAGGCGGCGTTCTACGGACCGAAGATCGACTTCCAGGTCCGCGATGCGCTGCGCCGCGAGTTCACCAACAACACCGTGCAGGTCGACTATCAGCTGCCCAAGAAGTTCGACCTGGAATACGTGGCCGAGGACGGATCACGCCAGCGGCCGGTCATGATCCACCGGGGCGCCTTCGGCGCCTTCGAGCGGATGACCGCATACCTCATCGAGCAGTATGCGGGAGCCTTCCCGACCTGGCTGCATCCGGTCCAGGTGATCGTCATCCCGATCACGGACGACCAGCACGCTTATGCCCGGACGGTGGCGGACCGATTGAAGTCATCACGCCTACGTGTAGAGGTCGACGACCGCTCGGAGAAGATGCAGCGAAAGATCCGCGACGCGCACGGGCGCAAGGTCCCTTACATGGCGATCGTCGGCGGGCGCGAGGCCGAGAGCGAGCACGTCAACGTCCGGGACCGCTCGAACAACGAGGTCGACATGTCCCTGGAATCGTTCGCGAGCATGGTTTCGGCCGAGGTCGCCGAGCGCCGCCGCTAGAAACATGAGCGGAAACCTCGGCGGTTTCCGCTGCGCGCCAGGCGCGAGCAGGTGGGGAATTACTGATTGCATCGGGCCGCGTTCGCGGCCCTGCTCACCTTCCCCCGGCCGGAACCGACCGTCCAGCCACTCCAAGCCACGCTGGCGTCACCTGAGTAGGCGGAGGCCGGGATGAACCCGGCCGCCCACACCACGCGGCCTAAAGGCCGCCTGGGATGCGGCCCCCGCAGTCGCCCTGGGCGGCAACCGGGACGACCTGACCGTCAGTGACGTTGCCCACGCTCGGTTGGTGCTGCACGTCACCGCCCGACAGCAGATGCGTGTTGTCGATCCAGTTGCAGGCCGTGAGGTTCACGGCCGCATTGGTCGGGTAGAGGAGGGTCGAGGCGGCTGAGTACGCGGCGATCGCGACCAGCTTTCCATCGGGCGATATGAAGGCCGGTGTATAGCCCTGCACAGCGAATGAGCCAATTGGGGTAGCCGTCCAGCTGAGCACGCTCGCCTGGGTGTTGGTGTCGCAGACCGCTCCGGCCGGGGAAGGCGCTCCCGCGATGATGCAGGTGGAACCGCCGATCGTGAAGCGACGCACGGCTGTCGCCGGGTCTATGACGTGCAGCTCCTGGGGACCGCAGCATCCGAGCCCTGCGCCCTGGGTGCAGGCCGGTACCTTCGCCACCACCAGGTTGTTGGTGCCATGCCAGCCGATCGGCCATAACGTGTAGGCGCCCGACTCACTGAACAGGTCGACGTGGTTGCCGCCGCCGTTCAGGTCCTCGACGTACAGCCTGGTGGCCGCTCCGGTCGAGTTGAAGTCGTCGACGACCACGGCGATGCGCTGGTCGTCAGGGCTGACCGCGAACATGCTGCGGCGCGCCGTGCCGATGGGCACGGTCGTCGCGCGGCCGGTGTCGCCGTTGGGAGACAGGAACCTGACGACGCCCTGGCCGTCCATGAAGTAGAGGCGGGAGTTGCTTGTGCTGACCGGCAGGGGCACGACGCCGGCCGCCGCATTGGCGCAGGTCACCGCAGCGGGGGTGCTGGCCTGGGCGCTGGCGACAACCTTTCCGTCGACCCCGATGACGCTCACGGTGTACGTCGCGGCGATCTGCTGGCCGACCAGCACGCCATATGCGCCGGTCACCGCCACCGGGGAGGGCGAGGCCGGAGCCGAAGAGGCGGACGGGGACGCGGACGCAGGCGCTGAGGCTGAGGGCGATGGAGATCCAAACGCCGGTGACGGGGAGTGACTTGCGACGGCGCCCGGGCCGCATGCGACGGCGGCCACAGCCACGAAAAGCGTCGCCAGCCTCCCGGGTGCACCGGCCGTACGTCGTGTTTCCATCTGCAAAGGCAACGTCACTTTGCGCTACGGGTTACGTTTCCGGTACCATCCACGCTCTGAAGCAGGGGCGCCGCCCCTCACCCTCAGGGCGCAAGCTCGAAGGGGTACGTAAGGCGGACGGCTTCTGCTGTCCGTTTTGTTTTATCTGAATGGAGGACTAGAGCAACACTGAACTTGGCCGAGGTAGCGTCTCATCTCGTTTAAAGAGCTAAGGATCAACGATCAGATCCGCAGCTCCGAAGTGCGGCTGATCGACGACCAGAACAACCAGCTTGGCGTGCTGTCTCTGGATGCAGCGCTGCGCATTGCAAGCGAGAAAGGGCTCGACCTCGTGGAGGTGGCGCCGCAAGCGCAGCCGCCGGTCTGCCGGTTGATGGACTACGGACGCTACAAGTTCGAGACCATCAAACGGGAGAAGGACCAGCGCCGCAAGCAAAACGTCATCAAGCTCAAGGAAATGAAGCTTCGACCCAAGGTGGCCGAGCACGATTTCCAGACCAAGTTCAAGGGTTTGCGCCAGTTCCTCGAAGCAGGCGAGAAGGTAAAGGTGACGATCATGTTCAGGGGCCGAGAGATGGTTCACCAGGAGATCGGGCGTAGGATCCTCGACAGGGTCGCGGATGATGCGCGCCAGTTCGCGGTGGTCGAGCGCCAGCCCTTGCTCGAGGGCAAGAACCTCTTCATGATCCTGGCGCCCAGCCGTCAAGTCGCCACGAAGGAGTCTCCAACCAGTGCCTAAGATCAAGACCCGCAAAGGCATCGCAAAGCGCATCCGCGTGTCCGGCGGCGGGAAGCTGATGCGCGCGGCTGCGTGGAAAAGCCACCTGCTCGAGCACAAGTCGCAGAAGCGCAAGCGCACCTACGAGAACGAGCAGCCCGTGCACAAGTCGGACCGCAAGGCCGTCCGCCGCGCGCTGGGCATCTAAGAAGGGATTCGATGGCAAGGGTCAAGCGAGGCGTTCCGGCTCATCGCCGCCACAAGGCGATCCTCGACCGGGCCAAGGGTTTCCGGCTTTCCAAGAAGCTTTTGTTCCGCCCCGCCAACGAGGCGGTGCTGCACGCCCTCGCGTACGCGTTCCGCGATCGCAGGCGTCGCAAGCGTGAGATGCGCCAGCTGTGGATCACGCGGATCAACGCCGCATCCCGGCTGTCGGGACTTCCCTACAACAAGCTCATGCACGGCCTTCGCCAGGCAGGAGTGGAGATCGACCGCAAGGTGCTGGCTGACCTGGCCGTGCGCGACAGCGGTTCCTTTGCTCAGCTGGTGGAGGTTGCCAAGAAAGCCCTCTGACCAGCCGATAAGCAGCCCGGACAACGAGATCGTCCGCCGCCTGACGCGTCTCGCTCGCCGGCGCGAGCCAGGCTTCGCCCTCCTGGAAGGTCCGCGCGTGCTCGCCGAAGCGGAGGCGGCCCGGCTCGAGCTGGAGCTCGTGGTGGTGCGCGAAGGCGATCATTACGACGGGAGCGCGGAGCGCCAGGTGACCGTTACACGCGGCCTCTTTCGCGAGCTGACTCAGACCGTGACTCCGCAAGGCGTCATGGCGATCGCGCGTGTCCGTGAGTCCAGGCCGCCCGAGGCCATCGCGGCCGCGCGCAAGGCACGGTGGCCCCTGGTTGTGCTCGACGGCGTGCAGGATCCGGGCAACGTGGGCGCGATCTGCCGGACGGCTGCGGCAGCGGGGGCGCCCGCGCTCGCCGTGCTGGAAGGATCGGCCGACCCCTTCGGCGCGAAAGCGGTCCGCGCATCGGCGGGCAACGTGTTCCGCCTCACGGTGGCTCAAGCCGGATGGGCAGACCTCGAGGGCCTCGACGGCTACGGCGCCGCGGCGGCCGGCGGCACGCCCCTGTCCGAGGCCCCGGTGGAGAATGCGGGCATGATCGTGCTGGGCAGCGAAGCACGAGGCCTCTCGCGCGGGGACCTGAAGCTGGTCACGGTCCACCTCAGCGAAGGCGTGGAGTCTCTCAATGTGGCCGCTGCGGCCGCGCTGCTCCTGTTCGAGATACGGAGAAGGCTGGCGGCATGAGCGATCCTTCCGCGCTGACCAGCCAGGCCCTTGCCGCCATCGCGAAGGCTCAGACCGCCGAGCAGCTGGAGGCGATCTCGGTCGAGTACCTCGGCCGCAAGGGCGGGCACATCAGCCGGCTGCTCTCGGGCATCGGCAAGCTCGAGCCCGCCGAGCGCGGCGCCCTGGGGCAGGCCGCAAACGACGCCAAGCGCGGGATCGAGGCGGCTCTGGCTGCGCGCCGGGCAGAGCTGGAAACAGCGCGCCTGGCCGACATCGCCGAGACCGAGGCGATCGACATCACATTCCCCGGGCCGCCGCTCGACAGGGGCCACATCCACGTCCTGACCCGCATGCGCCGCCAGATCGAGACGGTGCTCGAGAGCCTCGGGTACCAGGTCGAGCAGGGCCCGGAGGTGGAGACCGAGTGGTACAACTTCGAAGCCCTCAACATCTCAGCCGGCCACCCGGCGCGCGAGAACTGGGACTCGTTCTACTTCAACTCAGAACTCCTGCTGCGCGCTCATACGTCACCAGTCCAGATCCGCGCCATGCAGCGCATCAAAGAGCCGCCCGTTTACATCATCACGCCCGGCCGCTGCTACAGGCGCGATGCCCCGGAGGCGACCCGCCTGCCCTACTTCAGCCAGGTCGAAGGCCTGGCTGTGGACAAGGGCCTCACGGTCGGCGACATGAAAGGCACGCTGCTCTTCATGATCCAGTCGCTTTACGGCCGCGACCGCAAGGTTCGCGTGCGGCCGAGCTACTTCCCGTTCACCGAGCCGAGCTTCGAGTTTGATGTCTCGTGCGGCATCTGCGCCGGTATGGGCTGCAAGAGCTGCCGCCACAAGGGCTGGCTCGAGGTCGGCGGCTGCGGGATGGTTCATCCCCAGGTGCTGCGCAACGGCGACATCGACCCGACACGGTGGAACGGCTATGCCTGGGGCTTCGGCATCGAGCGCATGGCGATGTTGAAGCACGACGTAGACGACATCCGCCTCTTCTACGAATCGGACCTCCGCTTCCTGGAGCAGTTCTAGGCGCCAGTGAAGTGGCCAACAGTCGCCGTACCGCTGAGCCATCTACCCGCCTTTTGCCAACATCCGACTGCAACCGTGGCCGGGAGACCCGGCCACGGGCCACTTCAGTGGCTTCGGTCGGAAACCGGCCTCCCGCGGCTTCGCCGCGGGGACCCCAGTGGAAGGCGATTTCGGACCGGGAAAGGTAAGGTCAGTTAAGAAGTGAAGATCTCCTATGAGTGGCTCGGCGATTTCCTCGACCTCGAGGGCGTGTCGCCCAAGGAGGCGGCCGAGGTCCTGACCCGGCTTGGGGTCGAAGTCGAGTCTCTGGCGGTCACGGACCTCTCCGCGATCGTGATCGGCAAGGTGCTCGAGCAGGTGCCCCACCCGAAGTCGCGCAACCCGCTCTGGGTCCACCAGGTCGACCTGGGGGGACGAGTCGAGCAGATCATCGCCGGCGCCCCCAACGCCGTCCCGGGCACGCTGGTGCCGGTCGCGCCGCCCGGCGTCACCGTGCCCAATGGAAAGCTCGTCAAGGACATGAACATCGCCGGCTTCAAGGCGAGCGGGATGCTGTGCTCCGCCGAGGAGCTCCTTCTCGGCGACGACCACTCCGGGATCATGATCCTCGAGCGAGGCGTGCCGGGTGAGCCGCTGACGTCGGTGATCCCGATCCAGGCGGTGATGGAGGCGGAGATCACGTCCAACCGCCCGGACTGCATGGGCCATCTCGGCATCGCGCGCGAGCTCGCGGCCGGCCTCGCCCGCCCGCTGAAGCGCGACTTCATGCCCTCGTTCACGGGCAACGCCAACCCTCCGGGCAAGGACCTGGTCAAGGTCGCCATCGACGAACCGGAGCTTTGCAGCCGCTACATCGGCGGCGTGATCAAGAACGTCAAAGTCGCTCCCAGCCCCGAATGGCTGCGGCGGCGGTTGAGCGTTTGCGGCGTCCGGCCGATCAACAACATCGTCGACATCACCAACTACGTGCTGCTCGAGTACGCGCAGCCCCTGCACGCCTTCGACCTTTCGAAGTTGGCCGGAGGTGCGATCCACGTGCGCAGGGCCCGAGACGGCGAAAAGCTGCTCTGTCTCGACGGGGTGGAGAGGACGCTGACTCCGGACATGCTGGTGATCGCCGACGCTCAAAAGCCGGTCGCGATCGCCGGCGTCATCGGCGGCGAGGAATCGGCCGTGACCGAGCAGACCACGGAGATCCTGCTCGAAGCGGCCACCTTCAGCGGCCCCAGCATCCGGCAGACGGCCCGAACCCTGGGCCTCCGCACAGAGGCATCGGCGCGCTTCGAGCGCGGGCTGCCTCCCGAGCTTGCGCTCGCCGGGGCGCGGCGGGCCGCTTCCCTGGTCGCAGAGCTCGCCGGCGGCTCCGTGCACCGTGAATGGGCTGACGTGTATCCGAGGCCCCAGGAGCCGGTCCGCGTCAACCTGCGACCGGGCCTGGTGGACGAGGTCCTCGGCACGCACGTGCCGCTGGAGGAGGCCGAGGCGATCCTCAAGAGACTCAATTTTCACGTCAAGGTCCTGAGCGACGGCGACTGGGACGTCCTGCCGCCCGTGTTCAGGCTCGACGTCACGATTCCAGAGGACCTCGTCGAGGAGGTCGGCAGGGTCTACGGCTACGACCGAGTCGTGCCGACGCTTCCGGGTCGACGCCATGACCGCTGGTCGCCGTCGGCGCCGAGCATGGACCGGCGGCTCGACGCCGCGCGCGAGGCGCTGTCCGGTGCCGGCTTCACCGAGACCTGGAACCCGGCGCTGGTGTCCGGGCGCGCGCTGGACGCGCTGCGGATCTCGGCCCTCGCGCTGCGCGTGTCGAATGCGCTGAGCGACGACATGGACACGCTCCGCACCTCGCTTCTGCCGTCTCTTCTCGACTCCGTCGCGCTGAATCGCGATCGCGGGCGCCCAGAGGTGCGCGTTTACGAGATCGCCAGCGCGTTCCTCGCTCGCGTCGGGGATAAGAATGTCCAGCCGGACGAGCCGCTGCGGCTGGCCGCGGTGGCCACCGCCGGAGCCACGGCCGATTCGGCGCGTGAAGCGTTCTACACGCTCAAATCGGTGCTCGCCGGTTGCGTGGAATCGCTCACGGCGCCCGCCTGCACATATCAGCGGGCGGCAGGCCACCTGTTCCATCCCGGCCGGTGCGCGGCGGTGACCCTGGAAGGTCGCCAGCTCGGTTATATCGGGGAACTGCATCCGACCGTCGCGGCATACCGCAAGATCGAAGGCCGCCTCGTAGCTTTCGAGATCGACGTCGAACCGGTGCTCGCGGCCTCGGCCATCCAGCGAGCCAAATCGCTGCCCAGGTTTCCCAGTGTCGACCGCGACCTGGCCGTCGTGGTGGAGGAGCATGTCGCGGCAGGGGCGCTGCTGGCGACGATCAAGGAGGCGAGCGGGGACCTCTTGGAGCTCGCTCGCGCATTCGACGAGTACCACGGGGCCCAGGTGCCGGAAGGTCACAAGAGCATCGCTTTCACCTTGACTTTCCGCAGCCCCGAGCGCACCCTGACGGACGCTGAAGTGGACAAACCGATATCGGAGATCAGGCTGAGACTGGAGAAGAAGCACGGCGCCAGGTTCCGCGAGTGACCCAAGCGCAAGTTTCAGGCCGCCAGATCGTGAATCTGCGGGGAGCAGCCGAGTGACCTGGATCGACCTTTTGCCGCTGGTCTTGATCGCCGGCTACGGAGTCGGAGGCTACTTCACGGGGATCCTCCGGCGCCTGATCGGGATCGTGGCACTGTACGTGGCCTGCTGGGCGGCCACGAACATGGGGCTGCAGGCTGGAGGCATCCTGCAGCAGTCTTCGAACCTCGAGACCTCAGACGCGCGCGTCTATGGCTTTTTCGGCATCATCGTCGCAGTGCTGCTTCTCGTCGAGGTGGCCACGCAGCTGGCGCACAGCCAGATCAAGATCCCCGCTCTGGTCCTGAACCACACCCTGGGCGCGGTCGTCGGGGTGATCACCGCCGTACTCCTGTCGGTGATCCTGATCTACGAGTTTGGCGCGGCAGCCAACCCGTTCGGCGGGCCGCAGCTGGACCCGATGGAGCAGCACCTTCGCGACAGCTACAACGGGTCGGCGTTTGCGGTCACCCTCGTGAGCAAGGTGAGCGCACCCATCGTCGGCCTGTTCCAGCCCGTGCTTCCCAGCGACCCGCAGATCTACTTCGGTCCCGGCCCGGTCAACCCCTGATCGGGTGAGCGACCAATTCTTCCACCGCCTGCGCTCGAGGGCGGTGGAGATCCACGTCGAAAACCACCTGCGCTCACGTCTTGCCCGCGGAGAGAAGCTGCGCATCAAGCTCGGCCTCGATCCGACGGCCCCCGACCTCCATGTCGGCCACCTCGTCCTGCTCGACGTGCTCCGCGACTTCGTGGCCGAGGGGCATACGGTCGTCGTGATCATCGGCGACTACACCGCCCGGATCGGCGACCCCAGCGGCCGCTCAGAGACGCGCCCGATGCTCACCACCGAGCAGGTGACAGCCAACGCGGAGACCTATTTCCAGCAGGTGGGCGTGGTGCTCGACCGTGACAAGATCGAAGTGCGGCACAACACCGAATGGCTTGCCGGGATGACCGCGGCCGACATCTTGCGGCTCACGGCCAAGGCCACGCTCCAGCAGGTGCTTCAGCGTGAGGACTTCGCCGACCGCATGAAGTCAGGTACCTCGATCGGCGCACACGAGATCCTGTACCCGTTCAGCCAGGCATACGACTCGGTCGCGGTCAATGCCGACCTCGAGGTAGGTGGCACGGACCAGCTCTTCAACCTGCTCTTCGGCCGGGAGATCCAGAAGGCTTACGGGCAGGAGCCACAGGACGTCGCCGTCTTCCCCCTGCTCGAGGGCACGGATGGCGAGCAGAAGATGTCCAAATCGCTGGGCAACTACATAGGGATCAGCGAGCCGCCGGAGCAGATCTACGGCAAGACGATGTCGATCCCCGACCGCCTGACGGAGAAGTACGTTCGGCTGATCTCCGGCCTCGGCGAGAAGGAGCAATCCGAGGTGCTGGCACTGAAGCCCCGTGACGCCAAGGCTGCACTGGCGCGTCGGCTGGTCGTCCGGCTTCATGGCGCAGAGGCCGCGCAGCGCGCGGAGGAGGACTTCGAGGTCAAGTTTCGCAAGCGAGACATCCCCGAAGAAATGTCAGCGCACAGCACCTCCAATCCGCGCGACCTGATCGGTGTCCTGGTGGAGTCCGCGTTGGCCAAGAGCCGCGGGGATGCGCGCCGTCTGGTCGATCAAGGTGGCGTGCGTATCAACAATGAGCGCGTCGGCCCCGACGCTCAGTTGAAAGACGGCGACGTGCTCCAGGCGGGAAAGAGGAACTTCGTTCGAATTCGGGTGCGATAGAATCACCGAAAGCATGTTCCCACCCCAGGAAATCAGCGATTTCCCGGGGATCCCGGGTTTCTCTCTGGAAGGGTTTGCGGGGATCCCCACCTGATGTCAGGTCATTCGAAATGGGCCGGCATCAAGCACAAGAAGGCGATCGTCGACGCCAAGCGCGGGCAGGCGTTCACACGCGCCAGCCGCGAGATCACGATCGCTGCGCGCGAAGGCGGAGGCAGCCCAGAAGGGAACTTCCGGCTGCGGCTGGCGATGCAGAAGGCGCGCGAGATCAACATGCCGACCGACCGGATCCAGAACGCAATCAAGCGCGGGACCGGGGAGCTCGCGGGCGAAAAGCTGGAAGAGATCCGCTACGAGGGCTACGGCCCGGCCGGTGTCGCGGTGATGGTCGACGCGTTCACCGACAACCGCAATCGCACGAGCGCGTCCATCCGCCACCGCTTCGCCAAGCTGGGCGGCAACCTCGGCGAATCGAACTCGGTCGGCTGGATGTTCGAGCGCAAAGGGGTGATCGCGGCGAACGCGGGGAAGATGGACTCCGAAGAGGTCGGACTGGCCGCCATCGAGGCCGGCGCCGACGACGTGCAGGTCGACGGCAAGTCGGTCGAGATTTCGACTCCTCCACAGCAGTTCGAGAAGGTGAAGGCCGCGGTGGAGGCCCTGGGTGTGACTGTCGAGAACGCCGAGATCACGATGCAGCCCAAGCAGACCGTGGCGGTGGGTGAGGACAAGGCCGCCGCGGTGCTCAGGCTGATGGAATCTCTGGAGGAGGACGACGACGTCCAGCAGGTTTACGCCAATTTCGACATTCCAACCAACGTCCTTGAACGTGTCTCAGCACAGGTATGAATGAAAAAGATTGATGGGTGGCCAGTAGGCCGGATTCACTCCGGCCGCCCCCAACCGGCACCAGTCCACGCGCCTGCCAAGCCTGGCGAGGAGGACCCAAGAGGGGGTACCGCGGGAGAGCAATCAGTAAGGGGCATCCTTATCGCGCTTGCGCGCGACCGCAGTCTTCACCCGCGACTTTCGATGGATACATGCCAGGCCGCGACAACGGGCTGATCCTCGGCATCGATCCCGGCCTGGCCGGCACCGGTTTTGCCCTGCTCTCCGAGCCCAACCTCGTCCTGGTGTGCAGCACGGTGGTGACCATTCCAGGGCGGGACGGCGCGCGCCTCCTCACCATCACCAACCACCTTCGCGCGCTGCTCGCGGAGCATCCGCCGGCCGAGGCGTCGGTCGAGGAGCTGTTCATGGGCCGCAACGCGACCAGCGCGGTGGGGGTCGCGCAGGCGCGCGGAGCGATCCTGACCGTGCTCGAGGAGTGCGGGATCCCGGTGTTCGAGTACAAGCCGAGCCAGGTCAAGGTCATCCTCACCGGCTACGGCAACGCGGACAAGGCTCAGATCGCTCGGATGCTCGCGGCTCAGGTCAAGGTCCCCGAGGGCCGCATCGACGACCACGGCCGAGACGCAATCGCGATTGCTTTGTGCCACGCACGCAGCCGGCGCTTCTCCAGGGCCGCCGCCCGTTGATCGCCCACCTGACGGGCAAGGTGCTGCGGGCGGGCTCGGACTTCGTGGTCCTGGACGTCGGAGGCGTTGGCTATCTCGTGAGCGTCGCCGCGAGTACGCGGCAGCTGCTGCCCGCGCCCGGCGGCGAGATGGACCTGCACATCCACACGCAGGTGCGCGAAGACCAGTTGGCGCTTTACGGCTTCGCTTCGGTCGATGAGCTCGAGCTGTTCGAGATGCTGATCCAGGTCGACGGCGTAGGCCCAAAGGTCGGCCTCAACATCCTGAGCGCGGCGAGCCTCGAGATGCTCAAGCGGGCGATCGTGAGCGAGGACCCTGGACCGATCAGGCGCGCGAGCGGCGTCGGACCACGCACCGCGGCCAAGGTGATCATCGAGCTCAAGCCACGTCTCGACGCCGTCGCGGAGCTAGAGGCGGTGCCGCGGGCGGCCGCTATGGCGGGAGACGGCGCGGTGCCCAAAGCGGTCGAGGCCGCGTTGCGCAACCTAGGCTTTTCGTCGCAGGAAGCGCGCGCGGGCATGGAGTCCGTCGATTGGAAGTCGACGCCATCTACGCAGCAGGCACTGGCGGTGGCTTTGAAGGCTTTGGGGCGCAAATGAGCGGGGAGCCGATCCTCGACGCCCGCGTCGACGACGAGCAGTTCGACCTCACGCTGCGGCCGCGGATGCTCGACGAGTACGTCGGCCAGCAGCAGGTGAGGGAGAACCTGAGCATCCTTCTCGAGGCCGCGCGCCGCCGCGGCGAACCGGTCGAGCACGTCCTGCTGTGCGGACCGCCGGGCCTCGGCAAGACAACCCTGGCGCACATCATCGCCAACGAGCTCGGGGTTGCCATCAAGGTCAGCTCGGGACCGGCGATCGACCACCAGGGCGCGCTGGGGTCGATCCTCCTCAACCTCAGCACGCGCGATGTGTTCTTCATCGACGAGATCCACCGGCTGAACAACATCGTTGAGGAATCCCTGTACCCGGCACTCGAGGATTTCCGCTTCGACGCAGTGCTGGGGAAGGGGGTGGGGGCGAGCGCGGCGACGCTGCCGCTTCCGCACTTCACGTGCGTGGGCGCGACCACTCGACAGGGCCTGCTGAGCGGGCCGCTGCGCGACCGCTTCGGGGCGGTCTACCGCCTCGATTTCTACACGAAGGCTGAGCTCGAGTTGATCGTCCGCCGCTCGGCGCGGATCCTCGACATCGAGATCCACGACGATTCCGTCTCCGAGATAGCACGCCGCGCGCGAGGCACCCCGCGAATCGCCAACCGCCTGCTGCGCCGCGTGCGGGACTTCGCCCAGGTGCGAGGCGATGGCCGGGCTACCGTAGACATCACAAAGCAGGCCCTGGCCATGCTCGAGATCGACGAGATCGGCCTGGAGCCGCTCGACCGCCAGCTCCTGCAGACCCTGATCCTGAAGTTCAAAGGCGGACCGGTCGGCCTCGACACGATCGCGACCTCGCTCTCGGAAGAGCCGGAGACGATCGAGGACGTCCACGAGCCATACCTCATCCAGGTCGGGTTCCTGGCCCGGACCGCGCGCGGCAGGGTGGCCACCGAGCTCGCCTACCGGCACCTGGGCATCGCGCCCCCGGACCCCGGCCCCCAGCAAACCCGCCTTCTCTGAACGCCTGATGGCCGGCGTCGGACGCACTGTGCTCGTTTTCGGAGTTCTGCTGGTGATCGTCGGCGGGGCTTTGATGTTGTTCGGCCGGCTCCATCTGCCGGGAGATCTCGCGTTCCGGCGAGGCGGGGTGACGGTCTACGTCCCGATCGCCACCAGCATCATCCTGTCGGTCATCCTGACCGTGGCGCTCAACCTGTGGTTCCGGCAGCGATAGCCTGCCGGACCGTAGACTGATCGGCCGTGCAGTTTGTCCTCAGCTGGCCCGTCCGACTGTTCATCGTGGCAGTCCTGGCGTTCTCGCTTTTCGTCGACGGGGCGGGCTACATCTACCGGATCGCCAACCATTACCCCTTGAGCGGCAACGTGCCCGGACTTCCGCCGAACTTCGGCGGATGGCAGCTTTACATCCACCGCGGGCTCGACCTCGCCGGCGGCACGCACATCGACTATCTGCTCACGAACTTCCCACCCGGACAGTCTCGGGCCGACGTGCAGCAGCGGACGATCCAGGTCATCAACAAGCGCGTCAACGCCCTCAACGTGAGCGAGCCCGAGATCCGCGGCGCGGGCTCCAACTACGACCGCATCACCGTCGACCTCGCGGGGGTGACCGCCGACCAGGCTCAGAAGACGATCGGCGCCATCTCCAAGCTCGTCTACACGAAATGGGTCCCGGACTCAAACGTGACCAACGGCCCTGAGCCAGGGTACAAGCCGGCGTTCGTAGGCCTCACGGGTGACGACATCTCGAGCGCGAACGCATCGATCGACCCGAACGGCGTGAGCTGGGTGGTCAACGTCAACTTCACCTCGACCGGCGGAACGACGTTCGCCAACCTGACCCGGGACAACGTCGCCGCTTGCCCGGGCGATCCCAACACGGTGTCGACCGCCAACTGTCCCCAGCGCCATCTGACGATCTGGCTCGACCTGACCCAGAAGGACATCGACAACTGGGAGAACGCGGCTTACGTCTCCAAGGTCTCCCAGAATTACGACACGGGCTGCCTGGCCGCGCAGACGGCGTCCACCCTGTGCGGCAAGTTCCTGACCGACCCGATCACCTTGCAGGAGATCGACGGCGGGCAGGCGACCATCAGCGGAAGCTTCACACAGGCGAGCGCCAACGACCTCGCCACGGGCATCAACTCGGGGTCGCTTCCTGTGGATCTCCAGGTCCTTGACGTGACCCAGGTGAGCTCGACGCTCGGCGCGGAATCGGTGAAGCTCAGCCTCGCCGCCGGCCTGCTCGGCCTCTCGATCGTGGTCATCTTCATGGTGATCTACTACCGCGTGCCCGGCCTTCTCGCGAGCATCGCGCTTCTCTTCTACGCGGCCGCGGTGCTGGCAGTGTTCAAGGTCGTGCCGGTGACCCTCACGCTCGCCGGCATCACCGGGTTCATCCTCTCGGTCGGCATGGCCGTCGATGCCAACGTGCTGATCTTCGAGCGATTCAAAGAGGAGGTGAGGGCCGGGCGAACCATCGCCGCGGCGGTCGACGCGGCGGTCAGGCGCGCGTGGCCGGCCATCCGCGACTCCAACACCTCGACATTCATCACGTGCGTGATCCTCGGCTTCGTGGGACCTTCGCAGGTCAAGGGCTTCGCGATCACCCTGGGCATCGGCGTCGTGGCCAGCCTCATCTCGTCAATCGTGGTGACCCACAACCTGCTAGCGATCGTCATGACGGCCGGCAGCCTGCGACGGCCTGCGCTTCTGGGAGTGGACCGGAGCCGCAGTGTCTGACGTAGCCCCCGAGCAGCAGACAGCGGACACTGCTGGGGACGGAGCCCCAAAAGAGAGCGCGCCGGTCGCGCAGGTCCGCGAGCCGCGCGTCCGGAAGCTCAACATCATCGGGCGGCGGAACCTCTTCTTCGCCATCTCGCTGCTGATCATCATCCCGGGCATCCTCTCGATGGCGACCAAAGGTTTTTTGCTCGGCATCGACTTCGCGGGCGGGACCGAGTTCACGGTCACCTTCACCAACCACCCGTCGCTCACCCAGGTCGAGAATGCGGTCGCGGCGGAGAACGACAACGGCTCGGTCATCCAGACCGGAGGAGGAGGCTTCATCCTCCGGTATCCGCCTCTGACCGTGGCCCTCCAGAAGCAGGTCGAAGATGACCTCCAGAGCCGGCTCGGTCTGGCCAACTTCAGCCAGGTCCTGGAGGTGGGGGGCACCATCGCCGGCGAGACGATCGAGTTCGCCCTTCTCGCCCTGGTGCTGGCCGCGACAGCCATCCTCTTCCTGCTGGCGATCCGCTTTCGCAACGTGCCCGGTGGCTGGCGCGCCGGCTTTCAGTTCGGAGGGTCCGCGTTGTTCGCGCTGCTGCATGACGTCTTCCTGCTGACCGGCGTGTTCTCGATCATCGGCAAGGTGTTGAACCTGAGGATCGGCGAGATAGACAGCCTCTTCGTGACCGCCGTGCTGACCGTGGTCGGCTTCTCTGTACACGACACCATCGTCGTTTTCGACCGGATCCGCGAGAACCTGCGCGTCAGCCAGAGGCTCTCGTTCGAGCAGGTCGTGAACCTGAGCATCATGCAGACCGCCGCGCGGTCCATCATCACGAGCTTCACGGTCGTCCTTGTCCTGGCGGCGATCCTCATCGCAGGCGGCAACACGCTCAAGGGTTTCGCGCTGGCGCTCATGATCGGGATCGTCTCGGGCACCTACAGCTCGATCTTCAACGCCTCGCCGCTGCTGGTCGTCTGGCGCAGGCTGCAGCCCCTCCGCTGAGCCGGCTGCAGGCTGGTAAGGTGTCG
This sequence comes from Candidatus Dormiibacterota bacterium, assembly GCA_049582065.1. Lineage (GTDB taxonomy): Bacteria > Chloroflexota > Dormibacteria > Dormibacterales > Dormibacteraceae > DATKSS01. The sequence goes on along the minus strand of JBAUTF010000243.1, from coordinate 7,359 downwards.
ATAGACACCGGACATGCCGACCTGGCCAATAACGTCACTGAAGGAGCTGCTCGAGCCGACGCTCAACCACATGGGTTATGAGCTTTACTCGCTCGACCAGTCGGGCTCGGCCGGGCGCACGTTGCGTGTGTCGATCGACCATGCCGAGCCGATCACCATCGAAGACTGCGAGCGTGTGAGCCGCGTCGTCGGTCCCCTCATCGACCACTCCGAGCTCATCAATGGGCCGTATGACCTCGAGGTCTCGTCGCCGGGCGCCGAGCGTCCGCTGCGCAACCACCAGGAGTACGAGAGATCCAACGGCAGGCGCGTGAACATCAGGTACAGGACTGGCGAGTCGGAGACGGTGGTCGAAGGCCAGCTGGTAGCGGTAGACGCGGCGGGGATTGCAGTTCAGGCCGTCGGCACGCGAGGCCGCGCCCCGGTGATCGTGCACATTGCATGGAGTGACGTTGTCGCGGGCAGGCTCGCAGTCGCCATCTGAGCCGTCCACGGAGAGCTTTGGCGAGGCGCTGACGGCGCTGTGCGCCGAAGTTGGCATCCCCTTCGAGGAGATGCTGCACACCGTCGAGGGAGCGCTCGCGGCCGCGTACCGGCGCGCGTTCAACCCGCCAGGCGACATCACGATCAAGCTCGACATCAAGACCGGAGCGCTGGACGTCCGCAGCAGGGTCGTGAGTCCCGACGGGATGGTGGTAGTCGCTCAGCTTCCCTCAGAGGACTTCAAGCGCATGGCCGCTCAGACGGCGAAGCATGCGGTGCTCCGCCACATTCACGATCTCGAGCGCGACAAGGTGCTGCGGGACGTCGCGGAGCACAAGGGAGAGCTGTCCTCGGGCGTGGTCGATCGCATCGAGGCCGGCACCGTTTACGTCGACCTCGGCCGCGCCGAAGGCGTGATGCCGCCTGAGGAGCAGATCCCCGGCGAGCTGCTGCACGTGGGTCGCCCGGTGCTTGTGGTCATCCTCGACACTCAACGCAACACGCGCCAGGCATCGGTCCGCGTTTCGCGCGCCGCGCGGTCCTTCGTCAACCGGTTGCTGGAGGCGGAGGTCCCCGAAATCAAGGCCGGCACGGTTGAGATCAGGGCGATCGCCAGGGAGCCTGGACTACGCACCAAGATCGCCGTCTCGGCCACGCAACCCGGCCTGGATCCAGTCGGCGCGTGCGTGGGCCCGAAGGGCGTCCGCCACCGGGCGATCCTGAGCGAGCTCGCCAACGAGCACGTCGACATCGTGCCGTGGTCCGATGACCCTGAGGCTTTCGTGGCGGCATCGCTCGGTCCGGCCAAGGCCGATTCGGTGTCCATCGACCGCGCAACCCGTACGGCGACTGTCCTGGTCCCGCGGGCGCAGCTTTCGCTCGCGATCGGCCGCGACGGGCAGAACGCAAGGCTGGCGGCCAAGCTCACCGGTCTGAGAATCGATATCAAGCCGAGCGACCCGGATGCACATAGCCCGGATGGCGCTGGGACCTAGCGAACCGGTCCGGACCTGTGTCGGGTGCCGCATTGAAGGTGACAAGCGGGCGCTGATCCGCGTCGTGCGCCGGGCGGGAGGCGGCGCAGCGGTCGACATGTCGGGTCATGCGATCGGTCGCGGGGCGTATCTCCATCCTGAACAGGCATGCATCGAATCGGCCCGGAAGAAGCGCTCGCTGGAACGCGCTCTTCGGACGCCGATCCAACCAGAGCTGTGGTCTGAGCTAGCCCCTCCCCACTAGTGGGGACGGTGGCCGAAGGCCACTGGAACTGATACCTCCCGACTGGTGGGGAGGGTGGCCGAAGGCCGGGTGGGGAAGGCCTTTCTCCAATGCCTCTGCAGACCCGCCGAAGTTTCGAATTCGCCCGGAACGGCATAATCAGTAGTCCGGCATGAAGGCACACGAACTCGCGCGCGAACTTGGAATCAGCCAGAAAGAGCTGGTGAACTTCCTTCAACAGCGCAGGCTGACCCGCAACGCGGCGGCGCCCCTTGCGCCCGCGGCGATCGAGGCCGCCCGCTCGGCGTTCAAGCCTCTGTCGGCCTCGCCGAAGATCGAATCGAACGGCGAGCGCAAGGTCGTGCTCCCTCCGACCCTTTCCGTGAAGGACCTCGCGGACAAGCTCGGCGTGAGCCCGGTCGAGGTCATCAAGAAGCTGATGGCGTCGAAGATCCTCGCCACCATCAACCAGGTCATCGACTTCGCGACAGCCGAGATCGTGGCCGACGAGTTCGGCTTCACCGTCGAGCCTGTCTTGAGCGAGGACGTGGTCGCGGTCGAGTCGGCGGAGGGGGAAGGCAACCTGGTGACCACCTCGCGCGAGGCGCTGTTCTCACTCGCCAACGAGGACCCGGCCAAGCTCAGGGAGCGCCCTCCCATCGTCACCGTGCTGGGCCACGTCGACCACGGCAAGACCTCGATCCTCGACGCGATCCGCAAGACGCGTGTCGCCGCCGGCGAGGCCGGCGGCATCACACAGCGCATCGGCGCCTACAAGATCGACACCGCGGACGGGCACCCGGTGGTGTTCATCGACACGCCCGGTCACGAGGCCTTCACAGCCATGCGAGCCCGCGGCGCGCAGGTCACCGACCTGGTGGTGCTGGTGGTCGCGGCGGATGACGGCGTGATGCCGCAGACCGTGGAGGCAATCCAGCACGCGCGCGCGGCCAAGGTCCCGATCATCGTCGCCATCAACAAGATGGACAAGGAGGATGCCAATCCCGACCGGGTGCACCAGGAGCTCGCGGAACAGGGGATCGTGACACGCCACTACGGCGGCGAGCACGAATGCGTGCACCTGAGCGCCAAGACCGGCAAGGGCATCGACGACCTGCTCACGACGATCGTTCTGTCATCGGACATCCTCGAGCTGAAGGCAAACCCAGAGCGCAACGCGATCGGGACCATCGTCGACGCACACCTCGAGCGCGGGCGCGGTCCGGTGGCGACGGTGCTCGTCCAGGCAGGCACCCTTCGGGTCGGTGACGACTTCGTTTGCGGTCATATCTACGGCCGTGTGCGCGCGCTCGCCGACGACCGCGGAGGCAGCGTCACGGAGGCGCCGCCCGCTACGCCCGTCGTCGTCTCTGGCATGAGCGAGGTCCCCCAGGCCGGCGACATCTTCCAGGTGGTCGGCTCAGAAAAGGCGGCGCGTCAGATCGCGCTTACCAAGCTGACCGAGAAGCGCACGATGGAGGCGGCCAAGGACTTCGCCCCGCGCATCACCCTTGAGGAGCTCGCGCGCCGCGCCAAAGAGGGCGAGGTCAAGGAGCTCAGCCTTGTCGTGAAGGCGGATGCGCAGGGCACGCTCGAGGCAGTTCTCAGCGCGCTGCAGAAGATCGAGGATCCTGTGGTCGCGATCAAGATCGTCGGCCAGGGCATCGGGGCTGTGAGCGACTCGGACCTGTTGCTCGCCAGCGTCTCCAACGCGATCATCGTCTGCTTCAACCTCAAGGCCACACCTTCTTCGACCGCCGCCGCGGAGCGCGCGAAGGTCGAGGTCCGCTACTACGACGTCATCTACAAGCTGACCGAGGACGTCGAGCGCGCGGCCAAGGGCCTGCGCGAGCCGACGTTCCGGCAGATCCACGAGGGCAAGGTCGAGGTCATCACCCCGATCAAGATCCCGCGGCTCGGCATCATCGCCGGCAGCCGGGTGCTGGAGGGCAAGGTCAGCCGTGGAGGCTGGGTCAAGCTTTTCCGAGGCAGAGAGCAGGTCTTCGAGGGTCGCATCACCTCGCTCAAGCATTTCAAAGAAGACGTGCGCGAGATGCCGGCGGGACAGGAGTGTGGCATCGGGCTTGAGGGGTACGAGACCTTCTCAGCGGGCGACACCATGGAGACATATCGACTCGAGCGGGAAGAAATTTAGGCAAAGCGTGTCTTTGCTGACAGCGGAGGTCGTCATGACCAGCTACCGCGCCGACCAGGTTGGAGAGCAGGTGCGCGAGGAGATCATGTCCATCATTCGGCGTGAGCTCAAGGACCCGCGCATCGGCTTTGTAAGCATCACCGCCGTACGCATGTCGCCGGACCTGCGCCAGGCACGGGTGCGTGTCAGCGTGCTCGGCAACCCGGAGCAGAAGAAAGAATCGATGGCGGGACTGGTTTCGGCGCGTGGCCTCATCAGGCACGAGCTGGGCCGCCGGCTCCAGAACCTCAAGTTCTCCCCCGAGCTGCGCTTCGAGCTCGACCCCTCCATCGAGTACAGCGTCCACATCGCCGAGCTGCTCAAGGAGGTTCTGCCGCAGGGCGGAGCGACGGCGGAGGAGGAGTCATAGCAAAGGCAAAGAGCAAGACGCGGCACCTGTACGACGAGATCAAGGACCTGGTCAACGCGAACCAGGAGATCCTCGTCTTCGGTCACAAGGATGCCGACGGCGACACTCTTGGCTGTAGCCTCGCCTTTGCCGAAGCGCTTCGCGCGGCAGGGAAGGACGTGTGGGTGCTCATCCCACCGCCGCTGCCGGAGATGTACACGTTCCTGCCTGGGTACGACAGCATCCTGTCCGAGCCGCCGCACGGCATCGACCCCCATCTCGTCTTCTTCTTCGACTCGGGCAACCTGGAACGCTCGGGCAGCAGCGTCAAGCGCATCGCCGAGCACGCGGTGATCGTCAACGTCGACCACCACCCCTCGAACTCGCGGTTCGGGGATGTCAACTTGATCGACCCCGCGGCCTCGGCTGTCGGACAGATGGTGATCGAGATGCTCGACCGTTTCGGTTTCCCGATCACCCCGACCATCGCCACCAACCTTTACGTCGCGTTGTTGACCGACACAGGTGGTTTTCGACACGAAAACACCACCCCACGCACGCTCGACGACGCGGCCCGGCTCGCGCGCCTGGGCGCGGATCCCGGGCACATCGCGACTCAGGTCTACAAGATGCGCCCCGAGACGACCCTCAAGCTCAGCGGCATGGCCCTCGCGACCATGCGGGTCGAGCTCGAGGGCCGGCTGGCGTGGGCCAAGGTCACGCGCAAAATGCTCCGCGAGGCGAGCGCGGTGATGGCTGAGTCGGAGGGCATCATCGACACGCTCAACAGCATCGCCGGGCTCGAGGTTGCGATCCTGTTCAAAGAAGTCCAGGGCGAGCTCACCAAGATCAGCGTACGGAGCCGAGGCGGTGTGGACGCAGCGGCGTTGTGCGCCACCTTCGGCGGCGGCGGCCACGTGCGCGCGGCCGGTGCGGAGATCGAAAAGCCGATCGATGAGGCGGTGAGATACGTCCTGGCGGCCGCCAAGGAGGCCATCCTTGCCGCGCCGCCAGAGAGCTGATTCGCCGCTTTTCCCGACCGGAGTCCTCAACGTCGACAAAGCGGCCGGGGAGACCTCGTTTTCCGTCGTCAGCCGGCTTCGCCGCCTGACGGGCGCGCATCGTGTCGGTCACGCGGGCACCCTGGACCCGCTCGCCACCGGGGTGCTGCCAATCCTTTTCGAGTCGGCGACCAGGCTCGCCGAATTCGCTCTCCGGCTCTCGAAGACATATGTTGCCGACATCCATCTCGGTTTTGTGACGGCCACCGACGACGCCGAAGCCGAACGGCAGGCGGGGGCGGACCCGAGCGCGCTCACCCAGGAGCAGCTCGAGGTCGGCCTGGCCGCCTTCACTGGCCGCATTCTCCAGGAGCCGCCCGCGTTCTCCGCCGTCAAGGTGGAGGGCCGGCGCGCGTACAAGCTGGCTCGCAGCGGCGTGGCCACTCGGCCGCCGGCGCGCGAGGTCACGGTCTACGATGCCACCTTGCTCGACTTCCGGCCGGGGCCCGAAGCCGTGGCGCGAGTCGAGATCCGCTGCGCCAGCGGGACGTACCTGCGCTCGATCGCCCGAGACCTCGGCGCGCGGTTGGGGGTGGGAGGCTATCTCGGGCGCCTCGTGCGGACCGCCTACGGGCCCCTGGCCATCGAATCCGCGGTGCGCTCTGACGAGGTCAGCAGTGCGGAAATCGTGCGTGACCGGCTGCTGCCGGCCGAGGTCATACTGCCGGACATGGAGCAGGTGAGGCTCACCATGGAGCAGGCCGCCATGGTCCGTCAGGGGAGGGCGGTGCGTGTCCTTCCCGAGCCTGGACCTGGTCCTGTGCGCGCCCACGACCTGACGGGACGGTTGATCGCGCTCGGCCACACCGACCCGCTGCGGCGCACCTTTGTGCCCGAGAAGGTTCTCAACTGACAAGGCAGGGGTCCCCGCGAACTCGCGGCGAAGCCTCGGACCCAGGGGTCCCCGCGAAGTCACGGCGCAGCCCCGGACTTCGTGGGGTTGAGTTCGAGGGGCTTTGAAGATCCACCTCGGGCTCCCGCCCAGCCCGATCGGAGCCGTGGCGCTCACGGTCGGCAGCTTCGACGGGGTCCACCGCGGCCATCTCGACGTGATCCAGCACACCGTCCACGCCGCCAGGGAAGCCGGCGCCGAGCCGGCGCTCATCACGTTCGAACCGCATCCGCGCTGCGTGCTCGACCCGGCCAACTGCCCCCAATCCATCACCACCCTGCATGAGAAGCTCGCCCTCCTCGAGGCTGCCGGGATCGGGCACGCCATCGTCCTTCGGTTCGACCGCGAGCTCGCCTCGCTGTCGCCCCAGGAGTTCGTCGAGCGCCTGTCCGCCGCCATGGACATCAAGCGCTGGGTCATCGGCTTCGACTTCGCTTTCGGGCGAGGGCGGACCGGCAGCGCGGACTGGCTGCGCTCCCACGGACATCAGGTCGAGGTCGTGGCGCCGTTCCTCGTCGAAGGCCATGAGCTGCATAGCTCCGAGATCCGGCGGTTGGTCATCACCGGCGACGTCGATGCCGCGAACCGCCTTCTGGGCCGTGAATACGCCATGGCCGGACCGGTCGAGGCCGGGGAACAGGTCGGGCGCCGGCTGGGCTTTCCCACCGCGAACATCGGGATCGAGCCGAACAAGCTGGTGCCGGCCCTGGGCGCATATGCTGGTCGGGCCACCGCCCCCGAAGGCGAGTTCATGGCTGCGCTGTCTGTCGGCTACCGACCGACGTTCGGCGGCACGCAGCTTCGCGTCGAAGCCTTCCTGCTCGACTTCGAAGGGGACATCTACCAGCAGCGGCTGGAGCTTCGCTTCGTCCGCTACCTACACCCGGACATCAAGTTCCCGAGCCCCGCCGAGCTGGTCCAGCAGCTGAAGAAGGACGTCGAGGACACCCGGAGGATGGTGGCGCGGTGAAAGTCCTCGTCATCGGCGGGGGCATCGCCGGCTACTGCGCGGCGCTGGCGGCGCGGCGCGACGGGGCGGAGGTCAGCATCGTCGCCCGGGCTCCGGGGGCGACGGCCCTTTATGCGGGAGGCATGGAGATCGTCGACGACCTCGACTCGGTCCTCGGGTCGCAGCCTCACCACCCGATCACGCGCCTGGGAC
>JBAUTF010000242.1:0-7850 GCA_049582065.1 Candidatus Dormiibacterota bacterium | reverse complement strand
GAACGCAGGGTCGGTGATGTCCATCCCGAGTCCTCAAACCAGCTCGTCCGGCCGGGTCGAGCCCCCGGCCGCCAGGAAGGCGAGGTGGTCGTCCACGAACGACGGCCCGCCCTCGAGGTAGCGGTGGTACGTGCTTATGCGCACCCCGATGATCATGGCCGAGCGAATGCACGACGCAGAAAGGCGAACGACCCCCAACCGTTAGGTCTCCTTTCCTCTGCGGGTTCTCGCAGCTAAGTGGGGCAACCCGAACGCCCGGTGGCCCACGCCTACGGTTGTGCTTCACAGCTCCCGTCAGGTTGCGATGATGCTCAAATCCAGTTCGAATCATCAGGCGAGTGTGATTCTTGGACCCATGACCTTAATATCGCGGTTCGCGTTACGGAACCCCCGGCCCTCCCACGTTCACTCGAACCGCTGACCAGCCGGGCGCTTTGGATTAATTCGAGCGCGGCCGCGAACCTTGGCATGGACCTCGGACCGCTTAATGCGAGGCCCGGCGAAACCCGGCTCGGGGTTCGTACGCTGTCTGGTCGGGTCAGCCACAACACGGCCAACCTCAGAGTCGGGCGCCGCTGGTAACGTCGGCCCATGAGCATTCAGGCTGGGCCTGCCGGGTCGGTCCTGAGGCAGGCGCGCCTCGCCCAATCGTTGACCGTGGCGTGGATGGTCGTCGAGGGCGTGGTGGCGATCGGGGCCGGGATCGGGGCGCACTCGGTGGCGCTCACGGCGTTCGGGGTCGACAGCGGCATCGAGCTCTTCTCGTCGGCCATCGTTCTACGGCGGCTGGTTGGGCGCTCTGAGAGCGAGGAACGTGGGTCTCTCAGCGGGAGAGAGCGCCGCGCGTCCAGGCTCGTCGGAGGCGCGCTTTATGCCCTGATCGCCTTCATCGTCATTTCGGCGGGAATCGGGCTGGTGTTCCGCATCAAGCCGGCCTCAGCTCCTGTCGGCATCGACCTGACCATCGCGTCGGTCCTGATCATGACCGTGCTCTGGCGCTGGCGTCTGGTCCTGGCCGATCGCCTGGGCAGCCCGGCGCTCCGAGGCGATGCGGCCTGCTCGGTGGTGTGCCTTTACATGGCCGTGACCACGCTGGCAGGACTTCTCCTCAACCGGCTCTTCGGCTTGTGGTGGGCGGACCCCGTCGCAGGCCTGGCGCTGCTCTGGTGGATCCGCAAAGAGGCAAGCGAAGCGTCGGAGGCGGGCCACGAGCCAGTTCGATGAGTCCAGCCGGTTTCAGACAGTCATAGGTATTGACTCGGACATTCGTATCAACTGGAGGCGCATATGAGACTGGTTGCCACCGAGTACCTCTCGCTGGACGGTGTCTTCGAGGAGCCGGGTCACTGGTCCTTTCCGTTCTTCGGCCAGCAAGCGGCGCAGTTCAAATGGACTGAGCTCCAGGCCAGCGATGCGCTGCTGCTAGGCCGCAGGACCTATCAGGGCTTCGCGGCCGCCTGGCCGACCATGACTGGCACGGGCGAGTTCGGCGAAAAGATGAACAGCATGCCCAAGTACGTGGTGTCGTCGACTCTGGACAGAGTCGAGTGGAACGGCTCGAAGCTGATCAAGGGAGACGTGATTGACGAGGTGAGCAGACTCAAGAAGGAGCCAGGCAAGGACCTCCTGCTCTCAGGGAGCGCCCAGCTGTTCAACGCTCTGATGAAGGCCGACCTGATCGACGTCTACCGGATGATGGTGCATTCGATCGTGATCGGGAAGGGCGCGCGACTGTTTTCCGACGGCGCTCCCGAAAGGACGCTCGAGCTGATCGACACCACGGTGTTCGGTTCCGGAATCGTCGTGCTCGAGTACGTGCCGGCGAAGAAGTCTTAGCCGCCCCAACCGCAACAGCCCGGCACGCCGGCGCGAGTAGATTGGAGCTCACATGGAAGTGGGATGGCCGCTCGGCGTCGTGGAGCTGAAGGTGCTCGACCTGGAGCGTGAGGTCGCGTTCTACGAATGGTTCGGCTTGAGCAAGCTGAGCGGCGGAGCCGGCGATGCCGTGCTCGGCGCGCACGGGCTGCCGCTGCTGCGCCTCAGATCCTTGCCGGGCGGCCGCAACCGCCCGCGGCACAGCGCGGGCCTTTTCCATTTCGCGATCCTGCTGCCTGGCGAAGAGGAGCTGGGTGCCCTCCTGCGGCGCTCTCTCGAGGACAGGTTGCCACTGACCGGAACCGCGGACCACTACGTCAGCCAGGCCCTCTACTTCGACGACCCTGAGGGCAATGGGATCGAGGTTTATGCGGACCGGCCTCGCAGCGAGTGGCAGTACCCCAACGGCCGGCTCAATATCGGCACCGACCACCTTGATTTCGAGCGGCTCCTGCGCATCGCCAGCCCGCCCCAGCAAAAGTTCTCGGCCGGCACGCTGATGGGCCACGTGCACCTCAACGTCTCCGACCTCGACGCCAGCCAGTCCTTCTACGAGTCGTTGGGGATGGAGCTGATGGCGGAGGCCGGCCGGGTCATGCGGTTCATGAGCTGGGACGGCTATCACCACCACCTGGGGATCAACCTGCTGGAAGGCCGCGGCGCCGCGGCGGTGGAACAGGGCGTGCGTGGGATCCACGGCTTCGAGGCCAGGCGCATCGACGGGCCTCGGACGGACCCCGACGGGATCGTGGTCAGGCCCGACTGACCTTCGCCACCTCGTGCTGGCACCACGCGTAGAGGGCGTCGTAAAGCGGCATCTCGAGCTCCAGCTTGCGATGGTCGTCGACCCCGTGCACCATCGAAAACCCGTGGGCGATCGCCTTGAGGCCCGCCGCCTCGGGAGTCAGACCGATGTCGGCCGCAACGTCCGCGCCGTGCACGATCCGCGCGAGGCGGTCGAGCGCCGTGTCGTGGAGGCCGTATTTCAAGATGATCGACTCGAAGCTGCAGCGGCCGTCGACATGTCCCAGCTCGACCCCCGCCACGTCGTAGGGGATCGCCCCCTCACGCTCCGCGACCGCGGCGACCTCGGCGGCCGGTACATATAGAAACTCGGCCTCGGGGTCGATGAAACGTTTGACCAGCCACGGGCAAGCGATCCGATCGACGCTGGCATTCTGTCGGGTAACCCACCTCATCGGGCGCCTCCATGTCGTTGAAATATCGTCAGGTAGGCTATTCTGCCGGAATGGCCGAGGACCAGTTCCGCCAGGCGCTGCACGACCTGCTGCTCTACAGCCCCGACCGCGTCACCCTCGCGCAGCGCGCCCTGCGCTGGGCCTCGCGCCTGGTGGGAGGCGATTCGGGCTGGTTGATCGACTCCGACGGTTCTGTGCTCGCGGCGGAGGGCATCACGGTCGAGGAGGCCGAAAGGCAGACCGAAGCTCGCCAGCCGCTGTCGTTCACCGCGGATGGACGCGCACCATCGGGTGTTGGGTCGAGCGTTGTGCTGCCGCTCGACCTGCAGGGCGGTCGCGGCGCGATCGTGATCGCCTCTGGCCGGCTGGCGCCTGTGTTCGGTGACGATGAAATGAACCGGCTGCGCCAATACGCGAGCAGCATCTCAGCCGGGCTGGATAGGGTGACCCTCACCGCCCGCATCCACGCCCTCGAAAAGGCAAAGAGCGAGTTTTTGAGCGTCGCCTCCCACGAACTGCGCGGCCCTATGACGGTGATCAAGGGCTACCTGACCATGCTGGATGCGGGCTCGCTGGGCGAGATGCCGGCGCGCGCTCACTCAGTCCTTCCCCTCCTCATCTCCAAGTCCGATGAGGTCAACTGGATGCTCGAGCAGATGGTCGAAGCCTCGCGCCTCGAAGAGGGCAGGCTCGCTCTGAAGAAGAGGCGGCTGAACATCATCGAGCTTGCATGTGTCGCGGTGGAAGGGGTGAAGATCCTGGTGACCGGGCACGAGATGAGCGTGGTCCAGCCACAGGCGGCGGTCATCGCGGATGTCGACCCGGACCGATTCCAGATCGTGGTCCGCAACCTGCTCACCAATGCCGCGAAGTACTCGCCGGCGGGGACCGAGATCAAAGTGGAGATTCGCCGGGAAGGCGGGTCAGGAATCGTCGCGGTCACGGACCAGGGCGCCGGCATCTCGGCCGAGGACCGGCTGCACCTGTTCACGCGCTTCGGGCGGATCGAGTCGACCCAGCACGTGCACGGCACCGGTCTCGGCCTGTGGCTCTCGAAGGAAATCGCCAGGATGCACGACGGCGACCTGACGGTGACCTCGGAGCTCGGTCATGGATCGACGTTCGTCTTCGCGGTGCCTCTCAGCCAGTAATCTCTGGCGGTGCGGCCTGACGTGCAGACACGGTTCGAGCTCGGACGGCCTCTCGACCTGGCGCTCACTCTGGGCCCGATCGGTCAGGGCGCCTGGCTGCGCGCGGACCGGCAGGAAGCGTGGAGGGCGACTCGAACGCCTGAGGGACCGGCGACCTTGCATATTCAGCACGACGGCCGCGTGGCGGCCGCGGAGGCATGGGGCGCCGGCGCGCAGTGGGCCGTCGACCGGGCTCCGATGCTATGTGGCCAGTCAGACGACGACCGCGGGTTCACCCCGGCACACCCCCTGATCGACCGCCTTCGCCGCGGCCATCCCGGGATGAGGCTGCCCCGCACCGAGGCGGTGTTCGAAGCGCTGGTGCCGGCGGTCCTCGCCCAGCTTGTGGCGGCCGCAGAAGCCCACGCCTCGTACCGAAGCCTGGTCGCAGCCCTGGGCGAAACTGCGCCCGGGCCGGTGCCGATGAAGGTCCCTCCATCGCCTAACGTGCTGTCCCAGACGCCGTACTGGGCCTTCCACCGTTTCGGGATCGAGCGCCGCCGGGCGGAGGTGGTCATCCGGGCGGCCCGCAGCGCGCGGCGGTTGGAAGAAGCCGTGGCGATGGACCGCGCCGCCGCGTACCGCCGGATGCAGGCGTTCCCGGGCATCGGCCCGTGGACGGCGGCCAAGGTCGCCCTGGTCGCGCTGGGAGACGCGGATTCCGTCCCGGTTGGCGACTACAACCTCCCGCACGCCGTCGGGTTCGCGCTCGAAGGCACGGTGCGTTCGAGCGATGAGCGCATGCTCGAGCTGCTCGATCCGTACCGCGGGCATCGGGCCAGGGTCATCCGGCTGATCACGGTCTCGGGCATCGGGGCGCCGCGGTTCGGTCCCCGGGCTCCGCTGCGCGACATCGTGCACAGCTAGCCTCCCGGCTACAGCTTCGCCAGCTCCTCTTCGACCAGGGTGATGAGCTCGAGCATGCCGTCGTGGTCGAAGATCAACCGCGCGCCCGCGGCGTCGAAAAGCTCGGGCAGCGGCCTCGTTGCGCCGAGCGCCAGCGCGTCGCGGTACCGGCGCACCGCCTGGGCGCGGTCATGCAGGCTGTCGCGCCACACCTGCAGGGCTCCGAGCTGGGCGATGCCGTACTCGATGTAGTAGAAAGGGCTGGCGAAAAAGTGCGGCTGCTGGTACCACCGCGCGATCCGCTCCGCATCGAGGCCTGTCCAGTCGACTGAATCCCCCTCGAACCGCCGGCGCAGCTCGAGCCATTTGCGGTCACGGGCGTCGGCGTCACGGCCTTCAGGCTCCAGGTACATCCACTGCTGGAATGCGTCCACCGACGCGCAGTGTGGGAAGAACGCGATGATTCCTTCCAGCAGTTCCGCGCGCGAGCGCCGCGCGCCCTCTTCGCTGTAGTAGCCGCCATGGTCCTGGTCGATGAAAGGCACAGCCAGCAGCTCCATCGACATCGACGCGACCTCGGCCATCTCGGATCCGGGATGTCGCTGAAAGAGCAGGGGCAGCCGAGATGCTTCGAACGAATGAAATGCGTGGCCTGACTCGTGAAGCAGCGTGCGCACGTCGTCGTCGACGCCCACCGCGTTCATGAAGATGAGCGGCATTTTCCTGAATGCGAGCGTCTGGCAGTACCCGCCGGGAGCTTTGCCCTTGCGGTTGTCGAGGTCCAGCAGGTCGGCGTCAGCCATGCGGCGGTAGTAATCGTGGAAAGCGGGGTCGACGTTTGAGAAAACCTCACCGCCACGGTCGATGAACGTCTTGATGTCCTCGAATGGCCGGAGCGGTGCCCGGCCTTTGGGATCCACATCGAGGTCCCACGGCCGCAGGCTTTCCAGCCCCATCTGCCGCCGTCGGCGGTCCATGATTCGCGTGACCGCCGGCAGCACCGCGCTCTCGACCGATTCATGGAAGCGCATGCAGTCGTCCGGCGTGTAGTCGAAGCGGTTCTTCTCGCGGTGAGCGAAATCGCGGTAGTTGTCGAAGCCCGCGTTGCGGGCCACCTGCTGTCGCATCTCGTACATCTGGTCGAAGATCTCGGCCAGCGCCGGGCGCTGCTCTATGAACGGCCTGGCCCGCCCCTTGAATGCTCGCTCGCGGATCGCGCGGTCGTTGTCCAGCAGGTATGGCAGCAGCTGGGCCGGGGTCTTCTCCTCGCCATCCCATTCGACCGTCATGGCCCCGTTGACCTTTGACCACCCCGTGGAGAGCTTCGAGAGCTGCGCGAACAGGGGGACATTGGCCTGGTTGAACAGCTGGGCCTGGTTCTGGAAGCGGCGCACGACCATCTCGATTCCCGGACGCACATAGCCGAGCTCGACCAGGCGCTCCTGGAGGCGAGCGCGCTGCTCCTGGGCCATGGGCGAGATCTGGGTGCCGAAGCGAAGCTGGGCCTCCTCTCGTGCCGGTTCTCTCGTGTCACACGAGTAGGCGAACGAGGCCAGCGCCCCGGCCTCCGACAGCATAGACTCGAAGCGCGACCAGTCCGCCAGCCAGCCCTCGACGTTGTCGCGGTCGAGAGGCCTGGCGGCCAGGTCTTCGTAATAAGGGAGCACGTCCTCCCAGGTCGCGTCCTTGAAAGCGTCCGGAGAGTCCGGGAGATCGATCACCACACCCCACCCCCTTTCTAGGAATCCTCAGCAGGCAGCCGGCGCACATGCTACAGGTGGACTCCAGTGGAGTCCTCAACGCCTTCTCCGGTCCTCCTGCCTCCCGGTGTGCGAGAGGTGGTCGTCGCGGCGACCGGTGAAACAAGGATCGAGCCGGAATTCGCGTGGCTCAGCTGGTCTGGCACCGCGTGGCGGCTCGCCGGACGGGCCGGCGCCGTGTTCGTCAAGCGCGCCGCGGACCTCGCCGGTGAGAGCGCGAGGCTCGCGTGGCTGGCTGGACGGTGGCCGGTGCCTGAGGTCGTCGGGCTCATCCATGAATCGGGCGACGACTGGCTGGTCACGCGCGAGGTCCCGGGCGTGCCGCTCTTCCATCCCTCGGTGGGCATGGAGCCCTCACGCGCCGCGCGTCTGTTCGGGGCGATCCTGCGCGGCCTCCACGCAACCGATTCCGCCGGCTGCCCGTTCGGCGTAGGCAAACGAGGCAACGTCCTGATCCATGGCGATTACTGCCTGCCCAACGTCCTGGTCAGCTCCGGCCGGCTCAGCGGGATCGTGGATGTCGGCCGGTCGGGGCTGGGCAGGCCTGACGACGACCTGGCGGCCGGCGTGTGGACGCTGCAGTACAACTTCGGCCTGGGATTCGCGCGCGTCTTCCTCGAGGCGTACGGCTGGCCGCCGATGACCGACCAGGCGATCGAGAAGCTGCGTCGGAGATACGGCCGCTAAGCACCCTACCCACGCGTGGCAGGGGCGGCCGGGTTTCACCCGGCCGCGACTTTGCTCTTTGGGCAGCAGACGTCGCCTGGAGTGACTTTTGCGGACCCATCCGCTGCGGAAGGAGTTCAGGGGCGCGAATCCGGCCGAGATGACGATGCGTAGGAGTGGGCGAGCCGCCGGCCGTTGAGCGCCCCGACAAGAGGGAACCGAGAGGGTTCCCTCTTGTACCTAGACGGTGTCGACCGCGCGCCAGCAATACCAGGCCGCGACGGTCCGGTAGGGCCGGAAACGGTCTCCATCGA
>JBAUTF010000241.1:0-1941 GCA_049582065.1 Candidatus Dormiibacterota bacterium | reverse complement strand
GGTGGGCGAACGCTCGCTCTCAGGCCGACTCATTTCGCGTGCCCATACCGCGATGCCTTCGCACATGCTGCGCGCCGCGAACTCGAGCCGGAGATAAGCCCAGTCTTGTTCGCGTAGCGGGTCGTGGAACCGAGGCTGACCGTCGAGACTATCAAGATATGCACAGATGAGCTGACTGTCCTCCATGCCAAGGCCGGTCTCGTCGACGAGATACGGTACGCGGCCGGAGGGGTTGATCTGATAATAAGGGCTGCCGGGGGTTCGCGTTTTCGCCTCGATAATCTCAACGCGATCCTCGAGTGCCTTCTCTACGACAAGGATGCGGGCTAACCGCGCGTACGGTGAGGTGTACGTGACGTACAGCTTCATCGGCACCTCCACGCGATCTACAGCGATCGTACTTCGGGTTTGTACTCACGAATGACCAGCGCCCTGTTGCGCAAGGTAAAACGCTCGCTCGGATAGTTGGCAATCGCAACATCAAGTGCGGCGTGGCCGATCGACACGCTCGACGAAGCCGAGATAACCCAGCGGATATGCTGGTCGTGGCGGTCCCACATCTCGACGCGAAACGGCAGGTTCGTCGGGATGTCGTGCAGGTTGGGATTGCCGAGCTCGCGCAGCAGCTCGTCAACGCGAAAGTAAAGCTCCGAGGACGTACCCCACAGGGTCTTGCACTCGGCCCGAAGCCGCTCGAGCAGCCCCAAAGTGTGTAATTGGCCATCGCCGTCTGCAGGTTCACCCATGAGAACAGAATGAGAACGCCTGGTCGGGGAGTCAAGCCGCAAGGCTAGTGGCCCTTCGCGAAGCGGCGACAAGGAGCCATATTATCCGGCATGCCAAAGCGTAAGAGTAAGCGTCAGCAGTTGCAGTGGGAAATCCGCCGCCTCAAGGCGTCGCCGGCTGTGTTCGTCGGGCTAGTGGACGCGCCGGATGAAGCCGAGGCGAAAGAGCTGGCGATCAAACAATTCGATATCCGCAAAGAGGATCAAGACCGCCTGCTTGTGCGACGGTACGGGTGACGTTTGACCTATGAGTAGTATGATTGTGAAGGCAAGAGGTCCAAGCGGACCCGCATCGATACGTGCTGATGGCCCGAAACACGCGCTGAGTCTTGTCGATTACCTGCGAACCATTGGGTACAAGGCTTGGATTGAAGATCCGCGCGGCAGCCAGATTGAGGAAACACAACTCAGGAAGGCAATCAGGCGCTAGTGGGACCAATGATCTGCGGAACTTGCCAGAGCGCGCGTTGGGTTTGTGAGGACCATCCCGATCGTCCTTGGGGCGGCAGCCATCCAGCCTCTTGCCGCTGCGGCGGCGCCGGCATGCCTTGTCCTGTCTGCAATGAGCCTAAGAAAGGCGAGCGCCCGGCATTGCCGGCGGACTTCACGCCGCGCGCCGATCGTGACGAAGGGACGGCACACTGAGACCAAGAAGATGTGCGGTCGCTACACAAACAAACTGACCTGGGCAGAGATCGTCGCGCTTTATCGGCTGACGCTCGATGCGCCTCCACACAATCTCCAGCCACGCTTCAACGGCTGCCCCACCGATCCAATCGACGTGGTGACCGAGCGGGACGGGAAGCGCGAGTACAGTCGCATGCGTTGGGGCCTCGTTCCGTGGTGGTGGAGCAAACCACTGAAGGAACTGCGTATGGCAACCTTCAACGCACGCGCCGAGACGGTGACGACAAAGCCCGTCTTCCGCGACGCCTTCAAGCGCTCGCGCTGTCTGATACCGGTATCCGGCTATTACGAGTGGCAAGACACGCCCGGCGGCAAACAACCTTGGTACTTCACCGCTCGCGATGGATCTCCGGCGCTCACGATCGCGGGCATTTGGGACCAGTGGAAGAACCGCGAGACGGGAGAACCGCTAAAATCATGCGCCATGATAATCACCGAACCGAACACCATCGTCGGCGAGGTGCACGAT
>JBAUTF010000240.1:0-4997 GCA_049582065.1 Candidatus Dormiibacterota bacterium | reverse complement strand
GGTTGTTACGGTGTGGCTGCGGCGAGGTCAGCTGCCGTCATCACCTGCACGGACACCTGCTGGCCGGTCGCGGGATCCTGTTGCCAGGCGGCGTATGGACCGAAGGTGTTGTGGTACTGGTTGTAGTCGAGCGGGCCGCTCGCGCCGTCGTAGTTGATCTTGGTGCCGGCCTTGATCAGCGCGAGGCACGAGGCGTACGTGTAGCACTGCGTTCCCGGAGGGTTGCTCACCGTGCCCAGCGCGGCGTTGATGTCAGGGCCGGCGATGCTGTTGGCCTTGTCGATCGCCAGCGCCTGGCTGATCACGGAGTCGTAGGCGTAGTTGGCGTTCGCGAGCGGCTGGTTGCTGGCTCCGAACATGGCATTGAAGTCTTTGGTGAACTCGTCCGCCGCGGCGCTCGACACGGACGTGCCGTAGACGGAGATCAGGTGGTCATGCGCGACCTGGTAGGTGATCGCCTTGAGGTAGTCGTCGCCGCCCGTCACGTCGGTCCCGACGAATGGAATGGCCAGGTTGTCCAGGTCCTTGAAATTCTTGAACATCACGGCGGCGGTCGCGGCGTCTGTCTGCGTGAAGATCACGTCGGGATTGGAGGCGATCACCTGCTGCATCTGTGACTTGTAGTCGGTCTGGTCCGGAGCGATAGTGGTGTTGATCGTTATGGTGCCGCCGAGCTTCTCAAAAGTCTTGGTGATCGGCGGAGGAAACGTCTGCGCCGCGATGTCGGAGTAGAACACCAGCGCCGCCTTACGGTATCCCTTCTGGTAGGCGTACAGAGCCATCGCAACGCCAAGCTGCGAGTCCGACGGGCTGTCGCGCCACAGCCACGGGTTGGTGTTCTTGTCAAACAACGTGCTGCCACCCTGGAACTGCGTCGGGACCTTGGCCGACGTCACGATCGGGGCGACCGCGTTGATCTCCTGGGTCTCGGGTCCGATGATGCCCACGACCTGATTGGCCGCTAGCAGCTGATGCACCGCAGGCACCGAGTCGGCCTCGTCGCACTGTGTGTCGGCGTGAGTAATGTTCAGCTGCTGGCCCAGGATCCCACCCGCGTCGTTGATCGCCTTCTGGGCGATCTGGGAGCCCTGCAGCATGGCCTGGCCCAGGCTGGCCAGGGTGCCCGTAAAGCACGAGAGCACGCCCATGGTCACCGGGCCGCTGGGCTGCTTGCCGGACGATGAAGTGGAGGAGCCGCCGCCGCAGGCGGCGAGCACGAAAGCAATCACGACGGAGCTTGCCATCAGGCGCCAGGTCCCTGCGTTTCCACGGTTGGCGATCATGCGTGCCCTCCAGACCAAAGCGCCGCCGGTTCGGGCCGAGATTATTCCTGCCCCGCCACGTTGTCAATGGTTGGACCAATAGACCTCTACGGCTGCTAGACTCGGCCGCGATGGGCGCGCCTTCGGGAGCAGCGCTCCGCCCGCTCGAGCGAAGCAGACGGCTGTACGAGGATGTGGGCGAGCGGCTTGGGGAATTGGTGCGCGAAACCCGGATGGCGCCAGGAGACCAGTTTCCCGCCGAGCGCGAGCTCGCGCACAGCTTGCGGGTGAGCCGGACCTCGGTCCGACAGTCTTTCGTCGTCCTGCAAGCCCTCGGTTTCGTGGACGTGCGGCACGGCGAGGGTGTGTTCCTACGCCGAACGCGTGGGTTTGGCGAGTCGCTGTCCAGGCTGCTCGAGCGCCGCAGGCGCCTGCCCGAGGTGCTCGAGGCGCGCGAGGCTCTGGAGGTAAAGCTTGCCGAGCTCGCGTCGGCGCGGCGCAGCCGTCACGACCTCACAGCCATGCACGCAGCGCTCGGGAGAATGGAAAAGGAGATTCACCAAGGCGGCCTTGGCACCGACGGTGACGCCGCCTTCCACCACGCGATCGCCTCGGCTGCCCGCAACGAGGTTCTCATGCGCTTGCTTGACGCTATGGCCGACGTGGTGAGTGAGACCAGGGTCGAGTCTCTGAGCGAGCCCGGACGTCCGCCGCGATCACTCGAAGCGCACCGGAAGATACTGGCCGCGATCGAGGCCGGCAGCTCTGAGCAGGCGGCCGAAGCCATGCGGACCCACCTGCGCGAGGTGGCCGACGTTTCCCTGTTGCGCTGGCAGCCGGAGGCATCCGCTTAGCGCATGACCGCATCGCGGCCTGTGGCGGGAGCTCCCTTGAATCAGCCAGCCGCATGCGGGCGTTGCGGTGGTGCGCTCGACCACCTGCGAGTTTGCACAGCGTGCAGGTTCCCGGCGTCGCTCACCGCCTGGCAGAGAATCGACCAGCTGGTCGACCGTGGTTCGTTCCAGGAAACCGAACGTCATCTCAAATCGGGCAACCCAATCGGGTTTTCAGGCGGCCTCAGCTCCTACGAGAAGCAGGTTGCGGCTGCGCAGGAGGCGACGGGTTTGCTCGACGCCGTGGTCACCGGCCGTGCCCGATTGACGGGGCGGCGCGTGATGCTCGTCGTCTTCGACTTCCGGTTCCTCGGCGGAAGCATGGGCAGCGTGGTCGGCGAGAAAGTGGCGCGCGCCTTCGAGATTGCGCGCAGGGAGCGCGTCCCTGCGATTGCGGTGTGCTCATCGGGAGGCGCGCGGATCCAGGAGGGCATGGTGGCGCTTTTCCAGATGGCGAAGACCGCGCTGTTCGCGGCCGAGCTCCGAGAACAAGGCGTCCCGCTCATCATTGTGTTGAGTGATCCGACCATGGGCGGAGTGCTCGCTTCGTTCGCGAGCATGGGCGACGTGATCGTTGCCGAGCCGCACGCGAGGGTCGCATTCGTCGGCCCGCGCGTCCACGAGAAGGCCATCGGCGACGTCGCTCCGCCGGGCACCGCGGAGTTCGCTCTGCAGCACGGGAGCATTGACGCGATCGTCGAGCGGCAGGACCTGCGACTGGTGTTAGGTCACCTCACCGGCATGCTTCGAACACCGGAGCTGCGACCTGTGAGGAGAGGTCGGACCCCTGAGCCGGCGGCGCACGTCGGCGAGGAGCGTCCGGTCTGGGAAACCGTTGAGCTGGCGCGGCGCACCGACCGACCCAGCGGACGTCAGCTCCTGGCCAGCGTTTTCGACCAGGCGGTGGAGCTGCACGGTGATCGCGTCGGCGAGGACGACGACTCGATCGCGGCTGTGGTCGCCCGACTGGCCGGGCGCGTGGTGGTGGTCGTGGCGCAGGACCGACGCTCGTCCAGCGGAGGAAGGACACGCGCCAGCGGCTTCCGCAAGGCGCAGCGCGCGTTCACGCTCGCGGAGCGGTTCAAGCTTCCGCTGATCACGCTGGTGGACACGCCGGGTGCGGCCACCGACGCCGAGGCCGAAGGTTCTGGCATTACTGCGGCCGTGGCCGAGTCGCTCGCCAGGTTGAGCCGGCTCCGCACTCAGGTGGTCAACGTGGTCGTCGGCGAGGGGGGGAGCGGAGGTGCCCTGGCCCTGTCGACCGGAGATCGCCTCCTCATGCTCGAGAACGCGATCTTCTCGGTCATCGGGCCCGAGGCCGCGTCCACCATCCTTTACCGGGACGCCGAGCATGCGCATGAGCTGGCTGCGATGCTCAAGCTCACCGCCGTCGATCTCCTTCGGCTGAGGATCGCCGACCGGGTCGTGACCGAGCAGCCGGCGGGCCACGAAGCCCACGAGCTCATGGCGTCGGCCTTGCGCGATGCCTTGATCGACGAGCTTGGGAAGCTCGATGGCCGCTCGATCAAGGACCTGCTCTCGCGGCGCGAGGCGAAGTATCGCCACTCGCACGCCGTCAAGGGTCGGCTGCATCTGTTCGCCCGATCCTCGCCAGCTGTGGCCGGCGACAGGTCGGATGAGCGTGCGTGACCGTGGTTGACCAACCGCCGTTGATGGCGGCCGGGATCCGAGTGCTCGACTTCACACATGCGCTTGCGGGCCCCTACTGCACGATGCTCCTGGGAGACCTGGGCGCCGACGTGGTCAAGCTCGAGCCTCCCGGCGGTGACCAATCGCGGCAGTGGGGACCGCCATTCATCGGCCGCGAGTCGTCTTATTTCTTGTCCGTGAACCGCAACAAGCGGAGTGCCGTCCTCGACCTGAAGCGTCCCGCGGACCTTGCGTCGGCGCGGGCGCTGGCGGCGGCGAGCGACGTGGTGGTCGAAAACTTCAAGCCCGGCACGATGGCCAGGCTCGGCCTCGACGCCGTGAGGCTGCAGCAGGAAAAGCCTTCGCTGATCTACGCCTCGATCAGCGGGTTTGGCCAGAATCAGCCGACCCTTGCCGGATACGACCAGATCGCCCAGGGCACCTCCGGAATGATGAGCGTGAACGCGCTTCCCGACAGCCCGCCCACCAAGGTTGGCGTCCCGATCGGTGACATCAGCGCAGGAATGTTTGCCTGCCACGCCATCCTTGCCGCACTCGTGGCGCGCGCTGCCACCGGAAAGGGCCGCTACATCGACGTCGCCCTCAATGACTCCTTGCTGGCGCTCTTCACCTACCAGGCCGGCCGCTATTTCGCCACGGGTAGGGTGCCCGCACCGGAAGGCAACTTCCACGCGACCATCGCGCCCTACGGCACGTTCGCCGTGCAAGACGGCTTCCTCAATCTGGCGGTCGCGACCGATGCGCAGTTCATTCGCTTTTGCGAAGCCATCCACGCACCCGAGCTGGCACAGGATCCACGGTTTGCGACCAACGCCCAGCGGCAGGGAGCGCGACCCGCCCTGGTCGAGGGCATCGAGGTCCACCTCCGCGCGGAAACGCGCGAATCGTGGCTGGCGCGTTTCGAACAGTTCGGAATTCCCGCCGGGCCGATCCTCGACATGCAGGAAGCGTTCGCCAGTCCGCTTGCGACCGGGCGCGAAATGCGGCTGGAGGTCGAGCACCCGACGGCCGGTCGCATCAACCAGGTTGGCGCGCCGTGGAAGCTCGACGGCAGCTCGAGTCCCATCCGCCGGCCGCCGCCGGTCCTGGGCCAGCACACCGAGGAGGTCCTGCAGGACTGGCTGGAGCACCCCGATGGCTGACGGACGCGCACCGCTGACCGGGATCCGCG
>JBAUTF010000239.1:0-5718 GCA_049582065.1 Candidatus Dormiibacterota bacterium | reverse complement strand
CCAACAGTCGCACCACCGAAAGGGGCAGCATCGGCTGCCCCTTTTCTTTTTCACTTCCCCACGCAGTGGGGAAGGTGGCCCGCAGGGCCGGATGGGGAGACCCAGGCGCGATTGCCATTCGACCTCCCCATCCCCCGGCTCCGCCGGGTACTTCCCCACCGAGCGGGGAAGTAATAAGTTCAATTCCCCGCTGTGCGCGGTTATGACGTACCCGGTTCGTCTCCGCTCACGATCCAACGGCCGGCCCCACCGTCCGCCACGAGGTCGTCCGCCGCATGCGGCCCCCACGAGCCGGCCGGATAGGCCTCGGGATGTCCATCCGCCTCCCAGGCCGCGACCAGCGGATCCACGATCTCCCACGAGAGCTCGATTTCTTCCGCGCCCGGGAAGGCCGAATGCCCGCCGGCCAGGACTTCTGACAGGACGTTCTCGTAAGCGTCCGGTAGGGCGGACCTCGTCAGGCGCGCGTAGTCGAGCCGCATGCCGGCCGGCACCATCTCGAATCGTGTCCCGGGACGCTTGGCGCCGATGCGCAGCGAGATGCCCTCGTCAGGCTGGATGCGGATGACGATCAGGGTTGGAATGCCGCGCTGGCGGCGGCCGCCGATTCGCAGCATCGGGGCGTCACGCAGCTTGATCACGACCTCGGTCACGCGGCGCGTGAGCGCTTTGCCCGTGCGGACGAAGATGGGCACTCCGTCCCACCTCCAGTTCTCGATGGCGACCCGAGCGGCCACATAGGTCTCGCGTCTCGAGTCGGGCGCCACGCCGTCCTCTTCCTGGTATCCGTCGTACTGGCCGCGCACCGCGGTGGCCGGGTCGATTGGCAGCATCGCGCGAAGCGCCGCGCGCTTGGCCCTTCGGACATACTCCGCGTCGAAGGTGGTCGGCGGCTCCATTGTGATCAGCGCCAGGAGCTGCAGGACATGGTTCTGGATGATGTCGCGGACGGCGCCGGTCTGGTCGTAGTAGCCGGCGCGCTGGCCGATGCCCTCCTCCTCCGCCACGGTGATCAGGATCGATTCCACCAGGGTGCGGTTCCAGACCGGCTCGAAGAGCGAGTTGGAGAAACGGAGCGCGAGCACGTTCTGGACGGTGTCCTTGGCCAGGTAGTGGTCGATGCGAAAGATCTGCTCTTCCTGGAAAGCCGCGGCCAGCTGGGCGTTCAGCTTCTGCGCCGACGACAGGTCGCGGCCCAACGGCTTTTCGACCACGATCCGGCGCGACTCGTCCTGCTTGGTCGAGAGGCCGGTTTCGCCGAGCGCCGCGACGATGTCGCTGAACGTCTCGGCCGGCGTGGCGAGGTAGAAGATCACGCACGGCGAACCGGTCAACAGCTCCTTGAGCGCGCCGAAGGTCGCGGGTTCGCCGTAGTCGAGCTTCACCCACTCCGCCGTCGACGCGAGCTGCTCGTTGCGGCTGGCTTCGCGAACCATCTGGCGGAACTCGTCAGTCGCCTTGCCGGAACGTCCAGCGCCGACGACCCGGACCTGGTGCCCTTCGCGCGCCACCAGGCGGCCGAGCGAAGGGAGCATCTTGCGCTGCGCCAGGTCACCCGAGGCGCCGAAAATGACCAGGTCGACACGCGGATCCACGATGAAGATGCTACGGCTCCGCGTTGACCACGTCGGTGCACGCGATCTCGTCATGGTCCGGGCGGCCGCGAATCCATGAGATCGGAAGGGCGGCCAAACGCACTATGGCTTGCGCCGGGCTGAGGCGCGATCCGTCGACCGCCACGACCCGCTGCCTCATCACCAGACCGCCGAGCGTCTGTCCCGTGAGGCTCCAGCAGGCTATGTGGTAGACGACCGCGATCCCCAGCAGGGCCCGCACGCGTCGACGGCCTCCGGCCAGGCCCGCGAGCGAGGCGCAAAACGCCAGGTCCACGGCTGCCGCCCGCCAACGGTCCGAAGACGTTGCGGTGACGCCGGGGGCCGGGTCACGGCCGCGCAGACGCAGGAGGTGGAGGCGCGTTAGAAGGTGGTGCAGCGGAAGCTGCGTGACCGAGTAGACGGCCGCCGGCAGGCGGGGCCGGTATCCGTCGACGGACGCCACGAGCCGGCCGCCGTACGAATGGAGGCGCCAGCTTCCGCCCGGCGCCCCGGCCAACAGGCCGCCGTCGATCGGCCATTCGACGGCGGTGCGGCTGACCCTGGCCGGACCGAACCGCAACAGCTCCAAAGGTCCAAGGCGCAGCGAGCCATCGCCGGCGCGCACCAGCCCCAGGGTCAGAGCGCTGATGCCCGGCAGGAACGAGTCGCGCAGCAAGCGTCCTCGCGCCGCGCGCGGCATGTCAACCGAGTCTTCGACCGACACGCGACCATCAACCCATCTCATCCAACCAATATCTTGGGGGGTGTGGCGTGGAACGAGTTTTCGGCGGAGGTGACCGTGAAGGCCACTCCGCAACGGGCTTTTGATTACTTCGCCGACTACCGGCACGTCGCCCAGGTGCTGGACGGCGTCAGCAAATGGGAGCCGATCGGGCGCAAGACGAAGGGGGTCGGGGCTCGCTACAACGTCGAGATGGTCGCGTTCGGATTCCCACTGAAGAGCGTCCTGGCGCTGAACCGGTGGTCCCCGCCCGAAGCCATCGGCTGGAAGTCCGAAACGGGCTTGATCAGGCAGGAAGGAGGCTTCACGTTCAGCGAGGTGAGGACCGGTGTGCTCATCGAGCTTCGCATTGCATACGAGCCACCGGCGGCCTTCATCGGCGGAGCCATCGCCCGGCGCGTCGATTGGGTGGTCCGCGACCGGCTGGAGCGCGCGCTGGAACACATCCGCAAGACGCTGGAGGCCTGAAGGACCATCGACTAGAGTGGGCGAATGAGGTTGACCCGCGAAGCGAGCGCGATCCTGGGGCACGCGTCCATCGGGATGCTCGCGCTTCGGGCAGGCCGGGCCGCGCACGGCGCCCCTCTGGTCAACCCCGCCGTCTTCAGCTTTGCGAGCGGCGCCCTGTGGATGACCACATCGCGCTACGCGGCCAAGACGATCATGGCGAGACGCGATCCCCGCGCCGCCTTCCTCGTCGACGGCGTATCGACCGCGCTCCATCTGCGCGGCTCGCTCGAGGTGTTCGACCCGCTCTCAGTCTCCAGCCAGGTTCGGGCGATGCTGGACGGACCCGGCTACTTCCTGGGCATGGTCGCGTACGCTTTGAAGAACGCACCGTACTTCGCGGGCTACCTGCTCGACATGGCGCGCCTTCCGCGCGCATGGCTGCCGTACAACCGGGTGGTGCTGCGGCTTCGATTGAGCCACGCCGACATCATCGAGGCGGCGCCGTTTCCCGCCGCGCAGGCAGCACGAGTGCCCGCCGTGCCGGCCGATGTCAGCCGTCGCCTCGCCGGCGTGTCGCGCGGGTATGCGTGCTGGGTCGAAGGCGCGATGCCCGTCATCCGGCCTGCCTACTGGGAGGTCGAGCGCGGAGAGATCAGCGTCGCCCCCATCAGCGGCCGCCCGCGCACCGGTAGCGCAGGAGCCCTGGTCATAGAGGCCCACCACCCGTTCCGCCCCTCGCTCATGGTCGGAGCGTGCGTGCGCGGCACTTTCGACCGCGAAGAGAACGGGGAAGCGATCGCCGAGCGATACGGGATCGACGTGACGGCTGTTCCGCGGACCATCTCGATGAGGGCCGAGCGCGTGACCTCCTGGCGGGGCTTCGCCGTCACCACCGCGGTCCCGCGCGCGGCCCGCGAGCTGCGGGTCCTCGAGGAACGGGCTTAGGTGGCGAAGCCTGCCGCGCCCGGGCTGCGCATCCGGAGGTGGGAGGCGGGCCGTTGGACCGATGCGGCTGACGCGGTCGTCACCGAAGAGCCGCTGCAGCTGCTGCTGAACGGCTCGCCGCTGTCGGTCCTCATGCGGACACCCGGAGCGGACATCGAGCTGGCCCTCGGACTGATGTTCGCCGAGGGGATCATCCGGTCGCGGGACGAGGTGAGCCAGATCAGGATCAGCGCGGAAGCGGGTGAGACCGACTCCCGCGTCCGCATCGACGCCTCGCTGGTCGAGTCCAACCAGGTCGACGTCCACCTGGCCGCCGCCCCGCATCGCCGGCCGGAGCGATCGATGCTGTCGAGCTCGGCCTGCGGCGTCTGCGGCACGGTTCTCATCGACGACCTCCGGCGAGACCTGTCGAAGCTGAAAGACGGCCTCATGTTCGATCCCAAAACGCTGCCCGGCCTGGTCGAGCAGCTCCGATCGGGCCAGGGCGTCTTCGAGCGCACGGGAGGGCTGCACGCGGCGGGTCTCTTCACGCCGGGAGGCGATCTCATCTGCCTTCGCGAGGACGTGGGCAGGCATAACGCCGTCGACAAGGTGGTCGGCCGCCAGCTGCTCGACGACCGTCTCCCCGCTGTGGCGACGGTGCTGGTGGTCAGCGGTCGCGCGGGCTACGAGATCGTGCAGAAATCGATCAGCGCATGCGTCCCAGTGCTGTGCGCGGTCGGAGCCCCATCGAGCCTTGCGGTGGCTCTCGCCCGGGAGTTCAACCAGACGCTTGTCGGCTTTCTTCGCGGTGAGCGGTTCAACGTGTACTCCGCGCCCGAGCGGCTCGCCACCTCCTGACCGTCTCCGATAATCGAGCTGTGGTCTCAGCCGTCGGGTGGCGTCCCATCGCCAGGGTTGGCGAGATCGGGGCGTACGTGCTGCTGGTCGAGTGGACGCGAACGCTCGTCAGCGGCGCCCCGCACGCTGCCCTTCCCTCGCTCGTCATCGGGGGAGCCGCGCTCGGGCTGGCAGCCGTGGGTTGGCGCGCCCAGAGCCTCGGAATCGGCGGTTCGCATCTCGGGTTGCGTATCCTCGGCGGGTTCGCCCTCGGCGCCGTGCTCCTGCTGCCCACCGCCGTGCGCGCAGACGCGGCGCCCATCCTGCCCGCCGGGCTTGCGCTGCCGGCCGTCGCGATCTCGATCGGCGAAGAGCTCGCGTTCCGCGGCGCGCTCTATGCGGCGCTCGACGAGCTGGGCGGCGCACCCCTGGCGATTCTCGGCAGCACCGTCCTCTGGACGATCGCCCATGCCTTCTCGCATCCGCCGGCGTTCCTGGGCGCTGTCGCGGCGGCCGGTCTGTTGCTCGCCCTGTGGCGGTGGGCTTGTCGTGACCTCGTCGCGCCGATCATCGGCCACGTGATCGCGGACCTGACGCTGTGACGCCGAACAGGAGGCGAGTCGCGGTCCTTGCGGTTGCGGCGGCGGTCTACACCGTGGCCGCCTGGATGGTCGCTCCCGGTTTCTACGACGGGTTTGGCCCGCAGCAGCCGTACAACTGGGTCTGTCCGCCTCCACAGGCGGGAGCCAACCTCAAGCCGAGCTCAGGTCACCTCGTCATCAACGTGATTGGCGGCGTCAGCGACGCGAACTCGGCCTTCACGAACGACGGCCAGATCGTGATCGGCTTCTTGCCTGGCGCCTTCGACGCCACGGGCAAAACGAGCATCACCGTTGATATCACGCCGCTGGCCACCTGTCCCAACCCACAGGGCGTCAAGCTCGTTACGAACGTCTACCAGATCACCGCCGATGCGCCGTTGAAACAGCCGGCGAATCTCGAGATGGTTTTTTCCAACCTCCTTCCGGCGCCGGTCAACATCTACACTGCCGGCGATCCGACCGGACCCTACCGGCAGCTCGTGTCGCAACCGACAAGGCCATTTGTCCTCCAGGCCCAGACCCCCTCACTGGGATATTTCGCGGCCGGCTACTCCGCGGCCTCGCC
>JBAUTF010000238.1:0-6032 GCA_049582065.1 Candidatus Dormiibacterota bacterium | reverse complement strand
TTCCAGTACCAGTACTCGATGCTCCCCGCTCCCATCCTCGCGTTCGCGGCCATCGATACCACGGTTCGCATCAAGTCATGGCTTCGCGGACGTCCTGCGTCGCTCGCGCCGATCGTCCTCGCGGTCGGAGCCCTGGTTGCCGGCACGGTCTTCACCTTCGGACCGATCAGGCCGTTCGACGAGCTGAGCACTTACCTGTCGGACAGCCGCGCCGCGCAGATCGAGTCCTGCCTGAGTACGATTCCGGGCAGCGAAAGCGTGGACGCGTCGAACTCGCTGGTGCCCCATCTCTCCCATCGCTACGACATCTACGTGATCACCCAGCGCCACGACGCCGACTACATCGCGATCGACCCAAGCACCTATACGGGCTTTTTCGACGGCGAGGAGAACCAGCTGCGCGATATTGCGCGGACCTCGCTGGCCGATGGGTATGGGGTCGCCTGCGCCCGCGGGTTGACCCTGGTGCTGGCGAAGGGCGCGCCGGGCCAGACGCTGACCCCGGAACTGGATCGGTGGCTCGCCGGAGACTGCTCTGGCCGGGCCTGCCTCAGCTAGTTGCTGTCGCCGGCGGCTCTCGCGAGCCAGGCGTGTCCAAGGCAGAGGGTCAGCAGCCCGGCGTAGACGGTGGGGTCGAACGGCCAGGCGATCACGCGTCCACCCGACCTTCCTGTGGCCTTGGCAGTGCGACCAGGAAGATGAGCAGCACCAGCGCATGCGCGACCGAGCACCACACGCAAACGACGCCGAGCCTGACGATCTCCACGTAAACAAGAAAGAGCACGGTGAGGAGGCCCAATGCCGACCAGCCCAGCTGCAGCCTCGACCAGGCTGGCGCCGGGTGCATCAACAGGATGGCGCCGGCGAGGGCGGCGCTCACGCCGAACCACAGGATCCCCGCGGCAGACGTCGGCACGGGCGAACCGGCGACCACCGCGTAAGAGCTCGAAAGCACCTGCTCGCAGTTGATCGCCGCGTTGGTCGGGCATGCGAGCGGGATGCCCGCGAAATGGACGATGGTGAGATAGATCGATACGCCCACCCCGGCCACCCCGGCGAACAGGGCGAGCAGCTGCAGCCTCATGTCGGCGCCTAGCCGAGCTTCTTTTCGATGGCCTGGATCGAGGCTGACGCACACACGCTGGACGGCTGGTCAGCCGTCATGCGGCAGACCGCGGCGGTGATCAGGTTGGCGGAACCGAGCACCGCCTTGGCCTGGGGCGAGTCGGGCTGGGCCAGCGCATCCGCGATGGCCTGCCAGCTCATCCCGGCCAGGACGTCCGGCAGGTACATCGCCCCGGCGAAGGCGAATCGGTTTCCCAGATCGACGAATGGAATCGAGCCGCTCGTGTCGTACCGGCTCACGAGCGCCTGCTGAGCGGCGGTCGGGGTTTCCAGCGGATTCTGGTTGCGATCGGTGGTCTCGACGGCCTGGAAGTCGATGTACTGGCTCGTGTAGGTGGCCCCGTGAAATGTGAATGTCGGCGTGTTCGGATAGATATCGCTCGATGATGAGCTGGTGGTTTTCAGGCCGGAAAACGCTCCGAATCTTGACAGGGCCACGATGATCGACCAGCGCTCCGCTCCGCAGTAGGGGCAGTACTCGGCGCCGAAGTAGAAGACGAGCGGCTTTCCCGACGGCCCGGTCAATGGCGTTCCGGACACAGGCTTGATCAGGTTCTGCGCGGAGCCCTGTCCGACCGAGTCGAGCTCGGCGGCCGGCAGGCTGGAGAGAGAGTTCACGACGAGCTGCGCGGCATCGGGGGTCAGAGGTGGCGTCGCCGCCGGTGTCGTGTACCACCGGATGAGCAGGAACCCGGCCACCACCAGCGTGATTGCGACCACCGCCGCGACCGGGGTGACCCATGCAGGAGTGCGAGAGACGGGCTTGCGCATCGGCCTTGGGTGCTTGGCCGCGGGCTGCCGGCTCATGAGGGTCCGCTCGTGATCGGTTGGGCGAGGATCCAGCAGGCATGAGGCCCGGAGCCCTGAAGGTGTTGGGCCGCCGAGCCGAACCGAAGTTGGTAAGCCGGCAGGGGTCCGGCCTGAGAGCCCAGCACGGCCAGGCCTACGCGAGCGAACCAGACCCGCCGGGTGCTCACGGTTCTCGATAATAGGCGGTGGCCCGTAACCGATTCGCCAAGGTCCGGAGGAGATGCAGATGAAGAAGCAGGTTCTGGTAATCGGGGCGGCGCTTCTGGTGGGAGCCTGCGGAGGCGGTTCGACGGCAACCTCGTCACCCAACCCGACTGGACCGGGCACCGTGGCGAGCGTCGCCGCGGAGGTTCCGTCCAACATCAAGTCGCTGGCGCCGTTCCAGATCGCCACCGACGCCACCTACGCGCCCAACGAATTCGTGAACCCGGACACCGGCGCGATCCAAGGCTGGGACATAGACCTCGGCCAGGCGATCTGCAAGGTCATGGGCGTGGCGTGCACGTTCAACAACGTGACCTTCGACGACATCATCGCCCAGCTCAAGGCCAGCACCCCGAGCGAGGTCGCGGGCGGAGACAAGCCTCGCTACCTTCTCAGCATCTCCAGTTGGACCCCGACGCAGTCGCGCGAGCAAGGAGGCATCGACTTCATCACCTACTACAAGGCGGGTGAGTCGTGGCTGGTCAAGGTCGGCGGCACGGCTTCGATCAGCACCGCGGTCGACATGTGCGGCCACACCGTCGCAGTGGAATCCGGCACCACCGAAGAGAGTGACGCCTGGGGCTTCATGGGCAAATCTGTCGGCGGCGCGCCGATCTCGGGCGAAACGGACAACTGCCAGAAGGCCGGCAAGCAGGACATCACCGTGGCCAGCTTCGGGACGCAGACCGAGGCCAACTCGGCGCTGATGTCGGGGCGCGCAGATTTCGGCTGGCTCGACCAGCCGGTCGCCGACTACCAGGTCAAGCAGTCCGGTGGCAAGCTGAAGATCGGCGGACAGGCGTGCAGCGTCACGCCCTACGGCATCGCTGTCGTCAAGGGCAGCCCGCTCGAGCAGCCGATCACCGACGCCGTCAAGTACCTGATCGACAACAACGGGTACTACAAGGCGATCCTCGACCAGTGGGGCGTCGCCGACGGCGCCATCGCCAGCTCCGACGTGGCCTTGAACAACAACAGCTCGATCGGGCCGACGTGCGTCCCGTCGTACTGAGGTAAGCAGCGCAGGATTGCAGTGACCGACATCGCCTCAGGTCCGCCGGCACCCGGCTCACAAGCTGAACGGCGGCCGGAGGCGATCAAGGCGATCCCGGTCCGCCACCCGTGGCGGTGGGTGTCGGCGATCGTGGTGGTCGCGATCGCGGCCGACGCCGTCTACACGGTGGTCACGGCCCCCAACATGCGATGGGAGTTCGTCTCTCGATACCTGTTCGGCAAGCTCATCCTCGAAGGCGTCGTGCTGACCCTTGAGCTGACAGTGGTCGCGATGCTGATGGGCATCGTCTTCGGGGCGTTCCTCGCCGTGATGCGTCTTTCTCCCAACCCAGTGGTGTCGTGGGTGAGCTGGTTTTACATCTGGTTCTTCCGCGGCACCCCGGTCCTGGTGCAGATCTTCTTCTGGTACAACCTCGCGGCCGTGCTGCCCCACGTGGGTATCGGCATCCCCTTCACCGACTTCGGATGGCACGTCGGCACCAACTCGGTGGTTACGCCCATCATGGCCGCCATCTTCGGGCTCGGCTTCAACGAGGCCGCTTACATGGCCGAGATCGTGCGGGCCGGGATCATCTCGGTCGAGCACGGCCAGACCGAGGCCGCGCAGGCGCTGGGCATGACACGGCTGCAGGTGATGCAGCGCATCGTCCTTCCGCAGGCGATGCGCGTGATCATCCCACCCACCGGAAACGAGACCATCTCGATGTTGAAAACAACCTCACTGGCATTCACAGCCAGCGTGCCGGAGCTGTTCACGCGATCGCTGCAGATCGCGAATGCCACGTTTGCGGTCATCGAGATGCTCATCGTCGCCAGCCTCTGGTACCTGGCGATGACGACCGTACTTACGATCGGGCAGTACTACATCGAGCGGTATTTCGGACAAGGCGTGCAGGGCGAGCTCCCGTCGACGCCTTTCCAGAGATTCCGCCGAATGCTCGTCACCTTCCACGCCCCGCCCCCGCTGCCGGCGGAGCCCATGGTTTCTATCCGCAGCGAGCACCGCTGATGGCCGCCGCTTCCATGGTCAAAGCCGAAGCCGTCTACAAGAGCTACGGCCGCCTGGAGGTGCTGCGGGGCATCGACCTCGAGGTGTCACCCAAAGAGGTGATGTGCGTGATCGGGCCGTCGGGCTCGGGCAAGAGCACGTTTCTGCGCTGCATCAACCACCTCGAGAAGATCGACGCCGGGCGGCTTTCAGTTGACGGCGAGCTCGTCGGCTACCGAGAGCGCGGCGACAGGCTTTACGAGCTGCCCGATCGCGAGGTGTGCCGCAAGCGGTCCGAGATCGGCATGGTCTTCCAGCGCTTCAATCTCTTCCCCCACATGACTGCGCTCCAAAACGTGGTCGAGGCGCCCATTCACGTCAAGAAGGAAGGGCGCCCAAGCGCGGAGGCCCGGGCTCGCGCGCTGCTCGAGCGCGTCGGCCTCAGCGAGAAGGTGAATGCGTATCCCAACCAGCTGTCGGGAGGCCAGCAGCAGCGCGTGGCGATCGCGCGGGCGCTGGCCATGCAGCCGAAGCTGATGCTGTTCGACGAGCCCACTTCGGCGCTCGACCCTGAGCTCGTGGGCGAGGTCCTCGACGTCATGCGGGGCCTGGCCGAGGACGGCATGACCATGATCGTGGTGACGCACGAGATGGGCTTTGCGCGCGAGGTCGGCGACAGCCTTGTGTTCATGGATTCCGGCGTGATCGTGGAGCAGGGCGCTCCGCGCGATGTGCTGGCCAGCCCCCGGCACGAGCGCACCAAATCCTTCCTCTCGAAGGTGCTCTGAGCTCGCCCGGTTCTAGTGGAGCGACGCCCCCGGGGCGGCGCCCTCCCATGCGGTGGTCTCCCAGTTGTCCTTCCGGCCGTCGAGAGGGATCCACGGCGGCATCTCCATCAGAAGCTCTTGGCTCAGTGCGGACGCATAGGGCTCATAACCCTTGCGCAGGCTGCTCAGGCGCTCCCTGAAGACATCTCGGTCGACACGCACGCCCGCTTCGGTGAGGACGGCGACGAGCGCGTCGAACTCTGCGGCAGAAAGCCGGTCTGGAGCGTCGAACCTGGGTGCCGCGCGCAGGACCTGGCTCAGGTCACCGAGCGCGTGCCTCCCGATGGCGTACACGCGGCGCGCCTGCCACGTCTTGCCCTCCGCCTTCGCGGCCTGCCATAGCGCGGAGAAATCCAGGATCGCCGTCAGCGCCGCGAGCCACGACTGGTTCTCATGCTGCGAGCGGAAGTAGCTGAGGACCTGGTAAGAGAGATGGCTTTCGAGCAGCTCGGCCGTCCATTCCTCCCAGCGCGCCATCAAGGGCCTCAGCTCCTCCATCGCACCCGATGCGGCGGCGCGGCGCCACAGCTCGCCTGCGCTCGGCGGCGACCCCGCCCATTCGTCGAGCATCGAGATCGCCGTCTCTCGTCGCGAGAAGCTCTGGTAGAGCACCGGCAGGTACGAGATGACTACGGCGAGGAAGCCGAAGCCGGTGCCGGCCTCGACCACTGTCACAAAGCGAGCCAGGTCGGTCTTGGGCGTGAAGTCGCCGATGCCCAACGTGGTGAAGGTCGTGCCGCTCACATAGAGATGGTCGGCGCTGGACAGCGACGCGTCGAATCCCGCCGCCCAGAGCAGGAGGGCAAAGCCCGTGATCAGGATCGCGCCCCACAGGACGATCAGCACGAGCAGCGAGATCGGCCCGTACGTGCTCAAGTAGGTCTCGCGCCGGTCGCCGGCGGGCATTCGCCGGGCGATCGCCGCCCACGGTTTCCAGGTCAGGCGGTAGAAGACCTTCGACACTCGCACGCCGGAGACGCGCCGCGGCAGCACGATCGTCTCGAAGGCGTCGCGCAGCACGACCAACACGAGGACCAGGCCGATCAGGGCAGCGACGAGCTGGG
>JBAUTF010000237.1:0-3704 GCA_049582065.1 Candidatus Dormiibacterota bacterium | reverse complement strand
TGGCTCGGCTCCAAGGGCATCGACGGCGAGAGCATCATCGGCGGGAACGCAGGCGGCACGATCGATGTCGACGGCATCAAGGTCACCCTCGTCCACGCGCAGCATTCCTGCGGCATCACCGACGGAGCCAACATCCTTTACGGCGGTCAGGCGTGCGGCCTGGTGATCGAGTTCGAGAACGGCTTCACGATCTACTTCGCCGGCGACACCGACGTCTTTGGGGACATGGCGATCATCGCCGAGCTGAACCGGTTCGACGTCGCCTTCCTGCCCATCGGCGGCTTCTACACGATGGACCCTCACCGGGCGGCCAAAGCCGTCAAGCTGCTGGGCGTGAAGACGGTCGTGCCGATGCACTTCGCCACCTTTCCTCCGCTGACCGGCCGCCCCAAGGACCTCCAGGAGCTGGTGGGCCCCGGGGTCAAGGTGCTCGACATCAAACCCGGAGACACGGTCTGAGCGTTAGAGACCTGCGTAAGTGAGGGACATCATCGGCGCGCCGGCCGTCTGGCTGGCACGCGCCATCCGAGCCAGGAAGGTATCGAGCCTCGAGGTTGTGCGGGCGCACCTCGAGCACATCCACACGGTCAACCCGCGCCTGAACGCGGTGGTGTTCGCAACCGCCGAGAGCGCGCTCAAGCAGGCTCGCAGCGCCGACCGCAGGAACACGCGCAAGAACGTGGTCGGGCCGCTGCACGGTGTGCCTTTCACCGCCAAGGACATCTTCGACACCGCAGGCCTGCCGACCACTGCGGGCCTGCGCATGCTTCGGAGCAACATCCCCGACCACGACGCCACCGTCGTGGCGCGGATGCGTCGGGCGGGCGCCATCCTGATCGGCAAGACCAACTGCCCTCCGGGCGGGACCGGCGGCGACAGCTGGAATGCCCTGCACGGAGGCACGCGCAACCCCTATGACGTCGCGCGCTCGCCGGGGGCAAGCAGCAGCGGCGAGGCCGCCATCATCGCCGCGGGCGGATCGCCACTCGGCATCGGAAGCGACTCGGGCGGCAGCATCCGGATGCCGGCGCATTATTGCGGCGTCGCCGCGCTGAAGCCGACGAGCGGGCTGGTGCCTTCCACCGGTGGTTACGGGCTCGTAGGGGGTCTGACGGACCCGCGGAGCCAGGTCGGGCCCATGGCGCGGTTCGTCTCGGACCTGATGTTGGCCCTGCCCATCATGGCCGGTCCTGACGGGGTGGACTCGGGTGTGGTTCCGGTGCCGCTCGCGAAGCGGACCGCGAAGCTCAAAGGCCTCCGGGTCGCCTGGTACGCCGACGACGGGATCGCCAGGCCCACCAACGCCGTGGCAGCCACCGTGAGGGCCGCTTCCCGGGCGCTGGCGGAAGCCGGGTGCATCGTCACCGAGGAACGGGCGCCAGGCCTCCAGGAAGCCCACCAGGTCACCCTCGGCTACTGGGGCGACAGGCGGATGAGCCACGAGCGCCTGTACAAGCGCTGGGACGGCTTCCGCACCGCCATGCTGCAGTTCATGGCCAGGTTCGACATCGTGGTCACCCCGGTGGCGCCGGACGTGGCGCCCCAGTACCGGGCCAAGACCGTGCCGGCGCACGAGTTCAGCTACACGATCCCGTTCAGCCTCTCCGGCAATCCATGTGTCGTGGTCCGGGCGGGGAGCTCGCCGGAAGGGCTGCCGATCGGCGTCCAGGTCGTGGCGCGCAACTGGCACGAC
Source organism: Candidatus Dormiibacterota bacterium (assembly GCA_049582065.1). Classification (GTDB taxonomy): domain Bacteria; phylum Chloroflexota; class Dormibacteria; order Dormibacterales; family Dormibacteraceae; genus DATKSS01. The sequence goes on along the minus strand of JBAUTF010000237.1, from coordinate 2,011 downwards.
GACGTGGCTCTCAGGGCGGCACGCCGCATCGAACAGGCGCTGGGCGGCTGGCGGCCTGCTAGCGTGGTCGGGTGAAGTTCAGGTACTCGCGGTGGGACGGCTCGCAGAAGCTCGACGACCTCGACGCCGGAGATGTCCTGGACGCGCTTTCGGACGACCTGATGAACTATGGCGACCTCAACGCCGCCCTCCAGCGGCTGTTGCGGTGGGGCTCTCCGAACATGCAGGGGCTGGAGCAGCTGCTGAAGCAGCTCCGCGACGCGCGTGAGAAAGAGCTAGGCCGTTACAACCTCGATTCGACGGTCGAGCAGCTGCGAGAGCAGGTGCAGGACGTCATCGACACCGAGCGGGCGGGCATCGAGCGGAGAACGAGCGAAGCCTCAACGCCCGAAGCGCGCAAGCTCGTGGAGCGTATCGGCCGCCAGCGCAACGACCAGCTCGACCGGCTGCCCGACGACCTGGGCGGCAGGGTCAAGGGTCTGCGCAACTACGAGTTCGTCGACGACGCGGCGCGCCAGAAGTTCGAGGAGCTGATGGAGAAGCTCCAGAAGCAGATGGTCGACCAGATGTTCCAGGGCATCAAGGGCTCGATCCAGCAGATGCAGGGCCAGGACCTGTCGCGCGCCAGGGACATGGTCCGCGAGCTCAACAAGATGCTCGAGGAGCGGATGGAAGGCCGCACGCCCGACTTCAACGGTTTCATGGAACGCTTCGGCGACATGTTTCCGCCGGGGATCAACAGCCTCGACGAGCTCATGGAGCACCTGCAGCGCCAGATGGCCCAGATGCAGTCCCTCTTGCAGAGCATGAGCCCAGAGGCGCGCGAGGAGCTTCGCCAGATGATGGACGCGCTCCTGCAGGACGACTCGCTCAGGCTCGAGCTGGCCCGCCTCTCCGGGTTCATGCAGGCGATGATGCCGCCGTCGGAGCTGAGCGAGCGCTACCCGTTCTTCGGCGAAGACCCGCTGAGCATGGGCGAGGCGATGCAGCTGATGGAGCGCCTGCAGCAGATGGACCGCCTGGAGTCACAGCTCGAGCGGGGCAGCTTCCGGCCGGGCGACATCGATCGCTCGCTCGCGCAGGAGCTGCTCGGGCCCGAGGCTCGACAGGCGCTAGACCAGCTGCGCAAGGTCACCGACGTGCTCGAGAAGGCGGGCTATGTCGAGCGCAAGGGCCGTCGCATGGAGCTCACGCCGCGCGGCATGAGGCGGATCGGCCAGTCGGCGCTGCGCGACATCTTCGACCAGCTCAAGAAGTCGCGCATGGGCCAGCACCGGCTGTGGCGCGGCGGCATAGGCAACGACGCGTCAGACGAGCTTAAGGATTACGAGTACGGCGACCCGTTCCTGCTCGATATGAAGGAGACGCTCTTCAACTCGCTCCTGAGGGAAGGTCCGAAGGTGCCGGTCAAGATGGCGCCGAAAGACTTCGTCGTCCATCGCATGGAGCACGTCACGCAGGCATCGACCGTCCTGATGATCGACATGAGCCGCTCGATGTTCCTGCGCGGATGCTTCCTTGCCGCCAAGAAGGTTGCGATCGCGCTCGATTCGCTCATTCGCAGCCAGTACCCGCGCGACTCGCTCTACGTGGTCGGGTTCTCCAACTACGCGGTCGAGCTGAAGCCGCACACACTGCCTCAGCTCGCGCTCAACGACTACGTCTACGGCACGAACATGCAGCACGGTTTCCAGCTCGCCCGCTCTCTGCTCGCGAAGCACCGGGGAAACCGGCAGGTGATCATGATCACCGACGGCGAGCCGACGGCCCATCTCACCGACGATGGGCGCGCCAGGTTCGCTTACCCCCCGACCTACGAGACGATCCAGCAGACGCTGCGCGAGGTCAAGCGCTGCACCCGGGACCGCATCGTCATCAACACGTTCATGCTCGAGCGCGGCCCCTACCTCACAGAGTTCATCAACCAGATGACCCGGATCAACAAGGGCCGGGCGTTCTTCGTCTCGCCGGAGAGGCTCGGCGAGTACGTGCTGGTCGATTACGTAAGCGG
>JBAUTF010000236.1:0-2890 GCA_049582065.1 Candidatus Dormiibacterota bacterium | reverse complement strand
GGATATCCGCTCGCCTTCGTCCCTATAAACTGGACGGTCTCGTAACGACCTTTTCCGAAAGCAGGTTTCGAAAGCGTGGGATCGACCCATTGCCATCGTATCTTTCGCAAGCAAACCCTGACAGGAGCTGTTTCTCTAAACCGAGATTTTAGGTGGACACAGCCAGAACGGGGGTGCGATATCGTTCGTTCTTGCACAACACCGCCCATGCCATCCGGACCAGCTTGTTGGCTAACGCCACGATGACCACGTTCTGGTGCCTGCGCGCCAACAATTGTGCCAACCAGCAACTCAGACCAGGAGCTTGCCTGTGTCGTTGTTGCATCACAGCGCGTGCCCCTTGCACGAACAGCCTTCGTAAGTAGGCGTTGCCTCGTTTGCTGATGCTCAGTAACTTCTGTTTGCCGCCGCTGGAGCACTCCCGAGGAACCATCCCGATCCAGGCCGCCAGATCTCGTCCTTTTCGAAACGCGCTTCCGTTACCAACGGCAGCAATCAGCGCGGTCGCGGTGACTGGGCCGACGCCTGGAATCGAGGTGAGTCGCTGACAGCCATCATCTTCTTTGGCCGTTTCCAGGATGACCACATCCAGCTGTTCAATACGCGCTGTGAGTTGCTCGAGTTCCAGCTTCAGTTGAGCCAACAGCAGTCGGAACGAACCGGACAGCGGCAACTCGGCATCTTCCAAAATCCGGGGAAGCGCCTCGTCTACATAACGGCGGCCTTTGGGTAGCGTGAATCCACGTTCGAGAAGAAGACTGCGGATCTGGTTCACTACTGCCGTACGTCGCATCACCCAACGCTCCAGCACGCGATGCAAGGCTTGCAGGTCTAGCTGCTCCTCCGTCTTGATTGGCACAAAGCGCATCCGCGGCCGTTGCACCGCTTCGGCAATGGCTTCCGCATCCAGGAAGTCGCTCTTGTTGGTCCGCACGTAAGGCTTCACGTATTGCGCCGGCATCAGTCGCACATCATGCCCCCTTGCTCGCGCAAAGCCCTGCCCAGAAAGTGCGACCCACTACAGGCTTCCATGCCAATCAACTGCACCTGCAAATTCGCGGTGAAGGCCAGCAGTTGCCTTCGAGAACATCTCTTGCGGATCACCACTCTCCCGGTCGAATCCAAACAGTTCCATTGCTCTATCGAGTGGCCTTCGTTATGCAACCGCAAATTCCGCGTGCGTCGTCTTCAATTCTCGGTTCCACTGCTCTATCCAGTGGACTCCGTTCTGCAACGTTTCTTTTCCACGTATGATCTCTGCTGTAATTACAGTTCCACTGCTCCATCCAGTGGACTTCCTTCTGCAACCTGTCGCCGAAACCTGCGATATCACACACTAGCGGGCTCAGGCTCTATCGCATTTCTTGAAACTCTCCCGGCAGGTGCCGAAGGCGGGACGTTTGCGAAAATGTTCTCCGCAGCGTTCCAGTCTTGGTCTACAATTCTTCCGCAACGGTTGCATTTGCCCTCCAGCTTGCCGCCTTCAACCTTGAAATCACCGAAGCACTTTGAGCAGAGGATAGTGGACCCTGCCGCTCCGACTTTCTAGAACGCCTTGCCTCGCATCCTGGCAGCGTTCTCTATGACGGAGATCAGTAGGCCGACACTCGCCAGCTTGCGCCGCTCCCTCGATATCCAGAGCGCGTAGTCGCCCTGGTCCTTCGCTTCCTTGTTGGCTTCTAGGGAATACATTTCGGGAAGGTCCAGCGCCTCGACCCGGATGACGTCGTACCTGTCGGCGATGTCTGCCGCCCATTCCCGGCATCGATGGTCACGGCGACCCGTCATCGCATTGCCCAGCAGGACAATTTTGCGGCGCAACGAGTCGTTGTCCCGCTTCCACAACTCAAGGATCGGAAGGGTGTTGGCGGGCGTGTTCACATCCCGCAGCATCCTCATGAGGAATCCGTTGCGTGCCTGGGCGGGTACCGTGATCCCGAGCGCCTTCAGTTTCGTCTTGCACTGTTCAAGCGCGGCGTCGCAAAGCAGCTGGCAGGAACGCTGCCGGTCGAGGGAAACGTCGCCGAGGCTGTTGTCCCTGAATTCTAGGAAGACGAACAGTTCGGAATGCTTGGTGCCGTCATAGCATACGGCGGTCCGCAGCTTGCCATGCAGCGTCCTCCAGCCGACATCTATGCCGACAATCTTGTTTCCGGTCGCAGGGGGAGCCAGCGGGATTTCCGCCGTGATCGCAACATAGATTTCCCAATCTAGCGTCGGGGACTGCTTCCAGCCAATCAATCTGACTCCCTTGATGATGGCATCGGGAGGGATTTCCCGGTGCATGACGAGGCTCATCTTGACCGTGGATTCGCCGACCATGAACTGCGCCTCTGCGACCCTCGCGCGGCGGGAATCCCGATCGTTCTTCCAATACGCGGAGACCGAAGGAAAATTGACGCGGAACCGCTCCGCAAGCGTACTGCCCAACTTTTCAAGCGGGACGCCGCCGCCCGTGTAGCGGTGCGGGATTGAAAACGAGCGCAGGCCCTTCTGGAGTTTGGGCGCTCCGCCCTGCTTCCCCAGCCTGCGCAAGGCCGAAGAAAACCTGTCCATGATGTCGCCTTCGGCTTCCCATCCCAGGGCGGCCTCATGGACTCGCCGGCGCATCCAGGATTCCCATTCCGTCCACCACTCCCTCCCCGGCTTTTCGAATTTCGGCTTGCCGTCGCTGCCAGGAACGGGCGGATGGTCCTTCTGCCATTCCTTCCAGCGCCGGTCCTGCTCCGTCGCCAGGGCGTTCCAGACTTCCTGCTGCCTTTTGGAGAAGTGGTAGACCACATCGGGCAGCATGCCCAACTTGCCATCCTTCAGATAGGCCCTGAACTTGTAGACGACGGGTTGGTGCGTGCCTTCTCTTTTGCGCTTTCTCATCGTTGAAGTCTCCCTG
>JBAUTF010000235.1:0-21253 GCA_049582065.1 Candidatus Dormiibacterota bacterium | reverse complement strand
GGCGAGGATCTCCCGCAGGATGCCCGACACCGGGGCCGGCACCTCGGCGTTGACCTTGTCGGTGTCGACCTCGAGCATGGGCTCGAACTCGACGACCTTGTCGCCAGGCTTGACCAGCCACTTCGAGATGGTTCCCTCGTGGACGGACTCGCCCAGCTGCGGCATCACGACGCGTGTGGTTTTGGCCATTAGTAGGCGGCCAGGTCGCGAAGGACCTTGGTGATCTTGTCCGGGGTGGGCATGAAGTATTCCTCCATCGGCACCGCGTAAGGCATCGACGGCACATCGAGCCCTCCGAACCGCTTGACCGGCGCATCGAGCCAGCGCCACGCTTCGTCGGCGATCAGCGCGGCGACCTCGGAGCCGATGGATACGCTGAAGTTCTCCTCGTAAAGGACGAGGCACTTGCCGGTCTTGCGTGCCGACGCGATGATCGCATCCTTGTCAAGCGGGTAGACGGTGCGTAGGTCGACGATCTCGACGCTGACGCCATCCTGCTCGAGCACCTTCGCGGCTTCGAGGGCGTAGTGGACCATGAGGCCGTAGCAGAAGACCGAGATGTCGGCACCCCCGCGCACAGTGCGGGCGACCTGCAAAGGGATCAGGTACTCGCCTTTGGGCACGGCCTCCTTGAACATTCGATAGAGCCGCTTGTGCTCAAAGAAGAGAACAGGGTCCGGGTCGCGGATGGCCGCGAGGAGGAGCCCTTTCGCCTCGTAAGGGCTCGACGGGATCACGATCTTCAATCCGGGGGTGGCGAACCGCGCCTCGATCGACTGCGAGTGGTAGAGCGCGCCGTGCGCGTGGCCTCCCATCGGCGCCCTCACGACCATCGGCACGCCCCAGTCGCCGTCGCTCCGATAACGGAACTTCGCGATCTCGTTGGTGATCTGGTTGAACGCCATGTGCGCGAAGTCGGCGAACTGCATTTCGGCGACGGGGCGCTTGCCGGCGATGGCCAGGCCCAACGAGACTCCGGCGATGGACGACTCGGCCAGTGGAGTGTCGATGACCCTGGCTTCGCCGAACCGGGCACGCAGCCCGTCGGTGACGAGGAACACGCCACCTTTCTGGCCAACGTCCTCGCCGAGCACCATCACGCGCTCGTCGCGCTCCATCTCCTCGGTCAGCGCCGAGCGGAGCGCGGCCACCATGTTCATCTCCTCGGTCTCGACCCCTGCGGCCGGATCGATCGCTTTGGGGACGTCGGCCGAGTAGACGTTGGTCAGCGCGTTCTCGGCCGGAGGATCAGGAGATTCCATCCCCTCTCGCGTCGCCTGCGTCACCTCTTCCTTGACGCGCTCCTCGAGCTCGGCCACCTCCTTTTCGGAAAGCACGCTCTCGTCCAGCAGCCGCTTCTTGAACTGCTCCAGGCAGTCGTTCAGCGCGAGATGGTCGATCTCCTCCTGTGTGCGATAGCGCCGCTGGTCATCCTCCGAAGAATGGGCGCCCAGGCGGTCGACGAGGGTTTCGATCAAAGTCGGCCCTTCGCCCGCACGGGCTCGGGCGACGGCCTCTTTCGAGACGACGTAGCAGGTCACGGGATCGCGTCCGTCGACGGTGACCCCGGGAAACCCATAGCCGGCGGCCCGCTGTGCGACGTACTCGACGGCGTACTCCTTGCGCATCGGGGTCGAGATGGCAAAGCCGTTGTTCTGGCAGACGAAGACCTCGGGCAGCTTGTAGATCGAGGCGAAGTTGAACGCCTCGTGCGTGTCGCCCTCGGCCCCGGCGCCCTCTCCGTAGCAGGTCATCACGACCTTGTCGGTGCCGTCCATCTTCAGCGCGTACGCGACGCCAGCCCCGTGCACCATCTGCGTCGCCACGGGTGAGCCGCCGGAGATGATGTTGAGCCGAGTGTCCGAGAAGTGCCCAGGCGTCTGCTTGCCGCCGGACGCGGGGTCCGCCGCTTTGGCGAGGACCGAGAGCATGAGGTCCAGCGGCGACATGCCCATGCGCATGTTCAATACGACGTCGCGATAGTACGGCGAGATCCAGTCGTGCTTGGGTTTCAGAGGCCAGCCGACGCCGATCTGAGCCGCCTCATGGCCGGCGCACGAGATGATGAAAGGCGCACGGCCCTGCCGGTTCAGGACCTGGAACCGGTAGTCGACCTGGCGCCCGAGCAGGATGTAGTGGAACCACTCCTTCAGGGTCTTTTCGTCCAGGTCGGTGTCGCGCCAAGCCACCGGCTCCTGCAAGCGCCATTCGGGGTTGAAGGTAGGTCCTTTGGTCTTGACGGTCTGGGCCATCGCCGTTACTTAAATGTGGATCGCGTGGCCGTCCACGGCCAGCGCCGCCTCCATGACCGCCTCGCTGAGCGTGGGGTGCGGGTGGATGTTGCGGCCCAGCTCCCAGGCGTCGCCCTGGAAGAGCTGGGTCAGAGCGGGCTCGGCGATCAGCTCGGTGGCGTTGGGGCCGACGATATGCGCCCCCAGCATCCTGCCCGTCTTGCCGTCCGCGACGATCTTGACGAACCCGCCTGTTTCGCCGTGGATGATGGCGCGTCCCAGGGCGGTGAACGGAAAGCGGCCGATCTTCACCTCGTGTCCTTTGTCCCGCGCCTGCTTCTCGGTCAAACCAACGGATGCGATCTGGGGGTGGGAATAGGTGCACCGAGTGACCAGCTCTTGCTCCATCGGCGCGACTCGCTGACCGGCGATGTCCTCCACGGCGGTCATGCCTTCGTGCGCGGCGGCGTGCGCGAGCAGGTAACCGCCCACAACGTCGCCGATGGCATGGATGCCCTCGGCCGACGTCTTCATCCACTTGTCGACCTGGACGAAGCCGTTGGGGTGGGTCTGCACGCCCACCTGCTCCAGGCCGATGTCCGTTGATCGTGGAGCGCGGCCTACGGCCACCAGCAGCTGGCGCGCCCACACTTCACCCTGGTCGGTCTCGATGCTCACGCCATCGCGCGCCTTCTTCGCGCTCTTGACCTTGACGCCGGGACGGCAGTCGATGCCGGCCTTCTTGAACTGGGACAGCATCTCCTTGGAGATCTCCTCGTCCTCGAGTGGCACCAAACGGTCGAGAGCCTCGAGCAGCGTGACCTTGACGCCGAGCTGGCTGTAGAGGGTCGAGAACTCGACGCCGACTGCGCCCGCGCCGATGATGCAGATCGACTCTGGCACCTTGGCGGCCAAAGTCGCGTTGTCGGACGAGATGATGAACTGGCCGTCGAACTCGAGGCCCGGGAGCGACTTCACCGTCGAGCCGGTCGCCACGATGAGGTTTTTCGCCTTCACCTGCTTGCCGCCCACGCCGATCGTGTTGCGGTCGCGGATCTTGCCGCGGCCCTCAACGACTTCGATCTTGTTCTTCTTCATGAGGTACTGGACGCCCTTGTGCAGCTGGCTGACGATCGCGTCGCGCCGGGCCGCGATACGGGCGTAGTCGTACTGCACCTTGTCGGCGTTGACCCCGAACTCGGGGCCTCGCTCGGCAACGCGGTGGAACAGCTCTGACGACTCCAACAGGGCTTTGGTCGGGATGCAGCCCACGTGCAGGCAGGTGCCCCCCAGCTTGTCGGCCTCGACCAGCGCGACCCTCAGCCCGAGCTGGGACGCCCGGATGGCGGCCGGATAACCACCCATCCCGCCACCGAGAATGGCCACGTCGAAGTCTGTCGCGGGCATCTCGACTAAGTGTAGGTTGGTCGCCGCCGTCGCTCAGCCGTCGAGATAGGAGCCGGGCGGTCTTCCGAAAGCCGACAATGTGGCGCGATGCGCTTGCCGGAGGTCATTCGGACACGGCAGCGGTACGAGCCATTGCTCAATGTGGCCCCGGCGATCGCCGCCATGCCTGTGGCCCTGATCGCGGCGACTCTTCATTACACGGCTGACTTCGGAGTGGCTTACCGCGGCGGCGCGGAAGCCTGGGCGACCGGACATCCTCAGAATCTCGTCCTCTGGACGGGGACCCCGTTCCTGGCGCTGGTGATGGCATCGATCACACGCCTCGCGCCCGATTACGTCGCGGCGCGAATCTTCATGGCAGTCAACCTCTCGGTGTGGATGGTCCTGCTCGCCATGGTGTGGCCGCGCCTGCGGAGTCGGGTTCCTTCGGCGTGGTGGTGGGCCACACTGGCCGCCGCCTGCCTCCTGGCGCCGGCGGTATCGACGATCTTCTGGCTGCAATTCAACCTCATGGTCTTCGTGATGGGGCTCGCGGGATTCGTCCTGGCCGGGCGCCACGATCGAACATCCGGTTTCCTGCTCGGCCTGTCGGTGGCTTGGAAGCCGATCTTGATCCTGCTGCCACTCGCGTTTCTTCTGCGGCGTCGGTCACGCGCGGCGGGCGCGTGGGCGATCGTCACGGCGGCCGCCCTCACCGTTCTGGGTTTTGTGTTCCTCGCATGGCGCGCCAACGATCCCCGCGTACTCAATCCTTGGGACTACCTCGCGGGGTTTTTGCGCAACGGTCGTGCACCGATCGCGGCCTGCATCGTGGAGAACTATTCACCGGTGGCCCTGCTGTGCCGGCTCGGCCTGGAGCCGTCCACCATCATCACCGTCGCCATCTCGGCGATCCTCGTGCTGGCCGGCTGGCTGCTCGTGCGCGGCCTTACCCAGTCGCCCGAGGGAGAGTGGGAGACATTTGCCGCGGCTTGTTTTCTATCGACGATGGTGGGCCCGATCGATTGGAACCACTACGGCTTGCTGACGGGCCCCCTGTTCCTCTTGCTGTCCTATCAGTTCTGGCGCGACGGGGCTCCCCGAGCGCTGTGGTTATGCCTGGTGCTTGCCTATGCGCTCACCGATCTCGTGTGGGATCCGCTGTCGAGCCTCGCAGGGGCGCCGATAACGTTGCTGGTTTTCACATATACGGCCGGGCAATTCGGCCAGTACTTCCTCCTTCTGGCCTGGATTCGCTGGAGGCGCTTGCGCACCGGCCTCGTCCCGCATCCGATCGCCCGGCTGGCAGATGCTGGGCCGGCGTGATCGCCACCCTGGTTGAGCGGCACCCGTTTTCGAGGTTCGGGTCCGATCACTCCGACTGGTGGATGATCCGGTCGCCGGCTCTCTGCTCGAGCACGTGGGCCGTCCCGTCGCGCGCGGCATCCGTGTCGCCCATTGCGGTCACGCGTCAAGCCGCGGCCACCGCAGGCAAGGAATCCACGGGCACGAAGGCGTCGGCCGGCCGGGAGGCAAGCCAAAGAAGCCAGCCGGTTTCGAGCACGAGCCAGGATCCGACCTGGACCACGGAGGGCATAAATGTCACTCCGACGGCGAACGGCGAGCCCACCACAAAAAGCGCGGCGGCCAGCAAAAGGGCAGGACTTCGAGGCCCGAGGCTCAGCTGAAACGCGGCCGCCGGAATGAGGACGACATAATCCGGCACGTGCCAGTACGGGCTGACGAGCGCGCTTCCCAGGATGCCCAGCAGGAAGACGGCGTCGAGATGATCCCGGAACCGCCACGCAGTGACCAGCGCGACCAGCCCCAAAACATATTGAAGGGCGGTACCGGTCGTGTGGCCAAAAAGGCCGGCGAATGTGTACACGTAATTGAGTTCCTGGCCGAGCTCGTCTCGAGCGATTGAGTCGTAGGCCGTCACGCCGTGCGGCCCGAGTGTGGCCAGAGCTACCAATCCGAGGGCGGAGCTCAGGCTCGCGAAGACAAGCACGGTTCGCCATCGACCGGCAAGGGCCAGAGCGACCGGAACCAGCAGCACAATCTGCGGCTTGGCGACGATTAGCACGAGCGCCACTCCCGCCAGGTTCGGCCGTCGCTCGCGAAGCAGCCACCACGCCAGCACGACTCCCAGCAGCGCGATGATCGTGGCCTGGCCGAGGAAGAGACCGTAGACCAGCGGGTATAGCGTTAAGGCCGCCGCGGCGTAGATGCCCCTTGGCTCGGGAAAGCGTCTCCACAGCAGCCCGACGATCGCGGCGATGCACAGCGCGAGCGAAACAATCCACAAGGGATAGGCGCTCGTGTAAGGCAGGATCGTGAACGGAGTGACAATCCATGCCAGGGGTGGTAGGGCCAAACCAGGGCAGTGGGCCTCGGATTCTGAGATAGGGCCGATCGGCGCGCATTGCAGACTCAGGTCATAGATATGCGACCAGCCGTAGGTCAGCCCGACTCGGGCCATCGAGTAGTAGAAACGGAAGTCGTCGCCATGGACGTTCACGACTTCGAGCAGCCAGAATCGGAAAGCGTTGGTGATCAGCGAGGCGGTGATGAAGGCCGCCGCCGCGAGGTTGGCCGTCCGCTTCACGCGGCGGCCACCCGCCCGCGTGGAATGACGAGCGCCAGCAGCACCGCCGTCTCCATGGCGGCGACCGGCCAGGCGAAGCCGATCGAGCTCGCCCACCCGGCCGCCCAAAGCGCGAAGACGATTACGCGCATGTGCGGCGCGGGAGACATGGCGATGAGTATCCACACGGGGATGAGAAGCAACGTGAAGTCCGCCGGGGTGAGGTGATGGTTGATAAGCAAGGAGCCTGAGATGCCTGCCGCTACGCAGACTCCAGGCGCGATCTTTCTGTTGGCATACGCCGCGATCAACGCCAGCGCGATGATGATGGCGGCCGCGATGACGTACAGCAATGTGCTACCCAAGAGGTCGTCCAGCGAATAGTTGAGGTGATATGCCTCCCGGTACAAAGAGATGTTCACAGCGATGAACGACAGCAATCCATGGGTGCCGATCGTGATCAATGAGATCAACCCCATCAAGACGGTGGCGGCGAGCCAGGCCACAAATGCTCGGAGGTGGCCGGCGGCCAGGATGGCAACCGGCACCAGGACCGCGATATTCGGTTTGACGATGATCAGGCTCAAGACGAGCCCGGCCGGAATCTCACGTCCGCGTTTCAAGAGCAACGCGCAGGCACCAGCCGCGCCGATGACCACCGGTGAAAGTGGCGCCGCCTCGACCATCACGAAAGTGGGCAGGAAGCCGACGGCCGACATGGCGAACACCGCTTTCGACCATCGCCCCGACCCCGCGTAGGCCTGGCTGATTGCGACGAGCAGCGCAACGCTCAACACAGTCCACAAGGCGAGCGCGACGCCGAAGGGTGCCAGCGTGAAGGGCAAGATCACCCACGCTGCGGGCGGCGGATTTGCGAACAGAAGGTACCGCGACCCTGGCCATACCGATTGCACCGCCAGGCGTTGGATGTCTATGTCGTAGAGGTGTGTCCAGCCCCATCGTGGTCCGATCTCCGCGGCCGCGTACCAGATGCGAAAGTCGCTTTCGATGAGCTTGTGAGGGAATGCCACCCACACCTGGTAGAGGTTGAAGAGCGTCAAATAAGCCAAGAAAGTGGCCAGCGCGACCTTGAACCAGCGCTCTCTCCTCTCGGGGCCGACGAGTTCGATCAAGGCCGGGCCGGTCAAACGCATCGCCGCGGAGTCTACTGGTCGGTTCCCTCGCTCTGGCTGGTAAGCCGGAAGGAGGTCATCCCCGCTCGGCGAGCGGTACCGGCTTTCGAGGTTCTGGTCCGATGTACTCCGACTGCGGGCGGATGATCCGGTTGTTGGCGCTCTGCTCCAGCACATGGGCCGTCCAGCCCGCAGCGCGTGACACGGCGAATGTCGGCGGAAAGTACTCCTTGGGCAAGCCGATCGCCTGCAGCACGCCGGCCGAGTAGAACTCGACGTTGGTCGCCTGAGGGCGTTCCGGGTGCTCTTCGTGGAGGATGGCCAGGGCAGTCTCTTCGACCTTGGACGCAAGGTCGTAGAACTGAGGGTTGAGGCGCTGGCACATCGCTTTGAGGATTCGCGCGCGCGGGTCGTAGGTGCGGTAGATGCGATGTCCGAAGCCCATGAAGCGGACCTTCTGCTTGCGGGCCTCTCGCATCCAGCGCTCCGCGTTGCCGGCGGTTCCAATCTTCTCGAGTTGGTCCATGACCGCAGACGGTGCGCCGCCGTGGGCGGGGCCTTTGAGCGCCCCGATCGCTCCGACGAGGCACGACGCAAGGTCGGAGTCGGTCGATGCGATGACGCGCGCGGTGAAGGTCGAGGCGTTCATGCCGTGGTCCGCGAGCAGCACCAGGTAGGTGTTGAGCGCGCGCACGATTTCCGGGCTCGATTCCTTGCCGTTGAGCATGTGGAGGTAGTTGGCGGCGTGCCCGAGGTCGGCCCGGGGACCGATGGGCTCGAGGCCTGCCTGGCGCCGGTGGAAGTTGGCGAGAATGGTCGGAAACGACGCGGTCGCGTGCACGGCGAGCGGGATGGTCGGTTTCTCGAGCCGGTGCTCGACGCCCTGCACGGATACGACGCTGCGCAGGACGTCCATCGGATCCGTGTCGGTGGGCAGCGCATTCAGCGTGGCGGTGGCGGCCGGGGTCAGCGTGCGCGAGGCCGCAAGCTCGAGGGTGAGCGCGTCAAGCTCGGCACGGGTCGGGAGGCGGCCGTACCAAAGCAGGTGTGCGACCTCCTCGAACGACATGTCTTCCGCGAGGTCGGCGATCACATAGCCGCAATAGACGAGCCGGCCGTTCTCGCCGTCCACCATCGAGATCGCCGTCTGTGCGGCGATGATTCCTTCGAGGCCGGGAACGTAGGGGCCGGTCATCTGCCGGCCAGCGGCAGCGCCTGCTTGCCGCCCTCGGGCCCGACCCACCGCGACGCGGGCCGGATGATTCGGAGGTCGGACAGCGATTCGAGGACATGGGCAGTCCAACCGACGACACGAGAGGTGGCGAAGATGCAGGTGAACATCTCTTTGGGTATACCGGCCCCGGTTAGAACGACCGAGGCCCAGAAGTCGACATTGGTCGCGTTGGGCCTTTCGGGATGCGACTCGTGAAGTAGCTGCAGCGCGACCTCCTCGGTGCGAGCCGCGGTCTTGTGGAGCTGGGGCGAGGCCGTCTTCGCCATCTCGCGGAGAATTTTGGCGCGCGGGTCATAGGTCCTGTAGACGCGATGGCCGAAGCCGGCGAATCGTTCGTGGCGCGCTTGCGCATCTTTCAGCCACCTCTCCGCGTTCTCGGCGGAGCCGATCTTGTCGAGCATCGAGCGAGCGGCCAGCGTGGCCCCGCCGTGAGCCGGGCCCTTGAGCGCGCCTATCGCGCCGACGACGCAGGACGTCAGGTCGCTTCCCGTCGAGGCGATGACCCGCGCGGCAAAGGTCGACGCGTTGAGCCCGTGGTCCGCCAGCAGCACGAGGTAGTGGCCCACCCAGCTCGCCCGTTCGGCGGGTGGCTCGGTGCCCTCCATCATCCACAGGAGGTTGGCAGCGTGGTCCAGGTCGGGGCGGGGCTCGACGATCTCCTTGCCCTGCCGCCTTCGGTGAGCGGCCCCGACGATGGTGGGGAAGATGGATGTCAGCGCGATCGCCTCGTCCAGCGTGGGCTTCGTCATCGACCTGGTCGCGCCCTGCGCCGACACGACGGTGCGGAGCGTGTCCATAGCGTCCGTGTCGGGGTCCATGGCCATGAGGGCGCCAAGAGCCGCATCGTTCAGAGTCCGGGCCTCGGCCATCTGATGGCGCAGCGCGTCGAGCTGGCGCTTGTTCGGCAACTCACCCAGTAAAAGGAGGTGGACGATCTCCTCGTAGCTTGCGACGGCAGCAAGGTCTTCGATCAGGAATCCGCCGCGATAGATGAGCCGACCGGCTGCCCCGTCCACCTCGCTCACCGCGGTCTCCGCGGCGACCACGCCCTCGAGCCCGGGGCTGAACTCCGTCACGACAGGTAAGTGTACGTAGCCCAGGTTCTCGACCGGAACCTCTACAGTTCGGCCGGTGGCCGTCGCGGCCCAGCCCGTCGAATCGCGGCCCGCGCGTTTCATGACCTGGTTTGCGCTCGTCGTCGTGATCGCCACGTACGCCGCCTACTCCTTGTTGGTCAGGGCGCAAGGAGGCTATACAGGCCTGGACGTGCTGACAGTCCCGTTCGTGACGGGATACATGTTTCCTGATGGCCTGCTCGTGTTGGGGATCATCGCCCTGTTTTCGCTTGGGCTGCCGCTCGTGGTTGCGGGAGCGATGGCGACCGGCGCCCACGGTGCGAACCCCTTGTGACCGGCCCATATCAGCACGAGTGCGTCAACGGGAGGCTCACCTTCCACGCGGGCGCCTGAAACGCGGCTGCTAGCCGGCTTTCAGACCATCCCCAGCTCCCAGCGCGCCTCTTCTGTCATGCGCTCTGGGGTCCAGACCGGCTCGTAGACTATGTCGACGCCGGCGTCGCTGATGCCTGGCAGGGTGAGCAGGTGGTCGCGGACGTCCGCCATCACGTCTGCGGCCATGGGGCAGCCGAGCGCCGTCAGCGTCATCTTCACGTCGACCCGCTCCGGCTTGATCGCGATGTCGTAGATCAACCCGAGGTCGACGATGTTGACGGGGATCTCGGGGTCGTAGCACTGCCGCAACACCTCGATGACATCCTCCGGCTTGACCGTGGCGTCAGCCGCGACCTGGGAGGTCGGAGTGAAGTCCGTCACGGCTTTTCCCGGGGTCCCCGTGAAATCGCAGATTTCATGGGGTGGTTTCCAGCGGCAGGCCCGCGTCCCGCCAGGCCTTGGTGCCGCCGCGGAAGTTGACGACATCCTTCACGCCGAGCGCGACCGCCATCTCGGAGGCCACCGCCGACCGCTCTCCGACCTGGCAGACGAAGATCGTGCGGTCTCGGAACTTCTGCGCGGTCGGGTTGGCCAGAATCGAGTTGAGGACGACATGGCGCGCTCCGGGCACGTGTCCCTTGTTCCACTCCCAGTCCTCACGAACGTCGACGACCTCGTAGCCCTGGTCGATCAGCTGCTTGATCCCGTCCACCGTCATATCGCGAAACGGAGCTTCCTGGTTGGTCATAGGTTTCTACTCCTCATCGTCATCAGCCAGCCCATACGCGCCGACCTTCAAAACTTTCAGTGACAGCAAGGCGCACTTGATGCGCGCGGGGGAGATGTCGATCCCGAGCTCGCCCAGCACGTCTGCCTTGCTGATCTGCTTGGCCTGTTCCAGCGGAAGGCCCTTGAGGCGCTCCGTCAGAAGCGATGCCGACGCCTGCGAGATCGCGCAGCCACGACCGTGGAACCGCACGTCTTCGATTACGCCGTCCTTGATCCTGAAATCCATCCCGATCACGTCCCCGCAAAGAGGGTTGTCCTCCTCGTGGCTGATGTCCGGGTGCTCGAGGCGGCCGAAGTTGCGCGGGTTCTTGTAGTGGTCGAGGATGTACTCGCGGTAGAACTGATCGTCGGGAGAACCTGTGTTTGTGCTCATGCGGAACAGCGCAAATGCGGGGTCCCCACGAAATAGAAGATATCGTGGGGTACATGGAACTGGTCGCCGGCTGACTTCGGCGATCTCATGCGAATATCCTCTGGGCCTCTTTGATAGAACCGACGAGACGGTCGACTTCATCCTTTTGCGTGTAGATATAAAAAGACGCGCGAGCGGTGGCCGAAACACCCAGCCGCGTCATGAGGGGCATCGCGCAGTGGTGGCCGGCGCGCACGCATACCTGGTCGCGGTCGGCGATCGTCGCGAGGTCGTGGGGGTGGATCCCCGCGAGCGCAAACGAGATTACGCCCGCGCGGCGTGAGGGTGGCGGGCCGTACACGGTCAGGCCCTCGACCTCGCTCAGCGCTTCGTAGGCGTACTCCGTGATCTCGAGCTCGTGCGCGCGGACCGCCTCCATCCCCAACCGGCTGAGATAGTCGACCGCGGCCCCGAGGCCGATCACCTCGGCGATGGCCTGAGTGCCCGCCTCGAACTTCCAGGGCAGGTCATGGTAGGTCGTACCCTCGACGCGGACCGTCTTGATCATGTCGCCGCCTGACATGAAGGGGTCCATCGCCTCGAGCAGCTCGCGGCGCCCGTACAGGATGCCGGCGCCCGTGGGGCCGAGCATCTTGTGGCCGCTGAACGCGTAGAAATCGCAGCCGAGCTCCTGCACGTCGACCGGCTGGTGGGGAGTGCTCTGTGCCCCGTCCACGAGCACGGCAGCGCCGGCCCTCTTGGCGGCGGCCACCATCGCGCGGGCCGGGTTGATCGTGCCGAGGGCGTTGCTCACCATGTTGAAGGCGACCAGCTTCGGTCCGCGTTGAAGCAGGTCGGCGTACTGGTCCTGGCGCAGCTCCCCTCTGTCGTCGATGTCGACGAACTCGAGCTTCGCGCCGCGCTCTGCGGCGAGGATCTGCCACGGAACGATGTTGGAATGGTGGTCGAGGATGGTCAGCACGATCAGGTCGCCGCGTTCGATGTTCTTGCGGCCCCATGAGTAGGCGACGAGGTTGATGGCCTCGGTCGTTCCTCGCGTGTAGATGATCTCCTTGGTCGAGCTCGCGTTGATGAGCGCGCGCACCTTCTCGCGCGAGGCTTCGTAGCGGACTGTCGCCTCTTCGGCGATGCGGTAGGCGGCGCGGTGGATGTTCGAGTTGAACTTCTCGAAGTACTCCAGCATCGCGCCGGTCACCTGGCGTGGCCGCTGTGATGTGTTCGCCGAGTCGAGATATGCGATTCCGGTCTCGAGAATCGGGAAGTCCTTCCTGATCGCCGCTACGTCGAGGGGTCGGGCGGCCATGCTCAGTCGGGCACCTCGATGTAGATCTCCTCGCCCTCCAGGATGACCGGGTATGTCTTGGCGGGGACGACCGCCGGCAGGCCCGTCACCTTTCCGGTGAGAAGGTTGAAACGAGAGCCGTGTTGCGGGCACTCCACGTCCGTGCCCCAGAGCTCGCCCTCGCTCAGGGAGAACTCCTCGTGGGTGCACGTGTCGTCGATGGCGTAGAAGTTGCCGTCCTCAGCGTGTGCGAGGCAGATGGGGATACGTACTTCCCCACCGGCGCTGCGCGCCACCTCCCCGCCGGCGGGGAGGTAAACCCGTTTCATCGAATCTTCGGCCAGGTCGACGACTGAGGCGACGCGGTACCTACCCAAGCCGGGACTCCAGCTCGGCCTCGATCAGCGTGCGCGCGTGCTCGAATGGGATGCGGTCGAGCACGTCGCCGAAAAAGCCCTGCACCAGCATCCGCCTCGCGGTCGGCTCGGGGATCCCGCGCGATCGGAGGTAGAACATGTGCTGCGGGTCGATGGGGCCGACGGTCGCGCCGTGCGTACAGCGCACGTCGTTGTTGTCGATCTCGAGCATCGGGATCGAGGTCGCCTTGGCGTGGTCGGAGAGTACGAGGTTGCGGTTCGCCTGGTAGGCGTCCGAGCGCGCGGCGCCCTTCTCGATCCTGATCAGCCCTGCATAAACAGTCCTCGCCACGTCCTGGAGCGCACCCTTGAACAGGAGGTCGGAGCGCGTGTTACCGACCTGGTGGTCCTGCAGCGTGTGGAAGTCGAAGAACTGCTCGCCAGAGGCGAGGTAGATGGCTTTGAGCTCCGCGTCCGCGCCCGGACCGACCAGCGAAGCCTCAACGCGTGTCTTGGAGAAACGCCCGCCCAGCGTGACGTCGAAGAGACGCAGCGTCGAGTCCTTCTGCAGCTGCGCGCGCTGGTCCGCGAAGTGCCAGGCGTTGCGGCCCCATTTCTGGACCGCCACGTAGCCCACCTCGGAGCCTTCGCTGAGGAAGATCTCGGCCGATCCGCTGCGGTATCCGGCCTCCTCGGAGTCGTCCCCGATGTACTCGTCGAGGTAGTGGAAGCGGGCGCCGCGCCCGGCCACGATCAGGGTGTGGGGGAGGACGAAGTTGCCGCCCTCGTGCGAGAGGTGACGGCCGAGGATCGGCTGCTCGATCACGACGCCGTCGGGAACATATAGGAACGTGCCCCCGGTGAAGAAAGCCGCGTGCAGCGCGTTGAACCGGTCGCGGTCCGAGCGGACGAGCGAGAAGAGCCTCGGCTCGACCAGCTCGGGGTGCTCGTTGGCGGCCTCGCGCAGCGGTTTGAGGATTACGCCCGCCGGCAAATTCCCGGCGTCGAGCTTGAGCCCGTCCCGGTGCTCGAGCTCCGAATACGCGGCGACGTCGAACCCGCTGACGTCGGTGCGGCGCCATTCTTCGTCGGTCTTGCTCGGCATCGGGAGGCGCTCGTAGGTCGCCAGCGCGGCGCGCCTGCGATCGCGAAGCCAGCCTGGTTCGCCCCGGAGCTCCGTCTTCTCCAGGGTCTCGGCGGTGATTCCCACCGCTACCCCACGCTGCCTTCCATCTCGAGCTGGATGAGCCGGTTCAGCTCCACCGCGTACTCGAGAGGAAGCTCTTTGGTGAACGGCTCGATGAAGCCGTTGACGATCATGGTCTCGGCCTCGGCGCGCGCAATGCCGCGGCTCATCAGGTAGAAGAGCTGCTCGTCCGACACCTTGCTCACGGTCGCCTCGTGGCCGAGGGTCACGTTCTCGGCGTCGACGTCGTTGTACGGGTAAGTGTCCGAGCGAGACTCGTCGTCGAGCAGCAGCGCGTCGCATTTGACGAACGACTTGCAGTTGTTCGCGCCCGGGTAGATCTTGATGTGACCGCGGTATGAGGTCCGCCCGCCGTTCTTGGAGATCGACTTCGACGTGATGGTCGAGGTCGTGTTGGGGGCGACGTGGATCATCTTGCCTCCGGCGTCCTGGTGCTGGCCTTTGCCGGCGAATGCCACCGACAGCACGTCTCCCTTGGCGCCTGGCTCCATCAGGTAGACGCTCGGGTACTTCATCGTGATCTGAGAGCCGAGGTTGCCGTCGACCCACTCCATGGTCGCGTCGCCGAACACCATCGCTCGCTTGGTCACGAGGTTGAAGACGTTGGTCGACCAGTTCTGGATCGTGGTGTAGCGGCAGCGCGCGTTTTTCTTGACGATGATCTCGACCACGGCCGAGTGGAGAGAGTCGCTGGTGTAGATCGGCGCTGTGCAGCCTTCGATGTAGTGCACGAACGACCCCTCGTCGCAGATGATCAGCGTCCGCTCGAACTGGCCCATGTTCTCCGCGTTGATGCGGAAGTAGGCCTGCAGGGGGATGTCGACTCTCACGCCCTTCGGAACGTAGATGAAGGAGCCACCCGACCAGACTGCGGTGTTAAGCGCCGCGAACTTGTTGTCGGCCGGCGGGATGATGGTGCCGAAGTACTCCTTGAACAGCTCGGGATGATCACGCAGAGCGGAGTCCGTGTCCGTGAAGATGACGCCCTTCTTCGAGAGCTCCTCGTGCAGGGAGTGATAGACGACCTCTGACTCGTACTGCGCCGACACGCCCGCGAGGAACTTGCGCTCCGCCTCGGGCACGCCCAGCCGGTCATAGGTCTTCTTGATGTCGGGCGGCAGCTCTTCCCACGTCTTCGACTGCTTGTCGGAGGCCCGCAGGTAATAGAAGATGTTCTCGAAGTCGATGACCGAGAGGTCCGCGCCCCACGTGGGCATCGGCTTCTTGCGGAAGATCTCGAGAGAGCGCAGCCGCATCTTCATCATCCATTCGGGCTCTTTCTTCATCCACGAGATCTCCTTGACGATCTCGGGGTTCAGTCCACGCTTGGCCTTGAAGACGTAGTCCTCCGGGACGAAGAAGCCGTACTTCTCCTTGTAGTCGGATCCGACGTCGACTCTTGGTGCGGTTGCCATCAAGCGACCTCCTGTGGCTCATCGCTGACCCACTCTGAATAGCCGGTCTTCTCGAGCCGGTTGGCGATCTCGGGGCCGCCCGAGAGCACGAACTTCCCGTCGACGAGCACATGCACGAAGTCGGGCTTGATGAATTCGAGGATGCGCGTGTAGTGCGTGATGATGAGCACTCCGAGGTTCGGGCCGCGCATGCGGTTGACCGCCTCGGCGACGAACTTGATGGAGTCGATGTCGAGGCCTGAGTCGGTCTCGTCGAGGATCGCGATCTCAGGCTTCAGGATCGCCATCTGGAGGATCTCGGCGCGCTTCTTCTCGCCGCCCGAGAAACCGTCGTTGATGTAGCGCGGCAGGAACGAGTCGTCCATGTGCAGGACCTCGAGCTCGTCCTTGAGCAGCGCGCGAAACTCTTTCGGCGACACCTGCTTGGACTTGTCCTTGCCGTCATACCCGCGCTTGGAGTTGAGCGCGGTGCGCAGGAAGTTGGTCATCGAGATCCCGGGCACGACCACCGGATACTGGAAGGCGAGGAACATGCCCAGGCGCGCCCGCTCATCGGGCTCGAGCTCGAGCACGTTCTTGCCCTTGAAGATCACCTCGCCGCCGTCGACCGTGTAGCCCGGATGGCCCATGAGCGTGTGCGAGAGCGTCGATTTGCCGGAGCCGTTGGGGCCCATCACGGCGTGGACCTCACCCCTGGAGATGCCCAGCGTGACGCCTTTCAGAATCTGCCGGCCCTCGACGCTGGCCCTCAGGTCTTTGATCTCGAAATCAGCCAACTCTCTCTCCCTTCTCTGTCATTTCGTAAGTGCAATCGCTTGCCGCCTCGGCCATCCAGGTCGACCGGACCACCTCGGTGCCGAGCAGCCGCTGGTACATCTCCTGCTCGCTCTGGCACGGGAGGCCGGTGCGAGCGGCGACGTCCTGGATAGGGCAGTTGCAGTGGCGGAGGGCGAGTCCGCCTCCCGGCAGCTCGACCACCTCGGCCATGTGGCCGTGCTCGGTGGCGAGCCGCGCAAGCTCGCGCAGGCGCGAGACCAAGTCTAGGCCTGCCAGTTGAGGGGCGTACTCCGCCTCGAGGCGCGCCGCGCGCCTCTCGAAGAACTCTTTCAGCTGCTCGCCCGGCATGAAGTCGACCAGCTCACCGGTCAGCTCGCGATGACCGTCTGGAAAGTGGTCGCCTGCGGCTGCGGTGAGGCGGTACACGCTCTCCGGGCGGCCGCGGCCGTGGGGCACCGACGCGACGGAGGCCAGGCCTGCGCTTTCGAGCGACTCGAGGTGACGCAACGCGCCCTGCTTCGACACCTCGAGGTGCGAGGCGATCTCACCCAGGGTGGCCTCGCCCTGGGTCTTGAGGAAGGCAAGGATGGTCTCGCGCCTGGACTCCACGTTTCGAGTGTACGAGTTTGTCAACACGGACGTTGAAATACCCCGGTCAGGCGAGAAGGCGGACTGGCAGCTCGGTCTCGCGGACCTCCCTGGCGACGACCTCGACGCGGTAAGCCTTGCGTCCGTCGATGTCGGTGACCGCCTCCTTCAGCGTCGCGCCTTCGAAATGGAGGCCTACCGCGTCCTCTGCGGCGTAGCCGGCCGGGAATCCCGCCGCGACCAGCTCGCGGTAGAGCGGCCGGCGCCGCGGTTCGCTGTCGTAGTGAGGGCACGCGCTGCCTGCCAGGAAGCCGAGGCCGTCCCGTAGCGGTCCGAGCTGCGGCCCGAACGAGTCCGTCACCGAGCACTCGAACCAGCAGATCATCCCGGCGCTGGCGCCGCACATGATCGTGCCCCGCTCCCAGGCTTCGCGCAGCGCCGCGTCGACCCCGTGCGTCCGCCAGACCGCGAGGGCGTTCGCGGTGTTGCCGCCGCTGACCAGGATGACGTCCTGCTCCATGAGAAGTGGCCGCCAGCGGGCTGCTTCGGGCGCGCCCGAAAGCTTGAGATGGCTGGCATCGGAGCACCCGGCGAATCGGTCGTAGAAATTGACGATGTTCGGGTCGGCGTCTGCCACGGGCGTGGGCAGGTACAAGGCTTTCGGGCGGTCGCGGCCCGTCAGCTCGAGCAAGTACTCGTCGAGCCTGGACCCGGGACCCAGGCCGCCGAAGCCGCCTCCGAAGCCGACAATTCGCCGCGGTCGAGCCACGGCGGCAAATTCTGGCAGTGTTCCGGCTCATGGACCGGGCGCTGCTGTTCGCGGGACGGGGCTTTCGCGCTTTCGGCTTCGGCTTCGCCGCCGTGCTCATCGGCATCCACCTCGAGCACCGAGGTCTCACGGCGGCGGAGATCGGGCTCACCCTCGCGGTCGGGCTCGTCGCCGCGTCCCTGTCCGGGCTGGCATCGGCCGGGCTGTCGGCGCGCCTGGGAAGGCGGCGCACCCTCGCCGTCGCGGGGCTGCTCATGTCCGTGACCGGCGTCGACCTGGCGTTCGCGACCCAGGCCTGGCTTTTGATCCTCGCCGGTCTGACCGGGATGCTCGGCGCGGCGAGCGTCGACCTGGGCCCGTTCGCCTCGGTCGAGCAGGCAGTGCTGGCCGAGACGGTACCTCCGGCTCGGCGCAACGTCGCCTTCGCGCGGTACTCGCTGAGCGGCGGTCTCTTCAACGCTGCGGGAGGGCTGGCGGCCACGCTCGCGACCGGCGTCTCGCAATCGATGCTCTTCTTTGCGACCTATGCGGCGATCGGTCTGATCACCGCGGCGCTCCCGCTTCTCATGAGCGCGAAGGTGGAAGTGCCGGGCGCCGCGCCGACGTTCGGCTCGTTCCGCCCGCTGGCCGGCCTGGCCGCTCTCTTCGCGCTCGATTCGCTGGGCGGCGGCTTCGTGGCGAACGCGGTCATCGCCTACTGGCTGCACGTCAGGTTCGGCGCCGGAACGGGCTCGCTTGGCCCGGTCTTCGCCGCGATCGCGCTCCTCCAGGCGCTCTCCTACGAGGTGTCGGGGAGGCTGGGCAACCGGTTCGGGCTGGTCAACACGATGGTGTTCACGCACCTGCCGAGCAACGTCCTCCTCCTGCTGGTGCCCTTTGCCCCCAACCTGGCCTGGGCGGTCGCGATCCTGCTCGCGCGCTTTGCCCTGTCGCAGATGGACGTGCCGGCACGCCAGGCGTACATCGTCTCGATCGTGCCGCCGGCGCAACGCGCGGGCGCCGTCGCGATGACCGGCGCCGTGCGCGGCGTGGCGCAGTCATTCGGGCCCGCGCTCGCCGGCGTCGCGATCGGCGCCGCCGCCTACGGGCTGCCCTTCTTCGCCGGCGGAGGTCTCAAGATCGCCTACGACATCGCGCTCTTCGCCGGTTTCCGCAACCGCCGGGCGGCGCACGAGATATAAGGTCTCCATCGTGCCCGATGATCTCGCCAACATCGACGCCGCCGAGCTGGAGGAGCGGATCGCTGCCGTGCGTGAGCAGATGCGACCGCTCGAGCAGCAGCTGGCGGCCATTCGCGGCGAGCGCGACGTGCTCCTGACGGAGCTCAGGCGCCGCGAGAGAGGCGCGCACCGCACCAGCCGTGCCGACCTGAAGGCGGCGATGCGCGAGGGCCGGTTCCCGAACGTGGCCGACCTGGTCGCCGGCGGGGAGCCCGAATCCCTCGACCGATTCGTCTACAACCTGAAGACGGGGGGAGAGGTGCGGCTCGGCTATCCCGGCGCCCGGGCGCAGAGCCTGACCTTCACCGACGGGGTCAAGGTCGCGCAGGCTACCGACCTGGCCCAGGCGGGACAGCTCTACGTGGCGGGCTGGGAGCTGGGAAGCCCCGGCCGGCCCGGCGTCCGCGTGCACTTTCCCGGAACTCGCCAAGAACGTCTGGTTCCGCCGGACGAGGTGTTCGCGCGGCCGGCTGGAGACTGAGGCCCAGAATCGTCCGGCGCGGCGGGAGCTGAGGCTCCCCGCGATCTTCCTGCGCGCATGGTGCGTGGCTGGAGCAGTGCTCGAGCTTGGTCAGCCTCCCGACTGGATCGGCCGCTCACCTCGTGACGATATTTATTTGTTGCGGGCGATCGACCCCGAAGGATGGCGCCCCACGCGCCACGGCCCCATGTTCCGACTCAGGCCGGCGTAACCCTCTTTCGCCGTAGCCCGTTGGTCGGGATGAGAACCGTAGAATCTACGCGCCTCCCAACCATGGCTAAAAACATTCCCGAAAAGATCAAAACCAAGGCAGGCCACACCCCCCGCGCGCGCATCCACGCCGGGTGGTCGCCGATCGGGCAGAAGATTCGCCGGAAGGCGCTCGTGCGTGGCCTCGGGGCCGCGCTCGCGGTCCTTCTGGTGCTCGGGTTCGCGGCCGACGCTTACGCGCAGACTTTCTTCGACAGCCTTCCCTCGATCCAGGGCCTCGACAGCGCCGCGTTCGCCGGCGACACGGTGATCACGGACAAGAACGGCGTCCTGCTCGCGGACGTCGGAAACCACGGCGACCACCGCCTCGCGGTGAAGCTCAAGGACGTCGCGCCCGTCGTGATCCAGGCCACGGTCGCAATCGAGGACAAAGGCTTCTACTCGAACCCCGGGTTCGACGCCGCGGCAATCGTCCGCGCCGCCTTCGACAACCTCCGCTCGGGGCAAATCGTCAGCGGCGCCAGCACGATCACCCAGCAGCTGGCCAAGCAGCAGTTCCTGACCCCGGACCAGACCATCAGCCGCAAGGTCAAGGAGCTCGCGCTCGCCTACGAGCTCAGCCAGACCTACTCGAAGGACCAGATCATGGAGCTCTACCTGAACAAGAGCTTCTACGGGTCCCAGTCTTATGGGATCGAGGCCGCAGCGGAGAGCTACTTCCACATCCCGGCCTCCAAGCTCGATCTCGCGCAGGCAGCCGTCCTGGCCGGCCTACCCCAGGCCCCGACGGAGTGGAACCCCGTGCTCCATCCCGACGCGGCCAAGCTCCGCCAGACCGAGGTCCTCCAGGCCATGGTGAGGTCGAACTACATCTCGCAGGACGATATGGACAAGGCGCTCGCCGAGCAGCTGAACTACCAGGCGCCGATCAACAGCTTCCTCGCTCCTCACTTCGTCGACTATGTGCAAGCCGAGCTCCGCCAGCTGGGATTCCAGCCGGGCATCCAGCAGCTGAACGTCAAGACGACACTCGACTACCACATGCAGCAGATTGGCGAGTCGGTCGTGAGCTCCAACCTGGCCGCCAAGCCCGGTCGCAGCTGCTACAACAGCGGCGTCCCGGACGGCTGGCCTTACCTTTCCGAGGCCGGCGCCGCATGCTGGGACCCCAGAGGCCAGCTCTCGTCCGGCCTGGTCGCGCTAGACCCGAAGACCGCGGACATCCTGGTCATGGTCGGATCGCCGAACTACAACGCGTCAGCCGGACAGATCAACTACACGACAATCCCCAGGAACATGGGCTCGTCCATGAAGCCGTACACCTACGCGGCGGTGTACAACGCTCGCGCGGCGACGGTTGACACCCCGGTCTACGACGGTCCGAGCCCGCTGGTCTACAAGGACTGCTGCAGCACGACCGACTTCTACAACTACGACCACCGCTCACACGGCGTGCTGCCGCTCAAGAAGGCGATGGGCAACTCGCTCAACATCGCCTCCGTCAAGGTCGAGCTGTCGATCGGGGTGCCCGCCGTCCTCTCCTGGATGCGAAACCTCGGCGTCTACCCGCGCTTCGTCAATCCAGACGGCACCTACAACGCCACCGCACCCGCCGACGAGTACGGGCCTTCGCTGACTCTCGGCGGCTACCCGATCACGTTGCTCGAGCACGCGAATGGAATGGCCACGTACGCCGACATGGGCGTCTACCACAGCCCGCAGGCGATCCTCCAGGTCACCGACTCGCACGGCCAGGTCCTGTAC
>JBAUTF010000234.1:0-36163 GCA_049582065.1 Candidatus Dormiibacterota bacterium | reverse complement strand
CCCGGCCGGGTCGCGCGCACGTCCGACGAGGCCGCAGCCGCGTGCGCGGAGCTGGGCCCCGTCGCGGTCAAAGCCCAGGTCCCGGTCGGCGGCCGTGGCAAGGCCGGCGGCATCAAGCTCGCCAAATCGCCCGACGAAGCGCGCACCGCGGCGGCGCAGATCATCGGAATGGACATCAAGGGATTCAAGGTGCCTCTGGTCTACTGCGAGTCGGCGCTGGAGATAGAGCGCGAGATCTACCTCGGCTTCACCGTCGACCGCGACGCACGCGCCAACATCCTGATGCTGTCCGCGAAGGGCGGCATGGACATCGAGCAGGTGGCGGATGAGTCGCCCGAGTCGATCGCGCGCCTGTATCCCAACCCATGGCGCGGTCCTCTCGACTTCGAGCTGGCGCAGCTGGTGTACGACGCGGACCTCGGTGAGCTCGCCAGGCCGCTGACGGCACTGATCAAGAAGCTCTACCGCGCTATTCCCGACCTCGACGCGGTCACCGCCGAGATCAACCCGCTCGTCGTCACCAAGAAAGGTGAGGTGATCGCCGGCGACGCGAAGCTCGAGATCGACGAGAACGCGATGTGGCGGCACAAGGACCTCGACGCGAAGTACGGCTCTGTCCTCGAAGGGGACCCGTACGAAGTCGAGGCGAAGAAGCGCGGCTTGACCTACGTCTCGCTCGGCGGCGACATCGGCATCATCGGCAACGGAGCCGGCCTGTGCATGGGCACGCTGGACCTCGTGCAGCGCGCCGGTGGCCGCCCGGCCAACTTCTGCGACATCGGCGGCGGCGCCAAGGCGGAGGTGGTCGAGAACGCGCTCGCCGTGATCCTCATGAATCCGAGCGTCAAAGGCGTGGTCATGAACGTGTTCGGCGGGATAACGCGAGGGGATGAGGTCGCGAAAGGCCTGGTGGCGGCGCGCAACCACCTGAAGATGAAGGTGCCTCTCGTCGTGCGCCTCAGCGGCACGCGCGCCGAGGAAGGCCGTGACATCCTGAAGCAGAACGGTATCGAGCCCGGCGTGAGCGCCTGGGAGGCTGCCCAGAAGATAGTAGAGCTCACTTCCCCACTGGTGGGGAAGTCCGCGGCGCAGCCGCGGGATGGGGAGGCATGAGTCCCAGATGAGCATCCTTCTCGATGCTTCGACCAGGGTGATCGTCCAGGGCATCACCGGCCGCGAGGGCACCTTTCACACAGAGCAGATGCAGACGCTCGGCACCAGGGTCGTGGGTGGGACGAGCCCCGGCAAGGGCGGCACGACCCACCTCGGCGTGCCGGTCTTCAACACGGTTGCGGACGCCGTGACGGCGACCGGCGCGACCGCATCGGGGATCTTCGTGCCACCTCCTTTCGCCGCGGACGCGATCATGGAAGCGGCCTCCGCGGGGATCACCCTGATCGTCTGCATCACCGAGGGGATCCCGATCCAGGACATGATCAAGGTCAAGGACTTCCTGCGCGGATACCCTCAGACCAGGCTCATCGGGCCCAACTGTCCCGGCCTCATCACCCCGGGCGCGGCGAAGATCGGCATCATCCCGCAGAGCATCACCCGGCCGGGCCATGTCGGGCTCGTGTCGCGGAGCGGCACCCTCACATACGAGGTGGCCACGGCTCTGAGCGCGGCCGGGCTCGGCCAGTCGACGATCGTGGGGATCGGCGGCGACCCGGTGCTGGGTCTCACCTTCCGCGATGTTGTCGACCTGTTCGAGAAGGACCGCGCGACCACCCACCTGGTGGTGATCGGTGAGATCGGAGGCAGCGACGAGGAGCACGCCGCCGAGATCCTTGCCCGGGGCACGCGCCTCAAGACCGTCGCGTTCATCTCCGGCCGTACGGCCCCCGAGGGCAAGCGTATGGGCCACGCCGGAGCCATCATCTCGGGCAACCGGGGCACCGCGAAGAGCAAGGAGGAGGCGTTTCGCAAGGCGGGGGTTGCCGTCGCGGAGACGACCGATCAGATCGTAGGACTGCTCCAGTGAAAGCGATCCCCATCGCATTGACCCGCGCGGTGCCAGGCGACCGCCTGCGAGATCTCGGTTTGTTCTCGCTGTTGGTCCTGTGGCTTGTCTACACGAAGATCTTCTGGGCGCTGCAGGCGGCGCACATCGCCGCGCCTCCGTGCCCGTTCTACTACCTGACGGGCCACCCGTGCCCGTTCTGCGGGGGCACTCGGTCCTTCGCCTACATGTGGCGCGGCGACATGGCCGACGCGGTGAGGCTCTACCCGCTTGGGCCGGTGCTGTTCGCGGGGACGTTCGTGGGCGCGGGAGGCCTGGCCGCGGGGGCCATCACCGGCCGCACCTGGACGCCTCGGCTCACGACGCGGCAGTGGCGCTTGCTGGGCATCGGCGTCCTCAGCGCCGTGCTGATGAGCTGGGCGCTCAAGGTGTTCATCCTCGGAAACTAGGCTTCGCCGGCTGTCTCCCGAGGATTGGGAGGTCTTCCGCGCGGTTCGGCTCGCCGCATTGAAAGACGCTCCTTACGCATTCGGCTCGAAGTACGAGCGTGAGATGCTCGCGGACGAGGACAACTGGCGCCGCAGGCTTGCGGTCAGGAGCCAGTTCGTGGCCGAGGTGGAAGGCAACGTCGTAGGCACGGCCGGCGGCATCGCGTCGGACGGCGGGTACGCGGCGCTGATCTCGATGTGGGTCGCTCCAGGCGCTCGAGGCAAGGGGGTAGGCGAGATGCTCGTCCATGCTGTCCTGGACTGGGCCAGCGACGAGGCGTATCCCGCCGTCCACTTGTGGGTCGCCGACGGCAATGGCTCGGCTGAGCGGCTGTACAGGCGGTGCGGATTCGTTCGCACAGGCGCCACGCAGCCGATCTTTCCCGAAGAGCCTCGGATGGAGTTCGAGATGGAGGTCGTGCTCTAAACGCCGTCGCCCTGTATGAGTCGCGCCACGACCGGATAGACGAGCTCTGTGTTCTGCGCAGGGTGGGAAGGATCGATGAGGTCGTGGGGGAGGCGCTCGGTCACGGGGAACTCGAACCTTGAGACCTTCGCGCCGTGGGCGCGCCACGCCTCGACCAGGCGGTAGGTGAAGCGATTCTCCATCCCCGGCTCGTTGGCGTTGGTCAGCACGGCGATCTCCCTGGCCTTCGGAGCCGCCGTCTGCGCCGCGCTTGCCGTCTCGGAGGCGATGTGGAACAGCGACGCATACGCATGGGTCGACAGCCGCGGATATCCGTACTCCGGCGGAAGGCGATCCTTCAGCGACCGGTCCCACCAGATGTAGAAGTTGGGCAGGGCGTACGTGACCGTGCCAAGGCGGCGCTGGAGCACGCCAGGTATCCAGCGGAGACCGAACATGGGCGCGATCAACACAGCGCGTTCGACGTGCTCGTGGGTCTGCGCCAGATATCCGGCCAATGACCCACCGAGGGACATGCCGGCCACCGTGACGTGCGCGCCGAGGCCGTGAGCGGCATCGGCGGACCGGTTGGCGAGGGCGATCAGGTGCTCCGCGCGGAGCTCGGAGATCGAGGTGTTCAGGCGGTCCTTGTACCCATGGCGTGGGTAGCGCGGGATGAGCACGTTCCAGCCCTGAGCGTGAAACATCCGGCCGATCAGGTCGAACTGCTGCGGACAGCTGGTGAACCCGTGCAGCAGCACGAGAGCGCGCTCGGTCCGCGTCCCGTGCGTATAGAGGCGCGTGCGGCAAACAGGGTTGACGTTGGGACCGTCGAGGTCCTGCAGGCCGTCGACCAGGTTGGTAGCCTCGAGATACAGCGCGTCGCTCACTTTTCCAATCTAACGGCTGCCCGTGCAACCATTGGAGGGATGAACTTCGATC
The DNA here is from genome assembly GCA_049582065.1 of Candidatus Dormiibacterota bacterium. Classification (GTDB taxonomy): domain Bacteria; phylum Chloroflexota; class Dormibacteria; order Dormibacterales; family Dormibacteraceae; genus DATKSS01. The sequence continues at coordinate 32,367 of JBAUTF010000234.1, read as the reverse complement.
TGACCGACGAGCAGCGCTCGATCCGCGACACTTGCCGCGATTTCGCCCGTGAGGTCGTCGCTCCCGCGGCCGAGGAGCTCGATCGGAACCACAGCTTCGGCTACGACGTCATCCGGCAGATGGGAGAGCTGGGATTGTTCGGTCTGCCTTTCCCCGAGGAGTTCGGAGGCGCGGGCGCCGATTTCCTCTCCCTCTGCCTGGCGATCGAGGAGATCTCGAGGGCGGACGCCGGCGTCGGCATCACGCTCGAAGCCGCGGTCTGCCTGGGCGCGTCGCCGATCCACGACTTCGGCACCCAGGAGCAGAAGGAGCGCTGGCTGCCCGACCTGTTCGCAGGTCGAAAGCTGTGGGCGTTCGGCCTGACCGAGCCCGAAGCGGGCTCCGACGCCGGCGCTACCAAAACCCATGCCGACCGGCGGGACGGCAACTGGGTTGTCAATGGAGCCAAGCAGTTCATCACCAACTGCGGAACCGAGATCTCGGCCGGGGTGACTGTCACCGCCGTGACGGGGCGCGCCAGCGGCCGCTCACCGGAGATTACGGCGATCATGATCCCGACCGGTACGCCGGGCTACCACGTGCTGGAGTCTTACCGCAAGCTCGGCTGGCACTCGTCCGACACGCACCCGCTGAGCTTGGAAGACTGCTCGGTGCCGGAGTCGAATCTGCTCGGAGCACTGGGCGGCGGTTATCGCCAGTTCCTGCACACCCTCACCGGCGGGCGGATCGCCATCGCCGCCCTTTCCGTGGGCCTGGCGCAGGCCTGCCTCGACGCGGCGCTCTCGTACGCGAAGGAGCGCCGTACGTTCGGCAAACCGATCTCCAAGCACCAGGGGATCCAGTTCAAGCTCGCGGACATGGCCATGGAGACCGAGCTGGCGAGGACGATGGTGTACCGCGCCGCGATCGCGTACACGCACACGGGCAAGGAGACGACCGACGAGTGCCGGATGCTGGCCGCGATGTGCAAGCTCTACGCATCGGAGGCCTGCAAGAGGGCCGCCGACAACGCCGTGCAGATCCATGGCGGCTACGGCTTCATGGAGGACTACCCGGTCGCCCGCTACTGGCGCGACGTCAAGGTCAACGAGATCGGCGAGGGGACCTCCGAAGTCCAGCGGATGCTGATCGCGCGTCTGCTCGGGTGCTGATGCCCGTTCAGCTCGGGGTCGTCGTCTCGCGGTCTGCGATGCCGGCCACCTCGCTCCATGGCCGCCCCGGAAGCAGCATCGCGCTGCTGCTCGCGAGCGCGATCCTTTTGCCTGCCTCGTTGTAGAGCTCGGCCGTTGCCACGCACATCGTCCGGCCACGATGCGCGATCGTGGCCAGCGCGGTGAGCAGACCGCCGTCGGGGAGGACTGGCCGCAGGAAGTTGACCTTGAGGTCGAGAGGGGCGAACGAGCCGCCCGCCGGGCTGATGGTCATGACGGCGCTCGAGAGAGCGGCGTCCGCGAGCAGGGCGATGGCGCCGCCGTACAGAAAAGACTGAGGTGACGCGAGCCAGGGGCTGGCCGGGAGCACGAAAGAGCAGCGCCCTTCGAGGGCTTCGATCGGCCGGAGCCCGGTGAGGTGGTGGATCGGGGGAGCTGCGTCTGTGTCGCCGATGCACCGCCTCAGGATCTCCAGGCCGCCGCTGCGGTCCCAGGCCTCCTGCGGGATCGGCGCGCCTGAGGCCGGCCGGCGCAGGTACGGGTCGGGCGTGGAGTAGACCGGCGAAGCGACGTGTTCCGGCGCGGGAGGCGCGCCCGGGGCGGCCAGCAGGAAACCGCGAGTGGTGCCGTGCGCGAGCTGGCGGCCCTGGCCGTCCTCGACCATCACCTCGGACAACGCGACCGACTTGCCTCCGTGGATCAAGCGCGCTTTCCCGGCGATGGTCCCGCTGTCCATGGCGCCCGCCCGCAGGAAGCTCACCGAAAGGTCGGACGTCGTCATGTACCCGAGTGGCGGCAGGGTCGTGATGATCGCCCCTCCTAGAGGTCCGTCGGCCAGGAAGGCGATCACCCCGCCGCTGATGAGACCAGGCACCATCGTCTCGAGCCATGGCGTCACCGGCATCTCGAAAGTGCAGGTACCGAAGCCGGCCTCGGTCGGCCTGAGGCCGGTGAGGTGATGGATCGGTGGTGGCGCGGCCAGGCCTTGCGCGGTCCGGCCCATTCGCTCGATCCCCGGCAGCGCCAGGCTCGATGCATCACCAAAAGAACCCCGAACCGGCTCTTCCCAGATACGGGTAATCGACTGATCTGTAGATGCCAAGCGGAGTCTCAGGCCGGATCTACTCCGGCCGGCCCCTCACGTGCCACATTCCAGGCGCCGCCAGGCGTCGCCCGGGAAAGGGAGGGGGTACCGCGGGGATGACATCTGTCCTTCCCCGCGCCCCACTATCGGTAGACGCCGTTGTGGCCCAGGCTGTGCAGGCCGACATTGGGGAAGTAGGTCAGGCCGTGGTCCTGCGAGCCGACCCGGATCTTGGCGAGGAGCTGGCCGGTGATCGTGTTCATCACGTAGACCGTCGCGTTGTACCGGCCCGACGCCCAGAGCTGCGTGCCGTCGGGGCTGAGCTGGAGCATGTCGGGGCTGCCGCCGCCCGGAATGAACCATTTGGCGACCACTCGGCGTGTCGCGAAGTCGATCACCGAGAAAGAGCCTTCCAGCCGGTTGGAGACATAGAGCGACTTGGTGTCGCGTGAGACCTGCAGGCCGTGTGCGCCGCGCCCGGTCGGAATGAACTGGATCTCCTTCATCGAGGCCGGGTCGATCACCGAGACGCCCATCCGCCCCTGGTTAGACACGTAGAACAGGCTGCCGTCGGGCGAGAGCTTGACGTCGATCGGCAGACCGCCCACCTGCACGAAGCCGACCAGCGCCATCTTGTTGACATCGACCTTCGCGACGACGCCGCTGTACTCGGTCGAGATCATCAGGTAGCTGCCGTCGGCGCTGAAGTCGAGGTGGTCGGCGCCGGGCCATGGGATGCCGACCGATTTGAGCAGCCGCCATCCGTTGTGCGGGTCGAGGAACTCGATGCGCTGCAGCCTTTCCACCACGTCGATGGCCTTGGTGCCGTCAGGGGTGAAGTACAGGTTGTACGGATACGGCATCGGGATGGTCTGGCCGGTCGGCCGGCCGGTGTGGATGTCCAGCACGGTGAGGCTGCTCGACCCCTCGTTTTCGACGTAAAGGGCGCTCATGTCCCAGGCGGGCGAGATGTGGTGTGGGATGGACCCGACCGCATAGTGGTCGACGACCTTGAAGTTCAGAGGGTCGATCACGTCGACTGTGTTGGCGGTGCTGTTGGGCACGTAGACCCGTGGGGGCAGCTGGCAGAGGGGACACGGCACCGTCCCCGACATCGTGTTCGCATACACGTTCGGCGCGGGCGGCGGCAGGCTGGCCGGCTGTACGTCGGGGGCAGGCAGGAGGCGAGCCGGCCCGGTATCGGCCAGCGGCGCTGACGGGGGCACCACCGGCGGGGCAGTCAGGACGACCGCGAACACGACCGCAGCCGGGCTCAGGATCGAGAACGCGAAAACGGCCGCTACGAAGATGCGGAAAATGCGGGACCTGAGCACCGAACCAAGGACCGCCGGCCGGCCGTTACTCGTCTGGGAGGTCTTCAAGTTTGGGGGCGAGCTCGCATACCCACCGGCCATCGTCGAGGCGGCGGATGAAGCGAGCATACCCTTGATTTCGCGCTACGTTGAGGAATTGCTCCTGGGTGATCAGCGTGCGAAGCCGTGCCAGGTCGGCGTACGTGGTGTCGCGCATGATGCCGCCGACCACGCCCGCGAGCTCGCGCCACTGGCCTTCAGAGAGAGGTTCGCCGTAGCCTGCGATGGTGACCAGGAGTGCGGCGGTGGCGCCGGTGATCGTTTCGGGCAGGATCTTTTCCGCCTTGCCACGCGCGATGATCTCGCGGCCGGTGCTGATGATGTCCGCGATGCGATCACGACGAACGCCAATGATGTCGCGCCCACTGCCCACAGTGGTGCCCTCGAGATACCTGGGTCCTGCTTCCATGCCGGATCTTTATTCTAGATAAGGCCTCACTTGGACCTTGAACTCGCGGCCGCGCACTCGGCATTTCGGTCCGCCGTGCGCGAGCTGGCGCAGGGGGTCGTCAGGCCCCTGGCGGCCGAGGTCGACCGCGATCACCGCTTCCCCGTCGAGGCGGTCCAGGCCGCCGCCGAGGCTGGTCTTATGGGCGTTCTGATCCCGCGCGAATACGGCGGCGCCGGGCTGGACGCGCTGGCCTTTGCCATCTGCATCGAGGAGCTTGCCCAGGCTTGCGCATCGACGTCTGTGATCGTCGACGTGCACACGAGCGTCGGCAGCGAGCCGATCCTGCTGTTCGGCGATGAGGAGCAGAAGCGGCGGTGGCTGCCGAGGCTCGCCTCAGGCGAGCTCCTGGGCGCCTTCGCCCTGACGGAGCCGGCTTCGGGGTCGGATGCCGCCTCGCTGAAGGCGACCGCGCGCCGCAGCGGCAACGGCTACGTCCTCAACGGGACCAAGGTGTTCATCACCAACGTCGGGCGGGCCGATCTGTACGTCGTCTTCGCGCGCACGGGGACGGATGAGGGGGCGGCTGGTGTGAGCGCGTTCCTGGTCCCCGCGAAATCACCGGGCCTTCGGGTGGGCCAGGTCTTCCAGAAGATGGGCCTGCACGGCTCGCCGACCGGCGAGCTCGTTCTCGAGGACGTCGAGGTGCCCAAGGCCAGCCGGCTCGGCGCCGAGGGCCAGGGTTTCACGGTCGCCATGCGCGCGCTCGACTCGGGGCGCATCGGCATCTCCGGCCAGGCCCTCGGCATCGCGCAGGCGGCAGTAGACGAGTCGCGTGAGCTGATGAAGGAAAGAGGCCACGAACAGGGCGACGACTTCCTCCTGGCCGACATGGCGACCCGTCTTGAATCCGCGCGGCTGCTCGCGTACCACGCTGCGTGGCTGTGCAGCCGTGGCCGGCCGTTCACGCGGCAGGCGTCGATGGCCAAGCTCCACTGCACCGACACGGCGATGCAGCTGGCGCTCGACGCTCTGCAGGTGGCGGGGGAGCCGGGCGCGGTGGCCGGCAGTCCGTTCGAGCGTCATGTCCGCGACGCGAAGGCGCTGCAGATCTACGAGGGATCGAACCAGGTTCAACGCATCGTCATTGCCAGAGAGTTGCTCCGCTAAGCTCACGCCAGTGGATTTCGAGTTCTCTGACGAGCAGGTCGCGATTCGGGACACCATCCGGGAGCTGGTGCAGGACCGCGTCGCGCCTCGCGCTGCGGAGATCGACCAGACTGCCGAATACCCCAAGGACATCGAAAAGCTCTTTGCCGACAACGGCATCCTGGGCATTCCGTTCCCCGAGCAGTACGGCGGCATCTCAGGATCATCGGTCACGATCTGCATGGGGATCGAAGAGATCGCCAAGGCGTGCGCCAGCTCTTCTCTGATTCTCGCGGTGCAGGCCCTCGGCTCCTACCCGATCCTCGTCGCGGGCTCCGAAGAGCAGAAGAAGAGGCTGTGTCCGCCCCTCGCCACGGGGGAGAAGGTCGCCGCTTACGCGCTTTCGGAGACAGGCAGCGGCTCTGACGCAGCCGCGATGAAGACGCGCGCCAAGCGATACGGAAACGAGTACGTCCTCAACGGCGCCAAGCAGTTCATCACCCATGGCAGCATCGCGGGAACCCTGGTCGTGTTCGCCCAGACCGACCCCGAGGCGGACCATAGGGGCATCTCGGCTTTCGTGCTCGAGCGCGAGACGAGCCCCTGGCTGGCGCCGAAGCTCGAGCACAAGCTCGGGATCCGCGGTTCACCCACTGCTCAGATCGTCTTCGAGGACGTCAAGGTCCCTGTCGCCAACCGGCTCGGGGAAGAGGGCGCCGGCTTCAAGATCGCCCTCGCGGTGCTGGATCGCTCGAGACCCGGCATCGGCGCACAGGCGCTCGGCATCGCGGAAGGCGCGTTCGACTACGCCCTCAACTACGTGAAGGAAAGGCAGCAGTTCGGCCAGCCGATCTCGACCTTCCAGGGCATCCAGTTCATGCTGGCGGACATCGCGACGCAGATCGAGGCGGCGCGTCACCTCGTCTATCGCGCGGCGACGAAGGTCGACGGCAAGGCGCCAGACCTGACCAAGATCGCCGCCATGGCGAAGCTGTTCGCGTCGGACATGGCGATGCGAGTGACCACCGACTGCGTGCAGCTGCTCGGAGGCTACGGGTACATCTCCGACTACCCGGTCGAGCGGATGATGCGAGACGCGAAGATCACGCAGATCTACGAGGGGACTAACCAGATCCAGCGCGTGGTGGTGGCCAGGTCGCTGCTGCGTTGAGCGCGGCTCTGCCGCCTCCGCCGCCCACCCCGGCGGTTGCACCGTACTATCCGCCGCCATCCTCTCCGCCTCCTCGGCAATCCGGGAGTGGAACCGACGGCCGGGCAGTGGCGGCACTGCTGGCGGCGATCATGGGACTCCTGCTCGGCCTGCCGCTCGGCATCCCGGGCCTGGTCCTCGGTCCTCTCGCGTATTTCCTCGGCAGGGCGGCCGTGGGCCGCATCGACAGCTCCCAGGGAGCCCTCTCCGGCCGCGGCGCCGCCGCCGCCGGCTGGGTCTTGGGAGTGGTCGCGACCGCGATCGGAGCGGCGGTGACCCTGGTTTGGCTCGTGGTCGTGCTGGTCGCCGTTTCCGGTCCCGCCTCCGGCTGAGGCACAGGTGGACCGGGTCACCGAGGCGTTCGCGTGGCCGGTCCGCGACCCGGAGTGGATCACGAAGGTGCTGGTCATCGGCCTGATCCTGTTGATCCCGATCGTGGGGACCATCAACGGGCTCGGGTGGATGCTTGCCGCGCTCGACCGGCTGCGCGCCGGCCAGGACGGGTTGCCGCCGGCCAACCTGAGCTACCTCGGCCGCGGATCACGGCTCTTCCTGGTCGTTCTGGTTTATGGCCTGCTGATCGCCTTGGTCGCAGCGCTGGTCTACCTGCCGTCGGTGCTTATCCTCGTCCACGAGGGACGGGGCAACGCCAGCCCCGCCGCGGTGTCGGGCGCGGTCCTGCTCAGCCTCTTGAGCTTCAGCATCGCCACGCTGGGCACCCTGGCCCTCAACTTCGCCATGCCCTCGATCGTGCTCGCGACCGACCGCAGAGGGATCGCCGGTGGCCTGCGGGTCCTGGAGGTGGTCCGCGTCGCTCGCGCTTCGCTTGCGGCGAGCCTCGTCGCCGGTCTTATGCTGATCGCGGCGAGCTTCGTCGGCTCGGTCGGAATCGTCGCGTGCGGCGTCGGGGTCCTGTTCAGCACGGCTTATTCGCTGGCCATGCAGGCCTGGATCGTTCATTGTTTCGAGCAGGGCTCGAGCCCCGCCAAAGCCGCGTAAGGAGGAGTTTCATGTCGGACCTGCCGCCGCCACCACCGCCGTCTTCGAGTGGAGACTTCCCTTCGCCTCCACCACCCCCGGCGGGCGGAGGCAGCCCGACCCCGCCGCCGCCTCCACCTCCCGGGGGAGGATTTGCTCCGCCTCCTCCACCGCCGCCCGGGGGAGGCTTTGCTCCGCCTCCTCCACCACCCCCCGGCGGGGGATTCGTGCCGCCGCCTCCCGGTGGGGGATTCGTGCCGCCGCCTCCCGGTGGCTACGCGCCGGCCGGAGCCGGATATGCCGCCCCCCGCACCGACGGCCTGGCGATCGCATCGCTCGTGGTCGGGATCATCGGCCTGGTCTGCTCCTTCGGATGCCTTGGCATTGTGATGGGTCCGGCCGCCGCGATCATGGGCTTCATCTCGCGCCAGCGGATCGCGTCCAGCGGCGGCACGCTCGGCGGCGGCGCGCTCGCGATCATCGGGTTGATCCTTGGAGTGGTCGGCTTTCTCGCCAGCGTCGGTTTCTTCTTCCTGTACCTGTCGGGGGCCATTCATTCATTCTCATCCAGCTCGCCGAGCCCGTGACGTAACCAGTTCGCCTCCGTCGCCGTTTCACGGGACCTGGACCGTAGAATCTCGGTGCGCATGGTTAGGGCCAGGCCTCGAAGGGCCAGGCGATCCCGCTACAACGTCTCCTACCGCCTGACCAGGTCGGTCCCTGCGGCGATCGTTGCCGTCCTCTTGCTGGCGCTGCTCCTCGGAGCGACCCTCACGTACAAGCGCCTCGACGACTTCGTCAACGCGACCACGGGCCACCACATCAACCCGATCGGTGACGTGGTGCAGGCGGTCGAGCCGGCGCAGGGCACGATCGCGTACAAGCTGAAGCACGGTCAGGAAGTCAACATCCTCCTCCTCGGGATGGGGGGTTATGAGAACGACGCCCCGTATCTGACCGATTCGATCATGGCCGTGACCATCGACCCCTCGAGCAATCGCGTGATGCTCGCGTCGATCCCGCGCGACCTGACCGTGCACATGAACCTTCAGAACCCGCCCAGCAGGACCTGGACCCAGAAGATCAACGCGGCGTATGAGGTTCCGTACACGAACGTCATCTGCTGCGTCGCCTCGCAGTACACAGGCCGCACCGGAGGTGGGTATGCCGCGGAGCACGAGGTCGGCAAGGTGACGGGCCTGACGTTCGACAGGTACATCGCGGTCGACTTCGTCGCCTTTCGCGATATGGTCAACGCCCTCGGTGGAGTTGACGTGTGCCTGACCACGAACCTCGACGACCTGTCGTACCCGAACTACAACAACGGCTTCATGCCCATTCACTTCAAGGCCGGATGCCAGCACCTCAACGGTGAGCAGGCGCTCGAGATCGCGCGCTCCCGGCATGCGATCGAGCCGCAACAGTCGTCCGACTTCGGCCGCGCGCAACGCCAGCAGAACATCATGGAGGCGATCAAGAAGAAGGCGACGACGGTCAACGGTTTCGAGAAGGCACCGCAGCTCCTCGACGCACTCCAGAAGAACATCAACACGGACATGTCGATCTCAGACATGAAAGCGATCTACGACTGGGGCAAGAACCTGCCCGACACATCGATCATCAGGGTGGCGCTGACGGCGAACTCCGGGGCCGCTCCCGGAAACCTCCTCGACTACGGGGACTGCGGTCTCGGTCCGTACGTTTCCCAGCTGTGCGCCGACGATCCGACCTTCACGATGATCCACAAATACCTCGCCTCGGTCCTGATCGATCCCAAGACGCTCGCCGAGAAGGCGCCTGTGCAGTTCGTGAACGGGTCGAACAGCTTCGCCGGCCTCGACTCGCTCGTCACCACGATGTTCGACCCGACCGGTCTCCAGCTCGCGGACCCCGTCGCCCACCAGGCATCCGGGCAGACGGTGATCCTCGACTATTCGGGCGGCAAGTTCCCGCTCACCGCCGCGTGGCTGCAGAGCTTCTTCGGCGGCACCGTGGTCCAGGCGACCCCCACCAACCCGGCGCCCGCGGCCGGCCAGCAGACCTACGGTCTGGTCGTAGTGCTCGGACACGACTTCGCCCTACGCTTCTTGGGCGAGTGAGAACCTGACCGGCCCAGACCTGGCGTCGAGCTTTCGATCCGGTGACGTTCGCGCCCTCGCCAGGGCGATCAGCCTGGTCGAGCGTCGCGATCCGCACGTGCGGGAGCTCGAGCGGCAGCTCCGTGAGCTGCGGAAGACGCCCGGGGTCGTAGGGTTCACGGGCGCTCCCGGAGGCGGCAAGTCGACGCTTGTCGACGGCCTAGTCGAGCTGCTCCGGAAGCAGGACCTATCGGTCGCGGTGCTGGCGACCGATCCCAACTCGCCGTTTACCGGCGGGGCGATCCTCGGCGACCGCATCAGGATGCAGCGCCACGCCCTGGACCCCAAGGTGTTCATCCGGAGCATGGGGGCGCGCGGTCACCTGGGAGGCCTGTCGCTGGCGACGCGTGAGGCGGTCCGCCTGCTTGGCGCTTTCGGCTTCGACCAGGTGGTCGTCGAGACGGTCGGCGTCGGCCAGTCGGAGTTGGAGGTGGCTGCCGTGGCGGACACCACTGTCGTAGTTCTGACCCCGAACCAGGGCGACGGCGTCCAGATGATCAAGGCGGGGATCCTGGAGATCGCGGACGTCTTCGTGGTCAACAAGGCGGACATCGAGGGCTACATGAGAGTCGTGACCGAGCTGCGGGCCATGCTCAGCCTTGCAGCACCGCGTTCCCTCGGCGGGGAGCCCCGGGCCTGGAAGCCGCCCATCGTCACCACGGTCGCCTCACGGCAGGAGGGCGTGGGCGAGCTGTGGGAGGCCGTGCTGGCGCACCGCCGGCACCTCGAGTCGAGCGGGCTCGGACGCCGTCTTCACGAACAGCGCCTCAAAGACGAAACCGCGGAGGCGGCGGGGGAGATAGCCCGCGAGCGGGTGCGCCGAGCGCTCGAAGAAGATCCCGGGCTCGCCGAGCGCCTGCTCGACGAGGGGACGCCATACAACACGGCGGAGGAGATCCTGGACACCTACCCGGGCCGATAATGGATCTGGGATGAAGGTCCGAGCCCGCGACGCCAAGCAAGCCTGGGAGGAGGACTTCGAGGAGAGCGCCGCCCGTGACGACGGAATCGAGACCTCGACCATCTCGGGTGTGCCGCTGAAACCCCTGTACACGAGCGGCGACCTTCCACGGCGGGACGAGGAGCTGCCGGGCCAGTTCCCCTACACCCGCGGCATCCACGCCAGCGGGTACCGCGGACGGCTGTGGACCATGCGGCAGTTCTCGGGATTCGCAACGGCCGAGGAGACCAACCGCCGATACAAGTACCTGCTCGCCAACGGGCAGACCGGCCTGTCCGTCGCCTTCGACATGCCGACCTTGATGGGCCAGGATTCCGACGCGCCGACGAGCCGGGGCGAAATCGGCCACTGCGGGGTGGCGATCGACTCGCTGGCGGACATGGAGACGCTCTTCGACGGTATCCCGCTCGGCGAGATCACGACTTCGATGACGATCAACTCGCCCGCGGCGATCCTGCTCTGCATGTACATCGCGGTGGCGGAGAAGCAGGGCATCCCGGCATCAGGCCTCGGCGGAACACTTCAGAACGACATCCTCAAAGAGTTCATTGCGCAGAAAGAGTTCATCTTTCCCCCGGCGCCTTCGATGCGGCTGGTGGTCGATTCGATCGAGTACTGCGCGAAAGAAGTTCCGAAATGGAACACGATCTCGATCTCCGGCTATCACATTCGCGAGGCCGGGTCGACGGCGGCGCAGGAGCTGGCGTTCACGCTCGCCGACGGGATGGCGTATGTCGATGCGTGCCTCGAGCGGGGCATGCACATCGACGACTTCGCATCAAGGCTGTCCTTCTTCTTCGACGCACATATCGACTTTTTCGAAGAGATCGCCAAGTTCCGGGCCGCGCGGCGGATCTGGGCGCGCTGGATGAAGGAGCGTTACGGCGCACAGCAGGAGCGCTCGTGGAAGCTGCGGTTCCACACGCAGACCGCCGGCGTGTCGCTGACCGCCCAGCAGCCGGAGCTGAACATAGCGCGCACCGCGATCGAAGCCCTCGCCGCGGTGCTCGGCGGCACGCAGTCGCTGCATACCAACGCGATGGACGAGGTGCTCGCCCTGCCCACCGACAAGGCGGCGCGGCTCGCGCTTCGCACTCAACAGCTGCTGGCGTATGAGACAGGCGTCGCCAACACGATCGACCCGCTGGGCGGAAGCTATTTCGTCGAGGCATTGACGGACGAGATGGAGCGCCAGGCCGAGGTCTACTTCAAGCGCATCGAAGAGATCGGCGGCGTCATCCCCGCCATCGAGGCGAGCTTCTTCCAGAAGGAGATCGCCGACGCGGCGTTTCGATACCAGCAGGAGCTCGAGCAGAAACGGCGGTTGATGGTGGGGGTGAACGAGTTCACCGTCGACGACGAGCCGCCGATCGAGATCCTTCGCATCGACCCGCGTCTCGAGAGCGAGCAGGTGGCGCGGGTCCGCGATGTGCGCAAGAAGCGAGACCAGGCACGGTGCTCGAACGCTTTGAGCGGGCTGAAGAAGGCGGCGGCCGGGACGGATAACCTGATGCCGTACATCCTCGAGGCGGTGCGCGCATACGCCACCGAGGGCGAGATCATGCAGAGCCTGATCGATGTGTTCGGGATCTACACCGAGCAGGCGGTGGTCTAGCGATGTCGCCCACTGCCGTTCGGCCGGTGCGGATCATCGTCGCCAAGGTGGGGCTCGACGGCCACGACCGGGGAGTCAAGGTCGTCGCCCGCGCGCTGCGCGACGCGGGTTACGAGGTGATCTACACGGGGCTGCGGCAGACCCCCGAGATGGTCGTCGACGCGGCGCTGCAAGAGGATGCGCAGGTGATCGGGCTTTCCATCCATTCCGGCGCGCACATGACGCTTTTCCCAGCCGTCATAGCCGAGTTGAAGAGGCGCAAGGCGACCGACATCACAGTGTTTGGCGGCGGCATCATCCCCGCCGACGACATCGTGGCGCTCAAAAAGCAGGGCGTGGCGGAGATCTTCACGCCCGGCACTCCGCTCCAGACGATTGTCGAGTGGCTGAGCGAGAGGTTTCCCGAGGGCGGCTGAGCGGCTGAAGCTTTACTCAACGGGCGGAGGGCCGCCCCTGATCAGGCCGGAACTTGGCTCTGGTTGCTTTGAAAATCAAACTGCGAGGTTCGCCCCTGATGAGCCCGGGAGATTGGCCCTGGATTGGAGAATTGAACGTCCCCATCCCCCGGCTGCGCCGGGTACTTCCCCGCGGAGCGGGGAAGAGATCCCGAATGCGCTGGGCCGCATGCCCGGCCCAGCGCAAGGAGAGTCCTGCTAGTTGGTGGTTACGATCGTCCCGGCGACCTTGTCGTGGATCGCCTGCTTCTGCGGGTCCCAAAGCTGCCACAGCCAGCCGACCGCTCCGAAGATGCAGACCGTGAAAAAGACTTCGAGAAGCCAGATGAATCCGCGCAGAGCCGCCTTGCCCATCGTCGGGTACTGGCCCGTCGCAATGTCCCGCACCTTGAACCCGAACGGCATCATCCCGATCGAGGCGCCCTGCGAGCTCCACATGTAACCGAAGTAGACGAGGTCGACGATCACGTTGATGATCCCGGCGAGCCCGGTGATCCTCTGGAGGATTGCGCCGATGACCCCGTTGATGACGATGAGAATGACCACATCGATCAGCCCGCCGACGATCCTCGTGCCGGGGCTGGCCAGGTTGCCTGGGGTCGCCATCGCGTAGCCGCCGCCAGCCGGCATCATCGGCGGCATCCCGCCGCCGGGTGGCGGGGGCGGCATCATCGGCGGCATACCGCTGGGCGGCGGAGGAGGCGGAGGGCTGCCGCTCGGCGGTGGGGGAGGCGGTGGGTTCTGCATGCCTGGGGCCCTCCTGGTATTCGATTTGGACGCGTCCGGCGGGTCGCCGAACGGCTTTCGGGTATCATAACCAGCGCCTCCCAACCCGAGGCCGACCTATGCAGCTCAAAGCCTCCGTCCGACCGCCCAACGGCAAGCGCTCGCGCCAACTGCACCGCGAGGGCAAGCTGGCGGCTGTCGTTTACGGGCATGACACCAAGCCCACGTCTCTCGTCCTGGACCGCATGGAGTTCCAGAAGGTGTTCATCAAGTCCGGGCGCACGCACCTGGTCGACCTGGTCGTGGACGGAGACCGCGCCGAGAAGGTGCTGGTCCGCGAGATCCAGACCCATCCCCGCCGGCTCGGCCCGATCCACGTCGACTTCTACCAGGTCAACCTCGAGGAGAAGATCACGGTCGAGGTGCCGGTCCACCTCTCCGGCGAATCGGCCGCGGTCAAGCGTGGCGACGCCGACGTCCTGCAGCCGGTGCACGCGCTGCGCGTCGAATGTCTCCCGTCCGACATCCCCGAAGCCTTCGAGGTTGACATCACCCCGCTCGAGGACATCGATGCCGAGCTTCGCGTATCAGACCTCAGCGTGCCCAAGGGCGTGACCGTGCTGCTCGACCCCGACGAGCTGATCGTCAAGATCGTGCACAAGCGCGAGATGAAGGTCGAAGAGGAGATCCCGTCGGTCGAGGCCGCCGTGCCCGCCGAGGGCGAGGCCGGCGCCGAAGGCGAGGCCGAAGGCGCGGAGGAAGCCGCCGAGTCGAAGGAATGACCGCCCCGCCGCTGGGCGGTTTGGTTCCCTGGATCTCCGACACCGTTCTGATCCAGATCGTCATCGCAGTCGTCGTGTTCGCCGCGTTCGTCCTCGGTTCGCGCGTGATCTCGAACTTCGTGGTGGCGCGACTCGAGCGGCGCCGAATGCGGACCGACATGGTCGTGATCGGCGGCCGCGTCGTGACCATCCTGCTGATCGCCATCGGCGTGATAATCGCGGTCGGCGTCGCCTTCTCGAGCCAGAACCTCACGCTCGCCGGCATCCTGCTGGCCACGTTCGTCGCCAGCTTCGGCGTGCAGGACCTGCTGAAGGACTACGTGTCCGGCTACTACGTGCTGCTGGAGCGCCACATGAGGGTGGGTGACCGCATCTCGCTCGAGGGTGCTGGGTCCGGCACGATCCTCGACGTGAAGCTTCGCGTGACGTTGGTCAAAACCGATTCCGGAGACCTGCTCGTGGTCCCCAACTCGGAGCTGTTCAACAAGCCCGTGACCGTGCACGTCGGCGCCGTGCAGCGCGTCGCCGAGACGAAGGCGGAGACTGCGGAGGCTAAGTCAGAGCCCCCAAAGTGATTCGGCACAGGGCATCGAGCCTTTCGCCTTCGAGCTGAGACTCCTCCGCCAGCATCCCGCGCATCGCCTCTGACGCCAGCCCGACGTGGTTGCCCGCATTGACCTGGGTCGCAAGGGACCGCAGGTGGTAGGTGTGGTCAGGACGGTCGCTGGTCTTTTCGAGCTTCGCCGCGACCTTGTCGAGCTGCACGAACTCCGCCCATCGCGCCACCTCCGCCTCGCCCGTCTCGGGAGCATCCGACAGGTGCAGGCAGTTGAGGCCTCCGAAGATCCCGTACCGCTCGCGCAGCGAGCCCGGTCGCGATTGGGCAATCCGCGTCTCTCCCAGGTCGTGCCGCATCTCTTTGAGGACGTCGGGCGGCGCCGTCACGCGGCCCACGACCACTGGAAGCGCAGTCATGAAGTCGACGAGCCACGGAAAGAACGGCCTGCCCTGCAGGAAGTCGTAATGGCTCTCGATCAGCGAGGCCGGGGGCTGGAACCAGTCGAGCGATTGGACCTTCCAGCCGCGCTCAGTTGAGAGCCAGGTCCAGATCCCCGCGCGCGCGGCCAGGCGATAGGCGGCGTCGGGTTTGAAGATCACGAGGGCGTCGGACACGAGCGGCAATGCTACGGACTCTGGCCTCGGTCACGAGGGTTGGGCCTGTACACCTTGCGGCCCTTGAGCTTCTCCGGCATATGAACCTGATCCGCGACGCCGCCTTCGTAATCGTGCGCATACCGGTATCCGCTGCCGTATCCCATCGACTTCATAAGTCCCGTCGGGGCGTTGCGCAGGTGCATCGGCACGGGCTCGTTGCCGGTCTGCTCGATGAGCTCTCGCGCGGCGCCGTACGAGGTGAGGGCGGAGTTCGACTTGGGCGCCAGCGCCAGGTAGAGCACAGCCT
The DNA here is from genome assembly GCA_049582065.1 of Candidatus Dormiibacterota bacterium. Lineage (GTDB taxonomy): Bacteria > Chloroflexota > Dormibacteria > Dormibacterales > Dormibacteraceae > DATKSS01. The sequence continues at coordinate 16,895 of JBAUTF010000234.1, read as the reverse complement.
CGGTCAGAGGGAGGACGGCCTCCGGCATGCCGACGAAGTGCGCCGCCTGCTGCGCGGCGATCGCCACAGGGAGGGCCTGCGGGTCGGCGAGGCCGACGTCCTCGGCCGCGAGTATGACCAACCGGCGGGCCACGAACAGCGGGTCCTCGCCCGCCTCGAGCATTCGCGCCATCCAGTAGACCGCCGCGTCGGGGTCGCTGCCGCGAACGCTCTTGATGAGGGCCGAGACGATGTCGTAGTGCTGGTCGCCGGCCCGATCGTAAAGGAGGTGCCTCTGCTGCATCGCCCGCTCGACGTGATCGACTCCGATCTGCTCCTCGCCCGCCAGCGCCGCCGCGGCTTCCAGTCCGTTCAGGGCCACCCGAGCGTCACCCCGCGCCGTCTCCAGAAGGTCGTCCAGCGCCTCGTCGTCGATGGCCGTCCCGAGCTCTTTGAGGCCCCGCTCAACGACCTGCTTCAGCTCGCCGCGTTCGAGCTGCTCCAGCCGGAAGACCCGGCTGCGTGACAGAAGCGGTGCGATGACCTCGAACGACGGGTTCTCGGTCGTGGCTCCGACCAGGGTCACCGTCCCGTCCTCGACGTGGGGCAGGATGGCGTCCTGCTGGGCCTTGTTGAAACGGTGGATCTCGTCCACGAACAGGATGGTCCGCAGGCCCGCCCGGCGGTGGACCCTCGCCTCTGCCACGACCTTGCGCAGGTCGGCGACCCCGGCGGTCACCGCGGACAGGGCGACCATCCGGGCTTTGGTCTCAGTGGCGAGGAGCCCGGCCAGGGTCGTCTTGCCGCTGCCGGGCGGCCCCCAGAGCACAATGCTGGGGAGGTGGCCGGAACGCGTGAGCTGGCGCAGGACCTCGACCACCTTCTGCTGGCCCACCAGGTCGTCGAAGCTCTTCGGCCGCATCCGGGTCGCCAGCGGGGCGCCGGGTTCGGGCGAGGTGGGCATCGGGAACAGCTCGCCCTGGTCGGCCACGACGTAGATTCTGATCTGAGAGCGGTGGCGAGGCAGGATGCCTAAAATGCGGCCCATGGGCGCCTGCTGGTACTGCAACACCGATGTGCCCGAGACGTCCCAGTACTGCTCCAGCTGCGGCCACAGCCAGACCGACCGGACCTCGAGCCCGTTGTTTGGCGTGGTGGATCCGACGACCGGAATCTGGAACTCGAAGTTCGTTAACGCGCTCGTTGGGCAGGAGGCCAACCGCGCGGTGCGCTATCACCGGCCCCTGTCGCTTCTCCTGATCGAGCTCGACCACGCCGAGCACATCCACAAGGAGCTGGAGCAGATCCAGCTCGAACGCCTGCTTCGCGAGATCACCGAACGGCTCGGCGAGGCCATCAGGGACACCGACACGCTGGCCTTCCTGGAGGCCGACGGCCCGCCGCACTTCGCCATCGTTCTGCCGGAGACGGACGAGCACGGCGCGGCCCTGGCCGCGGACAAGATCCGGCGCTCGATCGCGACGCACGACTTCTCGACGGCAGGGAACTGGCAGCGCATCACCGTCAGCTGCGGCGCCGCGACCATAGATGCCATCCCCCAGCGCGCCGAGGCCGAGGCCGGCTTGATGAACAGGCGCGAATACACCGGCAACCTGATCCAGGAGGCCTACCAGGCGCTCGAGGCCGGCCGCTCCTCTGGGACCAACCGAACCTCGGTCGGCGCGTACCGACGCTGAGCGATTTCTACCTGGTCCGCCACGCGGACGTCGAGAACCCGGGCCGGGTCCTCTACGGGCACCTCGACGGATTCAGCCTCAGCGCACTGGGCCGCGCGCAGGCGGCCGCCATCGGCGAACAGCTCCACTCGAGCGGAATCGATCGCATCGTGCACAGCCCGCTCATACGCGCGGCCGAGACTGCACGGATCGTCAGCGAGAAGATGACTCCGCCGCCGGTCCTCGAGGCGGACACCGATCTCCGCGAAGCGGAGTTCAGCCGCTATCTGCAGGGCCTGCCGTACTGGCAGATCCCGCTGCGGCGGCCCCTGTGGTTCGTCCACAAGGCCAGGCGCGGGCTGCTCCCGGGCGACGAATCCATCGAGACGATGGGAAACAGGGTGCTTGGCGTCGTGCGCCGCCTTGCGCGCGAGCATCCGGGCGAGACGATCGCACTGGTGAGCCATGCGGACCCGCTGAACGCCGCCTGGATCCTGCTCGACGGCAGGGCTCACAGCGAGCGGGAGATGTATCGCAAGGGCCTCGACAAGGCTGGGATGCTGCGGATGAAGATGGACGGCGATAGGCCGAAATCGTGGGAATACATCCCGCCACCGCAGGTCGAAAAGCCGGCGGGCGCCGCGGCCTGACCGTCGCGTGGCGCAGAGCAGCTTCCCAGAAGGCTTTCTCTGGGGGACCGCATGCGCGGCTCACCAGGTCGAAGGGGACAACCGTAACTCGGACTGGTGGGAGTTCGAGCAGCAGCCGGGCCGCATCGCGAACGGCGACACGTCGGCGGTCGCGTGCGATCACTATCACCGCTACCGCGAGGATTTCGCCCTGCTTCGCGAGCTCAATCAGAACGCGCTCCGGCTGTCGATCGAGTGGTCGCGCATCGAACCGGCTGAAGGCGTCTTCGACTCGCGCCAGGTCCGCCACTACCGCGACGTGCTGGGCGAGCTGCGCGAGCAGGGCATGCTGCCAATGGTCACTCTTCATCACTTCACCAGCCCGCAGTGGTTCGCGCACAAAGGCGGATGGGCTGCGCCGGGCTCGCCGCAAGCCTTCATGCACTACGTGCATCGAGTAGTGGATGAGCTCGGAGACCTCGTAGGAATCTGGTGCACGATCAACGAGCCCAGCATCTATGCGGGCAACGGCTGGATCACCGGGGAGTTTCCCCCCGCGCACAAAGGCGACATCGCGGCCGTCTATCGCGTCACCGCCAACATGCGGCGCGCGCACGAGCTCGCGTACGCCGCGATCAAGCGCAAGTGGCCCGACGCGCTGGTCGGCCTCTCGCACCACAAGTTCCTGTTCATTCCGGCGACCGGCCACTGGCGCGACCGACTCGCAGCAAGCACTGCTCAGCTCGTCCTGGACCGGTGGCCCGTCGCCGCCGGCCAGCTGCGCCGCATTGTCGAGGCGACGAGCGACTATATCGGCATCGCGCACTACTGGGGCCAGATGTGCGCCTTCGACCCGCGCCGCCCACAGGACCAGTTCATCCGCCGCTTCAACGTGCCCGGCGAGCCGGTCACTGAGATGGGCTGGAGCGCCAACCCGACCTGGATGCGGGCGGTGCTCAACGAGCTGCGCGGCCTCGGCAAGCCGGTCTACATCACCGAGAACGGGTTGGCGAGCCACGACGATGAGTGGCGACAGCGCTACCTGACCGAGATCCTGTCCAACGTCCAGCTCGCCATCGAGGACGGCGTCGACGTGCGCGGCTATTTCCACTGGACGAACATGGACAACTTCGAGTGGGCGCGCGGCTACGCGATGCGTTTCGGCCTGATCTCGGTCGACCGCAAGAGCCTCGAGAGGACGATCAAGCCCAGCGGGCGCCTGTACGCGCGGATAGCGACCGCCAACCGCGTCACTCTAGACTCAGGCCCGTGACCCGCAGGTCGGCGGCGGTGGGGGCAGGCGTGATCATCCTGGGGTCGTTGCTCATGCTGTCGCTGGCGTGGGGCCTGCAGCACGCCGCGCTCGCCAACCCGCCACTCCTGGGCAAGCCGGCGCCCCGGCTCGCGATCCAGACGGCAGCGGGCGACCAGCTCAGCGTGGGGCAGCTGAAGGGCAAGCCGGTCGTCGTCAACTTCTGGGCCTCCTGGTGCACGTCATGCGTGGAGGAGGGAGGGGTCCTGGCCGACGCCTCCACCGCCCGGCCCGATGTCGCGTTCGTCGGCGCGGACAACCAGGACACCTCAGACGGTTTTCGATCCTTCGAGCAACGCCACCCGCATCCGTACCCGACGGGCCCGATCGTGGCAGGCTCCTACCAGTCGTACGGCGTGGCCGGCCTGCCGGCGACATTCTTCATCAATTCACAGGGCCTGGTCGTCGCGTCCTTCTCCGGGCCGCTAGACGCGCCGACTCTAGCCCACTATCTCGCGCTGATCGCATCATGAGCATGTTCGTTCGGTGGGGGATGCCTGCGCTGGTCATCGCGGGGTGTGTCGGCTATCTGATCTATTCGGCGTCCGGCGGCGCGTCCGAGTACTACCTCACGGTCTCGGAGCTGCGATCGCACGCCTCGGCGGGCGATGTGCGGGTCGCCGGGGTTGTGGGGGACGACGTCCAGAAGAGCGACGGCGGCTTACACGTGACGTTTACCGAGAAGGACAGCACAGCGTCGATGCCGGTCGACTACAGCGGTACGCTTCCCGACATCTTCCGCCCCGGCATCACTGTGGTCGCCGAGGGCAGGCTTGGCGCCGACGGCGTCTTCCACGCGACGACGTTGCTCGCGAAATGCCCATCGCGCTTCTCGACCACGCCCTACACGCAGTGAGAACCTCGTGATCATCGGCTACCTCGGAGCCGGCGCGCTGCTGGCCGGCCTGGTGATGGGCGGCTTCTCCGCGGTCCTTTCGTTCTGGTCCGGCTGGCGGCAGAACGCGGTCATGGTCCAGGTGGGCCGACGGGCTTTCTACGCGGCGAGCGCCATGGTCGTGCTTGCGGGCGCGCTCCTGGAGGTCGCGCTCCTCACGCACGACTTCTCGCTGGCCTACGTGACCGAGCACACCGACCTCTCGACGCCCACCGCGCTGGTCGCGTCCGGGTTTTACGGTGGTCAGGAGGGGTCGCTCCTCTACTGGGCTCTCATCCTCGGGCTCCTGGGCAGCGCGTCGCTCGTGGCGAGCGCATCGCTCGGCGATCGGCTGGCCGCGTACGCCGCCGGGGTGCTGGCCTCGATCCTCAGCTTCTTCCTCATCGTGCTCGTCCTGGTGGCGAGCCCCTTCGACCTGCTCTCGATCACGCCTCCCGATGGCCTCGGACTGAACCCGGTGCTGCGTGACGGCGGGATGCTCATCCACCCGCCCGTCGTGCTGGCGGGATTTGCCTCGTTCGCGATCCCCTTCAGCTTTGCCGCAGCCGCGCTGCTCGCCGGCCGCACCGACGCCGCGTGGATAGCCCATACGCGGCGCTTCGCGCTGCTGGCGTGGAGCCTGCAGAGCGCCGGCCTCGTCCTCGGCATGTGGTGGGCATACCACGTGCTCGGCTGGGGCGGTTACTGGGGATGGGACCCGGTCGAGAACGTTGCATTGATGCCATGGCTTGCGACGACCGCATACCTGCACTCGTCCCAGGTGCAGGAAAAGCGTGGACGGCTCAGGACGTGGAACTTCAGCCTCGTCATCCTCGCGTTCCTGCTTGTGGTCTTCGGCACGTTCATCGTGCGCAGCGGCGTGGTGCCTTCGGTCCACACCTTCGCCGTCAGCGCGATCGGGCCGTGGTTCCTCGGTTTCCTGTTCGCCTGCATCGTCTTCTCGGCCGCGCTTCTTTCGCTGCGTTCGTCCAGCCTCGTGGAGCGGGGTCAGAATGCGGCGCCGGTCGTCTCGCGCGAAGGCGCCTTCGTGGTGCAGAACCTGCTGCTGGTCGGGGTGATCGCCGTCGTGATGTGGGGCACGATCCTGCCACTCGTCTCAGGGATGCTCGGCTCGGAGCGCGTGGTCGCGGCGCCCTACTACGAGCGCGCGGCGGCGCCGATCTTCGCAGCGATCCTCGCCCTCATGGCCGCCGGACCTCTTCTGCCGTGGCGCCGTGCCGGACGCTCCACGCTCCGCGCGCTGCGCTGGCCGGGCGCGGTCGCCCTCAGCGCCTTCGTCATCATGCTTGCCGCCGGGGCCCGGTCCGTCCCGGCACTCATAGCCTTCCCGCTCGCGGCCGCCGCCGCGGCCACCAGCGTGGGCGTTTACGGGCGGGCGGTCCTGGCCTCGCAAGGTGACTGGGCGCGGCTGGCGAACCGCCTGGTCCTCAAGCGCAGGCGTTATGGCGCGTACCTCGCGCACATGGGGCTCGTGGTGCTCGCCACAGGCATCGCGGGGTCTCACCTGTGGCAGCAGCAAAAGGACGTCACGCTGGCTCCGGGCGGGCAGGTCACCGTCGCCGGCTACACGCTCACGTACACGGGCTCGCAGGAACGGCAGCTGGCCGATCACACCGAGCTCGTGGCGGCGATGAGGTTCGGGGACAGCACGCTGGAGCCTTCGCGGGCCACATACGCCGGGCTCGGCGGCCAGTCGTTGACCCACGTCGCGATCTCGACGACGTCCGTGGCGGACGTCTACGTCGTGCTGGCCGGGACGAATCCCGACGGATCGGCCTCGTTCCAGGTGTTCGTCAACCCGCTGGTCACGTGGATATGGGCAGGCGGAGCGATCATCATCCTCGGCGTCGTGCTCGGCAACGTCGGTGACAGGAGCGCCGCCATGGTGCCGGTGCGCCGCAGAGTTCCGGCGGCGGTTCCGATCTGATGGCGATCATCGTGGCGACGCTGCTGCTGTTCGCCACCGGCCCGTTCATCCTGTGGCCCTTGATCAAGACGCCGCCGGAGGAGCCTTCCGAGAGGTGAGCATCCTGGTCGCCAACGGCCTTACCCAGTGGTACGGATCCGAGCCGGCGCTGGAGGGGGTCGATCTCGTGATGGACTCCGGCGAGCATATGGCGGTGCTAGGCGAGAACGGCGCCGGTAAGACCACGCTGCTGAAGATCCTCGCCACCGCGGCGCGCCCGACCTCCGGGCAGCTCGAAATCCTCGGCCTCGACGCTTTTCGAGAGCGGAAGCGGCTTCGCCGCCGTATCGGCTTCGTGGCGCACTCGCCCGGCCTTTACCCGGCGCTGACCGCAACCGAGAACCTCGAGTTCTTCTGCGACCTTTACGGGGTCAGCCGCTCTCGGGCCCGGGAAACCCTCGAGACGGTCGGGATCATAGAGGTCGCGCACCGGCGCGCCGAGCGGCTCTCGCGCGGCATGCAGCAGCGCCTGGCCATCGCCCGCGCGATCCTCCACGACCCTCGCCTGCTTGTGCTCGACGAGCCGGATGCGAGCCTGGGCTCGGACGCGGGGGACCTGCTCGCCGGGATCATGGCCGGCCGCACCGTCATCCTCGCCACCCACGACCACGCGCTCGCAAGCCGCCTGTGCCCTCGCTCGCTCGTGCTTCGCCACGGCCGTTCCACCGGCACGCCGACGCGACTTCACGTGGTCAAGTGAACCCGGTCAGGGTCGCGCTGGCGGTGGCGCGCAAGGACCTGCGCTCAGAGTGGCGCACACGCGAGCTCGTCCCCGCGCTCGCGCAGTTCGTCGTCCTGGCCCTCGTGATCGCCAACTTCGGGTTCCAGATCGACCCACACAACGCCCCGAGCATCGCGCCCGGCATCCTTTGGTTGGCGCTGGTCTTCGCCGGCCTCGTCGCGTTCGGGCGCGCTTTCGCCGCCGAGCGTGAGCAGGCCACTCTCGAGGCCATGCTGATGACGCCGGCATCGCCGGTCGCGCTTTTCGCCGGGAAGGCGCTCGCGTCGGCGGCGCTGCTGATCCTGTGCGAGGCGGTCATGCTCCCGGCGCTCGCGCTGTTCTTCGGCACCGTGGTCTCGGGCGCGGTCGTCGCCGCGGTGCTGCTCGCCACCATCGGCATGGCCGCCCTCGGCTGCCTTTTTGCCGCGATGGTGGCGCGCATGCGCGCGCGCGAGCTGCTGCTGCCCCTGCTCACCCTGCCGCTTTGGATCCCGTTCATCGTCGCCGGCGGACAGGCGGTCCAGTCCGCGATGGGGTTGGGCGGCGGCTACGACGAGGCCATCGGCCTGCTCATCGATTTGGACATACTTTTCGTTGTGCTCACCTCGCTCGCTGCCCGATTTGTCCTGGATGAGTAGGTACGAGAAGGCCGCGGCCGGCACGGTCGCGCTGATGGTCCTTGCCGCCGGCGCGATCTTCCTGTACGCGCCGACCGATGCCCTGCAGGGCCCGGTGCAGCGCATCTTCTACCTGCACGTGAGCTCCGCGATCGCCGCCTTCGCGAGCTTTGGTGTCGTGCTGGTGGGAGGCCTCGTCTACCTCTGGCGCGAGAGCGCGGCCGCGGACCGGCTGGCTCGCGCCGGCGCCCTGGTCGGAGTGGTGTTCACGACGGTGACGCTCGTCATGGGCATGCTGTGGGCCAAGCCCGTATGGGGAGTGTTCTGGACGTGGGACGCGCGGCTCACGTCGACCCTTGTCCTGTGGATCATCTACGCCGGCTACCTGCTGGTCCGGCGGCTCGCCGAGCCCGGCCGGCAGGCGGCGCGCTTTGCGGCCGTGGTCGGGATCTTCGGATTCATCGACGTGCCGATCGTCTACTTCAGCGTGACCTGGTGGCGCACCCAGCACCCGGGCTCGATCATCGTCACGGACGCGCTTCCCGCGCCAATGCTCGGGACGTTCATGTTCACGATGGCGTGCACGCTGGTCCTCGCCGCGACTTTGATCGCGATCCGCTACCGCATCGAGACCTTGCTGGACGCGCGGGAGCGCGTGCCGGAGCCTGCCGTGGTGGTCAGGGCGAGGGGCGGCGACCTGGGCCCCGACCCGGTCCGTTGAGCTACCTCGTGATCGCGTACGCGTTCGCGGTGGCTGCGTTGGGCGGCTACCTGGCCTGGTCGCTTCGCCACCTGCGTGAGCTGGAACGCCCCAGGCGGTAGTCAAGCCCGAGAGGCTGGCGGATCGGGGCTTTGACTTGAGGCGAGCGCTGCCCTGAGCCTGGGGGCGAGCCCCGCCACGATGCGTTCCGTCAAGCCCCAAACGACGCTTTCCTCATGCGCCAGGTAGCGGAAATGCCACGGCGCAGCCGACTCGAGCCAGGCTGTTTCATCCAGCAGCCGGGTCAGCTGGATGGACAAAACGCCCTCGAGCTCGCGCTCGTCGTGTACGAAGTCCGGGACCGGGTCGGGCACGTGGGCGACAAACGGGACGACGGAGAAGTTCGAGACCGACGCGTAGATCGGTTCGCCCGCGCCGAGCGGGACCAGGCGGCCGGCCGGCACCCCGATCTCCTCCTCTACCTCCCGCTGGGCCGCCTGCCAGGCCGACTCGCCGGCCTGCACGCCGCCGCCGGGCAGGGCCACCTGGCCCGGGTGGTCCCGGAGATCCGCGCGGCGCCTGACGAACGGCACCCACCACGCGCCGGACCGGCGGAACAGGATGAAAGCCACCGCGGCCCGTCGCGCGCCCGGTCTGAACTCGCCCCACCCCTCGATCGGGCTGAACAAACGTTCGAGAGCGACCAGGAATTCAGTCAAGGCGACTCCTCCAGCCGGTAAGCTAGGAATGGTAGCTGAGCATGATCGATCACACGAGCAGCCGAATTGAGAAGCAGGAATCTGCGCTCCGACGGCAGAATCGTCGGCGCTACGCCTTCCAGCGCATGCTCGAGGCCACCGATCGGGTCCTGTGGCGGCTCGAGGAGATGAACCGCGACGGGGTCAAGACGGTGCCCGGACCGGTCCGCGCCGAGCTGCGCGAGGTCGCCGGAAACATGCCGAATCACGTCCGCGAGCCGCTGCGCGACGGCGGCCAGGTGCAGGACACGCTGGACAGCCTTTTCGAGGTCCAGGAGAGGCTCTTCAGGTGGCGCTTCCCCGACTGGGAGGACATCGAGCCCGACATCGAGCCTCACGCCGAGCCTGGGGCCTACGATTACGCCGGCTAAGCGCTTGCGACCGTGAGCAGCAGGTCGGTCGCGTAGGCGGTCAGGAAACCAAGCAGCAGCCCCCATGCGAACGTGGGTGGTGAGCTGATTTTCCGGCCCAGGTTGAAGAGCTCGTTGAGCACGTACAGCAGGGCGCCGGCGGCGACGGCCAGGAAGGCGACCGAGAAGTAGGTCGAGCTCGCCAGGTAGCCGATCCACGTGCCGACGAAGGTGGGGCCGCCCCCGATCAGGCCCGCGAGGCCGAGAAACGACCACGAGACCGGCTTGGACTCGGTGGTCATGGGCGCCGCGATGCCGAACCCCTCGGTGATGTTGTGGAGCGCAAAGCCGACGGCGAGCACACCGGTGAAGGCGATGGCCCCGACGTGCGCGGATTCGCCGATCGCCAGGCCCTCGGAGAGGTTGTGCAGCCCAAGGCCTGTGGCGATCGCCAGCGAAAGAGCGCGCGGGCTAGGGTTCGGGTTCGGGGTGCCGCTCCGCAGGTGGCCGAACAAAGTCCGGTTGAAGTAGACGAGGCCGAGCAGGCCCGCCCCGACGCCGACCGCGAAGATCACGGCCATGCCCGCGAACGAGCTTCGGTGGCCCTGCTGCAGGGCCGCCTCGACCGGACCGCCGGCGTGCGAGAGTATGTCCCACAGCAGAAAGACGAGGATGCCGGTGGCGAACGCGTTGAGGAACCCCTGTAGGCCCTTCGGCAGCCCGCGCAGCCGGGCCACCGGGAGGCCGAGGAACACCGTGGCGCCGGCGATTGCGCCGAGTGCGATCGCGGCTGCTTCGCTCATAGTTGTCTCACGCGGTTAGCACGCACAAAAGATGGAATTAGATAAGTCTAACGACGGCCAACACGAGCCCTCCGAGGTGGTCTCCCGCTACCTCGAGGCGGTCTACTACATGTGGGCCGAGGGGGAGCCTCTTCGCAGCGCGCGCCTGGCCGACTGGCTCGGGGTGAGCCGGCCCACGGTGGCCGTCGCGTTGCGCAGGATGACCAGGGATGGCCTGGTGCGGATGAACGGCCAGAAGGAGATCGAGCTCACGCCGCGCGGGTTCACGGCGGCCGAGTCGATCGTGCGACGGCATCGCATCATGGAGCGCTGGCTGACCGACATCCTGGGCCTGGACTGGGTCACAGCCGACGCCGAGGCGGCTCGCCTTGAGCATGCGGTTTCGGGCGTGGTCGAGGAACGGCTCTACCAGGTGCTCGGGCGCCCGGAGACGTGCCCGCACGGCAACCCGATCCCAGGCCACTCGGAATCTTCAGCCACCGAGGTGAGGCTCTCATCGCTCAGCACCGGAGCCAGTGCCGGCCTTTCGCGAGTGTCCGAAGTCGCCGAGCGCGAGGCGCCGAGGCTCCTCGCCTACCTGCACGAACGCGACCTGGTGCCCGGCCGCGAGATAGAGGTGCTCGAGGTGGACGGCGTGGCGAAAACGATCCGGGTTCGGGTCGGTGACCGCGAGCTCACGCTCAGCCACGAGACGGCCGCGAAGTTGTGGGCGATCCCCAGCTGAGCTAGGCTCGCACCGGCTGGGCCTCGCCGCAGAACGCGCACCGGCGGGCGTCGATCGGGATCTCGCTCAGGCACTCGGGGCACTTTTTCGTGGTCGGGTCCGCCGGCGGCTCTTTGTGCGCCCGCGCGACAAGGGCGGTGAAGGGGACGACCACAAAGAAGTAGATGACCGCGGCGACGATCAGGAACGCGACCAGGGCGTTGAAGAAGTCCCCGTATAGGAACTTGCTGTGGTTGACCGTGAAGTACAGGCTGGCGAAGTCAGGCTTCCCCCCGAGGGCAGCGATCAAAGGTGTCACCAGGTCCTTCACGAAAGCGGTGACGACCGTGCCGAAAGCCACTCCGATGACCACACCGACCGCCAGGTCCACGACATTGCCCCGAAGCAGGAAGGCTTTGAAACCTCTCACTCGAAAGTCTCTCCTCTAATTACGTCGCCGGGACTGAAAGGACGACCTTGCCGAACTGCTCCGCGGCGTCGAGCCGCTTCAACGCGGCCTGCACCTCGTCTAACTGATAGACAGAGTCAACCACCGGGCGCAGCCCGGCGTCTATCGCCTCGAGCACGGATGCGAACTCGCCGGCATTGCCCATCGTCGACCCGAGCAGGTCGGCGTGGCGAAAGAAGAGTCGCGGCATCGTGATCTCCGCCTTGACCCCGGAGGTCGAGCCGCATGTGACGATCCGGCCGCCCATGGCCAGCGAGCGCATCGACTCGTCGAGCGTGGCCGGTCCCACGTGCTCGAACACCACATCGACGCCGTCGCCTGTCGCCGTGCGCACTTCCTTGCTGAAACCCGCGGAGTCAAAGGCGGCTTCGGCGCCGAGCTCGAGCGCGCGCCTGCGCTTCGCCTCGGAACGGCTGGTCGCGAAGACACGAGCTCCGAGGTGTCTGGCGATGAGGATCGCCGCGACCCCGACGCCGGCGCCCGCCCCCACGACCAGCACCGTCTCGCCCTGGCGCAGACGCGCGCGCGTGGTCAGCATGCGCCAGGCGGTCAGAAACGTGAGCGGGAAAGCCGCCGCCTCCTCCCACGAGAGTGACGCCGGCTTGCGGAAGATGTTCCGAGCGTCGATGTGGATGAGCTGGCAGGCGGTGCCGTCGGAGTGCTCGCCGAGCACCCCGAACCTGGCGCACTTGACGTTCTCGCCGGCCCGGCACCATTCGCATTCCCAGCAGCACAGCGTGGGGAAGATCACCACCTCGTCGCCGGCCTTCCACCCCTGGCCGCTCGACGCGTGCACGATCCCGGCGCCGTCGGCCGCGATGACCCGAGGAGGCGTCACGCGCTGGGCGCCGTGGGCCATCCAGAGGTCGAGATGGTTGATCGAAGCGGCGCGGATCGAGACCGCGACCCGGCCGATTGCCGGTTCGGTCCTAGGCCGTTCTCGGACCCGGACACCATCCGGACCGATCGGTTCCTCGTACACGGCCGCCCTGCCCTGACTCAGGGTCGGGGCTTGCGAGTGCGGTGCGGGCGCCATTAGCGAAACTTAACCAAAACCAAGGCGGGCCGCATGGAGCGCAACGTAAGCTCTGTGTTCTCCGTTCCAAGGACTATGCGGGTAGTTGTTCTGATCGTCACAGTCCTCTCTCTTTTGCTGTACGGCGTCCCCGTGCAGGCTTCCACGGCGGTCCCGCCTGGGCAGAACCCGGGCAAGTACTACCGCTGGAGCTACCCCAGCCAGATGTCGTACGGGCCGATCGAGAACGGCACCGGCAACATCGGGACGGCGCCCGCTCCCGGCGCTTTTCTCACCCTGCCGTTCATGGGCCCCCATTACATAACCGCGATCTTCGACCACTGCGGCCCCAACTACGGCGTGCACGGCAAGGTGTGTCGCTACGACGGCCAGGTCGCCTCGGCCGCCGTCGGCGGGCCTGACCCGACCTTCACCGAAGGCTTTGCGCAGACCCCCGGGCAGCACGACTACCTCTATTACGAAGGCCACGACGGCTACGACTACGGCCTGAACTACGAGCCGATCGCCGCTGCCGCGGGAGGCCGAGTGATGCTGGCGAACTGGGTCGTCCCGAGCTGTCACAGCTGCTTGAGCGGACTGACCGTGGAAATCAACCATGGCAACGGCCTGCTGACCTATTACGGACACATGTCGCAGATCAACGTCACGAAGGGGCAGCTGGTGAGCCGGGGCCAGGTGATCGGAATCTCGGGCATGACCGGGAATGCCACCGGCCCGCACCTCCATTTCGGGGTGTACTACATCAACGGCGCCGGCCCGGTCGACCCGTACGGCTGGACGGCCTCGACCCCCGACCCTTATTCGAAAGACCTCGGCGACCTGTGGTTGGGCGGGTCTCCGCGCTTTGCCGCGATTCCGATGCCGCAGGTGACCGTCAACGCCGTGATCGACCCGGACGACCCGAGCTCGATCCTCGTGTCGTGGTCGAGCCCCGGGGCGGGGAACGTCTACGTCGTTTCGGCCGTCGGCCCGGACGGCAACATGCGGGTCATCAACTGGGGCACCGGGGCCACCTCGCAGGTCTTCCACGGTGCCCGCGGACTGAGCTACTGGTTCTGGGTCACGGTCAAGACAAACCTCGGCTGGACCGACGCGAACGGGTCGCTTTCGGTGACGATCCCCCATGTGGGCAACGGAGCCCAGGTATAGCCTCACCCTAGAATCAATCGGTCGTGATCGCCGACGCCCTCAAGGGCAAGACCATCCTGGTCACCGGCAGCACCGGCTTCCTGGGCAAGTCGATCGTTGAGAAGTGCCTGCGGTCGATCCCCGAGATCGCGCGCATCAACCTTGCCATCCGCTCCAGCGCGCGCCGGCCGGCTCTGGAGCGCCTCGAGCGTGAAGTGCTCACCAGCCCGGCGTTCAAGCGGCTGAAGGAACAGCTCGGCGAAGAAGGTTTCGCGCAGCTGGTGAAGGCGAAGCTCGACGTGGTCGAGATCGACCTCGGTCGAGACGGCCTCGGGCTCACCGACAAGGGACGCGAGCAGCTGCGCTCGTGCGACATCGTCATCCATTCCGCCGCCGCGGTCGAGTTCGACAATCCCGCGGACCTTTCGGCGCAGACCAACCTGCTGGGCGCGGCTCGGATGGTTGAGGCGTTGAAGGCGACCGGCGCGCTGCCGCACCTGGTCCACATCTCGACGGCGTACGTGGGCGGCATGTTGCGCGGCCTCGTGCGCGAGGAGCCGCCGCTGGACCCCGGATTGAACTGGCGCCATGAGGCCGCAGTGCTGGCCAACTTGCGCGGACCGGTCGAAGAGGAGTCCCGCCAGCCCGAGGTGCTGAACCGCCTTCGACGCCAGGCGCGGTCGCGCATGGGCCCGGCCGGCACGCCGGCGGTCGCGCGCGCCACAGAGCGGTTGAGAGACAGGTGGGTCAAGGACCGCCTGGTCGAGCGTGGGCGCGTCCACGCCAACGCAATGGGCTTTTCCGACATCTATTCCTTCACCAAGGCGATGGCCGAGCACGCGGTCGTCGAGCTGCACGGGGACATCCCGCTGTCGATCGTGCGGCCGTCGATCATCGAGAGCGCTCTGGAGGAACCGTTTCCCGGTTGGCTCGAAGGTTTCCGCATGGCGGAGCCATTGATCCTTGCTTTCGGCCGCGGGATCCTCCGCGATTTCTCGGGCCTGCCCGACTCGCTGCTCGACATCATCCCTGCGGACTTCGTCGTCAACACCGTGCTGGCCGTGGCGGCCAACCCGCCGCCCGACGCCAAGCCTCGCGTGTACCACGCGGCATCCGGCAGCCGGAACCCGCTGCGCTTCCGGACCATGACCGACGAGGCGGGCAGGTATTTCGCCAGGCATCCACTGCGAGACCGCTACGGCCAGGCGATCGGAACGCCGAATTGGACCTATCCGACTCGCGGCGAGCTCGCCACGCGCGCGCGCACGGCGCTGCGCTTCGTCGAGGCGGCGCAGTGGGTGATCGAGCGCCTACCGTTGGGCGCCAGCGTCGCGGCGCTCTCGGACGACCTCAACGCCGAAAAAGAGCGTCTTGACAGGGGGGTCAACCTGATCCAGCTCTACGGCGTCTACACGGAGGTCGACTGCATCTTCGACACGCGCAACGTAACCGCGATCTGGGACCGGGTGCCCGAGGCGGAGCGCAAGATCTTTCCGTTCGACCCCGCCCTTTACGACTGGGAGCACTACTTCCAGGACGTCCACTTCCCGACGGTCGTGCGGATGTCTCGCGCCGAGACGGTAGCGCGCAAGGGCAAGCAGCCCAGCGGGAGCACGGCGGCCAAGGCGGAGTCGAGCTCGGTGCGGGCCGCGATCGAGCGGCGAAAGGGGCGGTCTGACGTGCTCGCGGTGTTCGACGTCGACGGCACCCTCGTCGAGACCAACGTCGTGGAGTACTTCCTGTGGATGCGCCTGCGCGCGCAGCCGGTGGAGGACTGGCCATCGTTCATGGCCCAGATGCTGCGCGAGGCGCCGCGGTGGCTCTACCTCGAGCGGCGCTCGCGCGCAGAGTTCCAGCGCAGCTTCTATCGCGAGTACAACGGCCTCGAGTACGACGTGATGAAGCAGTTGGGCCGCGAGGCGCTCGATGCCGTGACTCTGCGGCGAATCTACCCGGAGGGCATGCGCCGGATCCGCGAGCACAAACGGGCGGGTCACCGCGTGCTGCTCCTGACGGGCGCGCTCGACGTGGTGGTCGAGCCGCTGGCCGAGCTGCTCGATGTCGAGGTCGACTGCGCGCACCTCCTGGTCAAGGAGGGCCGGTTGACCGGCGACCTCCAGGCGCCGCCTCCGGCGGGCGAGGCCCGGGGCACGCTGCTGGAGGAATACGCGGCGAAAAATGGGATCGTGCTGTCGGAGAGCTTCGCCTATGCGGATTCGCTCTCCGACCTGCCGATGATGGAGTTGGCGGGCACTCCGGTCGCCGTCAACCCCGACGCGCGCCTGTCCCAGGTCGCCGGGCAGCGCGGTTGGCGGGTCGAGCGATGGAAGATGGCGCCGGGGAACTGGCGCCTGCCCATGCCCGATCCGCGCTCCCTGGAATACCGGGAGGCGGTCCGACGCTAGCGCTCCAGTTCGTCCGATCGATCCCGTCCTTCGCCATCGTCAAGGCGGCCGGCGGCCGCCCCGACGTGGCGACGAGCGCGCTCGCGATGCTGAAGCTTGGCGATGTCTCCGAGCCGGTGCTGCCGGCGAGCGACTGGGTGCGCGTCATGCCGACCCTCAGCGGGATCTGCGGCTCGGATTTGGCCGCCATAGGCGGCCACGCATCTCTCTATCTCGACCCGCTGACGAGCTATCCGTTCGTGCCCGGCCACGAGGTGGTCGGCACGCTAGAAGACGGATCGCGCGTCGTGGTCGAGCCGGCGCTCGGCTGCAGGGTGCGCGGCATCGACCCGCCCTGCCCACGCTGTGCCGAAGGCAGGCCAGGCCTCTGTTACAACGTGACCGAGGGGCCGATCGAGGTCGGCCTGCAGACCGGGTACTGCGCGGACACCGGTGGGGGGTGGGGAGAGGTCCTGGTTGCGCATCCGAGCCAGCTTCACGCCGTCCCGACAGCGCTTGCCGACGAGGCCGCGGTGCTCATCGAACCCCTCGCCTGCTGCGTGCACGCGGCACTGCGCGGTGGGGCGACCAAGAACGACATCGTCGTCGTGTCCGGCGCCGGGACCATCGGCCTTCTGACCATCGCCGCGATCAGGCTCTTCACGCCGCCCAAGCGGTTGATCGCGATCGCCAAGCACCCGACCCAGCGCGACCTCGCGCGCAAGCTCGGCGCCGATCAGGTCGTCGCGCCGGCCGACGTGTTCCAGCG
>JBAUTF010000233.1:0-20253 GCA_049582065.1 Candidatus Dormiibacterota bacterium | reverse complement strand
CGGCAAGGGTTGGTGGTGGCGCCAGGGGACTGGCCGCCACCGCCGGCGAAGCCGCCGATCGGGGCGTGCCGCAACCCGCCAGCGCCAAACCGACCAGCACGGCTGCGGCGACGGCGGCACGCGGCCGGGGCCTCACGGGAAGGTAGCTTCCCAGACCTCCGCCTGAAAAGCCAACTCGAAACCGAGCTTGTAGTAGGCGTCGTACGCCCGGGTCTCGTTCCAGCCGTCCACGTAAAGGGACGCATGGCGGGCGCCGGCGTCGCGGAGGCGGTGGAGAACCTCGACGACCAGCCAGCGGGCCAGCCCGCGACGACGATGCTCGGGGACCGTACCCACCGAACTGATTAGGCCGACGGGCTGGGGGCGCGGATCGTCCTGGTAGGCCTCGACCTGGCCCATCGTGACCGCGGCCGGCAGACCGCCCTTTTCGGTCACGGCCATCAGGCAGAGCGGCGGGGTCTTGCCCGCGAGCAGTTCTTCTTCGGTCCGCGGTGAGAATCGCCAATGGTCTGCGAATGAACGGTTGTGCATGTCGGCCCACGAGCCTGGCCTGACTCTCGAGCCATCGATCAGCTCGTAGCCGGACACGGGTCGCGATTCCGGGAGCTCGCCGGCGAGGCTCCGATCCATCCGCCACCAGGGCCGGACCATCTCCATGCCCAGCTTCCGAAGCCCGCCGCTGTGTCCCTGCGCGGACATCACCTCTGCGGCCGCCGCGCCTGCGGCGCGCGACAACGTCAGCGCCCAGCCCGTGAGCTCGAGCGCGGTCTCCGGCGGCCCGGCCGCATCCACGTACGCGACCACGCCTTGCGGAGTCGAGCGGCTGGTCACGATCACGGCCGCGGCGAGGCCGTGACCTTCATCGACCACTCGCGACCGCGCCTCCCAGTCGATCTTCGCCAGAAGGCCGCGAAGGTGCGATTCGCGAGGCACCGTGTCGCGCCGGCCCTCCCTTACGTCGGCCGCCCACAGCACCATGAGCGGCTCGAGGTCGGCCGGCCGGCCCGGCCTCATGCCGTCGCGCGCGCCACGACCTCGTGCACCTCGGGGAGAGCGCGGCGGATCTGCTCCTCCAGCTCGGTCTCGATGCGGTGGGCCTGCTCGAGGTTGATGTCGCCCGCAACCTCCGCGACGACGTGCGCATGGATCCTCTGGTGGCGGTCGCTCAACTCGACGTCGACGCACCGGCGCACCTCCGGGTGGGAAGCCACCACCTCGCGCATGCGGGCTGCGAGCTGCGCGCGGCGCTCCGTCACGTCCTCTCCGCGCACCACGGTCGGCTCCATCGGCTCGAGGTGGATGTCGACTCTGGTTGCATCCGGCAGCTCGGTTCGCAGCGCTCGCTCGAGGGCGCCGCTGGCGCGCGAAGCCCTGGCCAGGCTCATGTCACCGGGCATCTTCGCGTGCATGGTCAGGTGCAGCGATCCGTCCGCCTCGCGTTCGACGGTCACGTTGTGCAGGTCGCGGACGCCTCCGTTGCGCGCCGCGGCCGCGTGGACGCGCTCGACCAGGTCGGTCTGCTGCTCCTGGCCTTCGACCAGGACGGATAGGTCGAGGGTCGGCAGCACCGATCGCGCCCTGGCTTTGACGTCGTCGACCAGCGCGCCGGCGGCCTCGAGCGACAGCATGCGACCGGTGGCGACGCTGGCGTCGCCGATGAGGTTCGGGCCCGAACGGCGAACTCGTACCGAGCGCACCTCGCGCACACCATCCACGTCCTGGATCGCTTCGCGGAGCTGTTTCTCGGCGCCGGCCGGCGCGCGGTCGATGAGGATGTCGCCCGAGTGCCACACGAGCATCGCCGCGGCGCGCGCGATGATCGCGGCGACGAAGAGCGCGGCCAGCGAGTCGGCCCACGGGAACCCCATGCGCACGCCCACCAGCCCGGCCAGGACCCCGACCGTCGCGAGCACGTCGGAGAGCCGGTTGGTGGCATCCGCGAGCAGCGCCTCGCTCCTGGCCAACCGGCCCACTCGGCGCAGGATGCCGGCGCGGCCTGCCTCGATCACCAGGGTGGCGATCAGCAAGGCGAACGCGTAAGCGGCCGGGTTGATCTCCGGCCCCCCGGTGACCAGGCGCCGGGCCGCTTCGAACGCGATCCCCAGCGCCGTGATGATCAGCAGGACGCCCTCCGCAAACGCCGCGAGGTTCTCGGTGCGGCCGTGGCCGTAGGGATGCTCCGTGTCGGCCGGCTTGCGTGAGGTGCGGACGGCCAGGAGGGTGAAGGCGCTCGCCGCCAGGTCGAGGAAGGAGTGCGCTGCCTCGCTCAGGATGCCGAGGCTCCCCGTGAGCAGCCCGACCACCAGCTTGCCAAGGACAAGGGCGACACCGATCAGCACCGAGCCGAGAGCGATGAGCTCCGGCCGCCGCTCCAACTTGACAAGGGGTCCCCGCGAACTCACGGCATAGCCTCGGAGGTGGTGCGGTATAACAGCCTCACTTTTGCAACTT
Source organism: Candidatus Dormiibacterota bacterium (assembly GCA_049582065.1). Classification (GTDB taxonomy): domain Bacteria; phylum Chloroflexota; class Dormibacteria; order Dormibacterales; family Dormibacteraceae; genus DATKSS01. The sequence goes on along the minus strand of JBAUTF010000233.1, from coordinate 17,802 downwards.
TAAGGGGCATGTTTGGGGAGCGCCGGAGGCGGGTTGGTCGGAGCGTGCACCATCACCTCGGCTAGCGTGGTTAGGGCGACCGGGCTTGGCCCGGTCGTGACTTTGTCTTCCAGACTCCTCGCTTAGCTAGGCTTCAGATTCTGGGGTAAGTTCCATCGATATATCGGAATGGGAGCAGGGCCTTGGCGAAGCCGAGGCCCTATGAGGGAAAACCATCCGGGTTTTCCCTCATAGGTCTTCAGCCGCCCCCGCCGGGACCCTCGAGCCCGGGCTTGGTCATCTTGCCGAGGTCGAGGACCTTGTTGAGCGCAGCCTCGCCGACCCCGCGGGCGCGGGCCAGCTGCCGGATCGACTTGCCCGTCCGCATGGACTCCTTGGCCAGCTTGGCCGCCTCGTCGTAACCCATCAGCGGGTTGAGCGCAGTCGCGAGCATCGGACTCCGCTCTACGAGCTCGGGGCCGCGGTCGGTGGCCTGCAGGCCTTCGACGCATCGTTCCGAGAAGTTGCGTACCGATGCGGCTAGCAGCGTGATCGACTCAAGCATCGCCGCGGCGGCAACAGGCATCATCACGTTCAGCTCGAAGATGCTGCCGGACTGGCCGCTCACGAGCACCGTCGCATCGTTGCCGTACACCCTGGCGATGACCATCAGCAGCGACTCCACGATGACGGGGTTGACCTTGCCGGGCATGATGCTCGAGCCGGGCTGGGTCTCCGGCAGCTTGAGCTCGCCGAGACCGGCGACCGGCCCCGTCCCCATGAGCCGGATGTCCGAACCGATCTTCCAAAGGCTCGTGGCGATGGTGCGCAACCCGCCGTGCGCAGCAACGAGAGCGTCGAGAGCCGCCTGCGCGTGAAAGTGATTCGCAGCCTCGCGCACGGGCAGCTTGGTCGCTTTGGCGAGGCGGCCGCACGCGATCCGGGCGTACTGGGGGTGAGAGTTGAGCCCGGTCCCGACGGCGGTGCCGCCGAGTGGGACTCTTGCTAGCTCATCGATCGCGGTCCTCGCGCGGCGGATCGACTCTTCGATCTGTCCCGCGTACCCCTTGAACTCCTGCCCGAGCCGGATCGGCGTCGCGTCCTGAAGGTGGGTGCGGCCGGTCTTGACCACGGGCCAGAACTCCTTGCTCTTCACCTCCAGCGCGCGCCGCAAGCGCTCTAGCGCTGGGATGAGCTCGTCCTGGATGGCCATGCCCGCCGCCAGCTGGATCGCGGTCGGGATGACGTCATTGGACGACTGGCACAGGTTCACGTGATCGTTGGGGTGCACGAGCTTCGATCCGCGCTCTGCGCCCAGGATCTCGGTGGCGCGATTGGCGATCACCTCATTGGCGTTGGTGTTGGTGGAGGTCCCAGAGCCTGTCTGGTAGATGTCGATGGGAAACTGGCCGTCGAGCTTGCCGTCGATCACCTCTTGCGCAGCCGCCGTGATCGCCCGCGAGCGCCGGCGTGCCAGCAGTCCCAGCTCGCGGTTGGTCTCCGCCGCGGCTTTCTTGACCATGCCGAGGGCGCGGATGAACCGGCGCGGAAGCGGCTGGCCCGAGATCGGGAAGTTGAGCACCGCGCGCTGGGTCGACGCGCCGTAGTACGCGTCGGCCGGGACCTCCATCTCGCCCATGGAGTCCCGCTCGATCCGCGTCCGCTTGGCCACGGCCAGATTCTAGTTATGAGCGGAAACCTCTGCGGCAGGCTGGTCGCAATAGAGTGGTCGAGACATGAGGTTGGCCGCAGTGGATATAGGCAGCAACACCGTCCACGCCCTGGTGGCGGACGTGGTTCGAGGCCGCCTGCAAGAGGTCGCGCATTTCGTCGAGATGCCCGAACTCGGTCCCCAGGTTGCCCGCACAGGCGCCATCGGCCCGCGCGCGAAAGCAGGCGTCCGGGCTTTGCGCAAGGTGGTGGGCGAGGCACGCGCCCTCGGGTACGACCACCTCGTCGCCGCGGCCACCGAGGCGGTTCGGGAGGCCTCGGACGGCCGCTCGTTCGCCCAGGAGGCTGCCGTGGCGATCGGCGTTCCCGTCCACATCATCTCCGCTGCAAGAGAAGCGCGGCTCAGCTTCCTCGGCGTTTCCGACCGCCATGCGGTCCGCCGCGAATGGGTGATGGTCGACCTCGGAGGCGCCTCTACCGAGGTCGTGATCGCCCGCGGAACCGAGATGCTGAGGTCGGCCAGCCTCTCTATCGGCTCGGGCGTCCTCGCCAGCACGTACTTCTCCGACCCGCCCAGGCCGGACGAGCGCGCGCGGATGCGCAAGGCCGCGCTGCGCGAGCTCCCGCAAGCGCCCGACGGCGAGGTCGACCGGCTGGTGGCGACGGGAGGGACCGCCTCGAACCTCCCCCTTGTCCTCACGCGCCGCAACCCGCCCGTCGTCATGACCACCGGCGACCTGCTCACCTGCGAAGCGCGCCTGGACCGGGGCAGGGCCTCGAAGGTGGCGGCCGGCCTCGGCCTTGAGGCCAACCGCGTGAAGGCCATGCGTGCCGGGCTCGAAGCGCTGCTCCTGTTCCTCGACTGGTACGGCCTCGCCGTGCTCCACATCAGCCACGAAGGCCTGCGCCACGGCATGCTCCTCGCGTACCTGGCGCAAAGCGAGGATTGGTGGCGGTAGCGCTGGGTAAAGTAGCTCTATGGAGCATGTGAGTCAACGCGGGGCCACCCTGCGGACGGCGCTTGCGCTCACGCTCGTGATCCTGCTCATCGAGTTCGTGGGCGGGCTCCTCTCACACTCGCTCGCCCTGCTGTCCGACGCCGGTCACGTGCTGACCGACGTTTTCGCTCTGGGTCTCGCCTGGTTTGCCGTGGAGCAGTCCAGGAGGCCCGCCGACCAGCGCCGCACCTTCGGCTACCAGAGGGTGAGCATCCTCGCCGCGCTGCTCAACTCGGTGACCTTGGTCCTGATCGTCCTCGCCATCACCTACGAGGCGGTGCGCCGGCTGGCGGCGCCGCCGCAGGTCCACGGCGGGATCGTCATCGTGGCGGCCGTCGCCGGCATCGCGGTCAACGTGTTCGTGATCCTCGCGCTGCGAGGCGACAGCCAGAGCCTGAACTTGCGGGCCGCCCTGCTGCACGTGACCGGGGACGTCGCGGCATCCGTCGGGGTCGTGGTCGCGGGCCTGGTGATCCTTCTGACCGGCTGGCTCTACATCGACCCGCTTCTCTCTCTAGCCATCGCTGCCCTGATCGCCTACGGCGCGCTGGGGATCGTGCGGGAGACCGTAAACCTGCTGCTCGAGGGCACTCCCAGTGAGATCGACCTGGCCGCGGTCAAAGCCGAGATCGAGAGCAACAGCCTGGTCACCGGCGTCCACGACCTGCACGTATGGGCGCTGTCGTCAGACGAGGTGGCGCTCAGCTGTCACGTGGTGATCGGCGAATGCCCGTTGGGCGACGCCGAGCACGTCGTGCGCGGTCTCGAAGCGCGTCTTTGCGACCGCTTCGCGATCGGGCACACGACGATCCAGGTCGAGAGCTGCCACCCGTGCGGCGAGATCCAGCACGGGGCGGGCAGCCACAACCACCCGCACGAGGACGTCGTCGTCAGCTCACCGGCTGGAGCTGGAGTGCCTCCTCGCGCTGCAGGATCCTCCGCGCCACCGCGATAGCGGACGCGTAAGTCGAATCCATGCCTCGATAGCTGAGCCCTCGCGCGCCCAGGGTCCGGGCCTGCGTGTACGGGGTGTCCGATGCGTAGTGGACGATGCCGAGGTCGAAGTGGATCTGAGCCATGTTGACGCTCTCGTTGAGCGGGAATCGGTCGGGCTGGACAATCTCGTAGCACGCATCCAGGTAGGGACCGGCTTCCATCTCCACGACCGTGTATCGGCCCTGGTAGTAGAAATCGAGGTAGTCGCGGTTCTGCAGGAACGTCCCTCGCACGGCGACGGCTCTCTGGTTGTCGAGGGCTGACCCGTACACGAGGTTCGGCTGGACGTCGGCGGCGGTGAAACAGTTGTCCAGCCAGTAGGTATTGCCCGAGTGCTCGTTGTGAACCACGTTCGGGATCATCACGTCGCCGACGTCCGCGTTGAGCGTGGCGGCCTTGCCGAGGATGTACACGCCCGCCACCCAGGACGCCTGCTCGGCGACCTGGCGGAGGATGTGGTAGGCGGCCTCACCCAGCGGATAGTCAACGTTGACGATGCACGCGCCCGAGTCGCGCAGCTTGCGCTCGTCCACCGCACCGACGCGGGGGTCGATGGCATTGGGGTCGAGCTTCGAAAGCATGAAGACCTGCGCCGCCGAGTCGACGCCAGTGCCTTTGGCCGCTATATGGCGTACGCCGTTGGCGGCCTCGATCTCGGCCCGGATGGCGCGCAGGCGCTCGCGGTCCGGGTGTGCGTCGAAGACCTGCCTGGCTCCGTAGTAGAGCCAGTTGTGCCGTGAGGCGCGACTGTGGCCGGCCTCGAGCTTTCGCCTTTCCGAATCGAGGTCGGGGTCGTTCCTGCCGATCCAGTCGACGATCTCATCCTCGAACCGGCGCGCGACGCCGGTCAGCACGTTGACCAGGCTGTGCGCGTTCGACGATACGAAGTAGACCGGCGCATCTCGCGCGCCCATCTCGGCCATCGCCGCGGCGATGGGCTTCCACCAGCGACTCGCATTGCGGTCGTAACCGAGGTGGCTGCCTCCGATCAGCCGAAGGACCATCCGGCATTCCTCGCGCTTGATCGCGGCGAGGTTGCCGTCGAATCCTTCGCCCCACGCTTCGTGAAGCCGCCGCCAGTCGTCCTCGGACGCGCCGGCAGCCTGGCGCGCCGATTCCTCGGACAGGTCCACGTCCTGCAGCGCCCGGTGCAGCTTGTTCCACTCGATCTGATAAGCGACCAGGGTCGGCACCAGGTCGTCGATGTCGGACACCGACGCGATCAGGACGGCCAGCATGTTCTTGCCGTCGTGATACCAGCGGCGCCGGCGGGCAGGGGCCTTGACCGCCTGCCAGTCGAGGATCTCGGCGCGCAGCACCGCCCTGAAGCCCTGCGGGCTCTGGCCCATTACGACGTGGCGGCACCGGTTGATCGCCTCGGGCAGGCGCCTCGCCACGTACAGAAGCGCCCCCATGTCGACCTGTGGCATGGCCGCCTGCGGGTGAAGGACCGAGCCCATCCCGATATGGGCGTGCACCAGGGATTCGACCTTGATGTCGCCGGAGCTCTGGAGCATGGTGGTGTAGGTACGAACGTAGAGCTCGACGGCGTGCTTCCCGGACCAGCCGGAGGCCGGGGGCGATTCCATCTGGCGAATATAGAACACCCATCCTGGGGCCTTACAGAACGTTGACGTTCCTCAAAAGAATCCGGCCATCGCGCCGTTGTGTAATAGACCGGTGATGACATCCTTTTCCAGGCTCCGATACCTTCGAATCGCCGGCTTCGCCCTCGGCGCTGTCGCCGTGGCAGGCGCCGCCGTGCTGGTCACGGCTTCCGCCGCCGGCTTCACCGTCGGCTTCCGCCCGGCCTCCTCGACCCAGCCCCAGGCGGCGGACACCGCCGTCAACCTCAGCCAGGCCACCAGCGCGTCTGCGGTCTGCAACGACTTCATCTCGCATCTGTCGACCGACCTCGGCAAGAGCCAGAGCCAGGTCAACGCCGCGATCCAGAAGGCGATCGGCGAGACGCTCGCCGACGAGGTCAAGAACAAGCAGCTCACCCAGGCCCAGGCGGACGCCATCAAGCAGAAGCTGGCTACCCAGCCGCCGTGCAACCTGGCGGCGGGCCTCGGCAAGAAGCCCAGTGCCGCAACAGTCCCGCAGGCCGGCGCGTACATGCAGCAGCTGCTGACCGCTGCAGCCTCCGCTCTTGACATCAGCGCCACGCAGCTGAGGACGGACCTCGCGAGCGGAATGAACCTGTCCCAGATCGCGGCAGCCCAGAACCCGCCTGTGACCGAAGCCCTGTTCCGGACCAAGCTCATCGCGCAGCTCACCCCGCTGCTGGACACCGCGGTCAAGAACCAGAAGCTGAGCTCGGCCCAGGAGCAGGCGATCCTGCAGCGGCTGCAGACGGGACCGATCCCTTACTGGAGCTCGCCGATCCGCAAGCCGAAGGCGGCGGCGCCCACAGCGCCGACAGCGCCGGCCACGACCACGACGACCTAGCGACTGTCCGCTTTCGATACCATCGACCGGCGGGGTTCTGCCCGCTTACGGCGCGATGAGGCTCGCTCCTTGAATCGCTAGGGCTTACGGCCCGGCTGATGGCCTCTACCAACACCACGTCACCGGTTGGCAGAGGAAGGAGGGGCCGATGAATCCGTACACGGTCGCGGCGGTCTGGATGGCGCTGGCACTGATCGCATCGGTGATCAGCATCCGCGCGGGCATCGCGGTTGCGCTCGCCGAGATCCTCGTCGGCGGCGTGGCCGGCAACCTGCCCGGGGTCTCAGGCCTTGTGCAGCAAACCGCATTCACCACTTTTCTGGCCAGCCTTGGCTCTGTGTCGCTGACCTTTTTGGCCGGGGCGGAGATCGATCCCGTGTCGCTGAGGCGTCACTGGAAGGCGAGCCTGGCGATCGGTTTGGTGTCGTTCATGCTGCCGTTCGCGGCCGCGCTGTCGATCTCGTACCTCGTCCTGCATTGGAGCCTCCAAGCCTCGGAGATATCTGGTGTCGCGCTGAGCACCACCTCTGTTGCTGTCGTCTACGCGGTGATGGTGGAGACGGGCTTGAACCGCGAGGAGCTGGGCAAGTTGATCCTCGCGGCATGCTTTGTCACCGACCTGGGGACGGTCCTGGCGCTGGGCGCTCTCTTTGCAGGCTTCAGCGTTCTTCTGCTGGCCTTCGCGGCGGTGACGGCCGTCGCGCTGGTGGCCATCTCTCCGACCCTGAGATTCGTGATGAGGATCCTCGGTCACCGCGTGAGCGAGCCCGAGATCAAGTTCCTGTTCCTGGTCCTCCTCGGCCTCGGGGGCCTCGCCACAGCGGCCGGCAGCGAGGCGGTGCTGCCGGCCTACCTGGTCGGCCTGGCCACGGCCGGGGTGTTCTTAGGGGACCGCCTGCTGATGGACCGAATGCGCTCGACCGCCTTCGCGCTGCTCACCCCGTTCTTCTTTCTACGGGCCGGGCTCCTCATCTCCCTCCCGGCCCTGGTCGATGGCGCCGGGGTGATCGCCCTGCTCTTCGTGGGCAAGATGGTCTCCAAGCTGGCCGGCGTATGGCCGGTGGCGGCGGCTTTCGGCATCGCGAGGAGGGATCGCAACTACCTCACGCTGCTGATGGCGACCGGCCTGACCTTCGGCTCGATCTCGGCCCTGTACGGCTTCAATCACGGGCTGGTTACCAGAGCGCAGTACTCGCAACTTTTGACGGTCGTGATCCTGTCCGCCGTGGTCCCGACGCTGATCGCTCAGCGTCTGTTCCACCCCCACAAGGTCGATGTCGAAGAAGAGGAGGCGCTTGGAGCGGAGGACGCAGCGATCGTCCACCGCCGCGGCGGAAGGACCTAGGTCGGTGGTCGTCTTTCCTGGGCGCTGGCGATTCTCTCGAGCGCGCGTGCCATGCGCAGAAAGGACAACACCGACACGACGACCGCGACGATCGCCCCCACGATGGCCGCCAGATACAGGAGCCCGAAGATGAAGAAGAACCCGCCGCCCACCACGCTCACGCGGCCAGCCTAACAGCCCGGATCTAATTCAGCTCGTCAGGAGGCTCGCCGATGCGTCGCATCAGCTCCTCGAGGAGCTGGCGGGTCTCGGGGTCTGCCATCAGCTTTTCCTGCATCTGCTCCGCCGATCGCCGGATCTCCGGGTCTGACATGAGGCGCTCGGACATGGCCTGGAAGCGGGTCGCCATGTCCTTCATCGAGCTCTCCTGCGCCACCTGAAGCAGGATCGGCTGGCTTGCGGCCGCCACCACCGCCTCGGCCTGGGCGCGGACCATCTCGATCCCTTTGCACCCCAGGCATTCGCCCTTCAGGCCGCAGTGGCAGAGCTGCGGACGCAATCGGTCAAGCGCCGCGTGAAGGTCTGACATGTCGACCGGGCCGGCCACGATCAGGAAATCTACGCGGGTCTCGCTTTGTCCGTGTACATGGCCTCGATCCGGTCTCCGTAATGCTCGGCGATCACCTTGCGCTTGACGTCCAGCTTGAGAGACAGCTCGCCGGAATCCTCGGTGAAGTCATGCGCCAACAGGGCGAAGTACTTGATCGTCTCCCACTTTCCAAGCTGGGCATTCAAGTGGTCGACGGTCTGCTGGATCGACGCCGTCAACGCCGCTTCATCGAGACCCTGCTTGGCCGCGGCATCCCGATCCGGAACGATGAGAGCGGTCACGTAGGGCTTGCCCTCGCCGACGACCACTGCTCGCATCACCAAAGGATTGCTCAAGAGGGCGTGCTCGAGCGGCAGAGGAGCAATGTACTTTCCGCCGGCGGTCTTGAACAGGGACTTCTTGCGGTCGGTGATCTTCAGGAAACCGTCGCCGTCGATCTCGCCGATGTCGCCGGTGTGGATCCAACCGTCCTGCAGGATCTCGGCAGTGGCATCCGAATTGTTGTAGTAGCCGATCATGTTGCCCGCGCCCTTGACCAGGATCTCGCCGTCGTCGGCGATCTTGATCTCGACGCCGGGAAACGGCTTCCCGACGGTGAGGAACCGGTGCTCGAGCAGGGTGTTGGAGCAGACACCGGACGACGTCTCCGTCATGCCCCAGCCGTTGAGGATGGGGACGCCGATCGCCCAGAAGAACTCTTCGACCTCCCGCGACAGCGCGGCGCCTCCGCTCACGAAGAAACGCAAGCGGCCACCAGTCAGCTGTTTGCGCAGCGGGGCAAGCACGAGGCGGTCCGCCAACCGATGCTGCGCCGCCAGCACTGGCCCGGCCCCGGTCGCGTGGAAGTGGCGGGTCCCGATCCTGATCGCCCATGAGAACAGGGCGCGGCGAGCTGGGCTCGCCTCGCGCACGCGCGACATCACCACCGCATACATCTTTTCGTACATGCGTGGGACGCTGCACATGACCGTCGGCTGCACCTCGCCGAGCTCCTGAGCGAGGTGGTCAGCGCCGCGCGAGATCCATATCTCGCCTCCGTACACGATGGCCAGGAAGATGTCGTTGATCCGCTCGAACACGTGCGCGTAGGGAAGAAACGACAGCGCGGAGTCAGCGTCGGTGATCGGGTGCACCTTGATGGTGGCGCGACCCATGTCCACCAGGTTTCGATGCGCGAGCTCCACGCCTTTGGGATCGCCGGTGGTGCCGGATGTGTAGACGATAGTGCACAGGTCGTCCGGCTTGATCCGCCTCAGTCGAGAGTCGATGTCCGCAGTCCGGGACGGCCTACGACCCACCCACCCGGGGACGTCCTTGTCGATGAGAGCGATCGTCCTCAGGGCGCCGCCAACCTTGAGCTTGGCGGCGATAATGCCGTCCGAGGCGATCGCGAACCGGGCCCCGGAGTCCTCGACGATCTTTTGCGCGATGTGGGGCGGAGAGTTGGGGTAGATCGGGACCGTGATGGCTCCGATCGACTGGATGGCGAAATCGCAGTACAGCCATTCGAGCCGGTTCTCGGACAGAAGGACCACGCGGTCGCCGGACTCGATGCCGGCGTCGAGCAAGGCTGAAGCGACCGACAGGATGTCCTGACGCATGCCGGCCCAGGTCTCCACCTGCCACGTTGCATCGACCAGGTGGTGAACCATGGCCCGGTCGCCGTACCTCGCCGCCTGCCGGAAGAAAACGCCGACCGTGGTGCGGTCGTCGATCGTCTCCGGATCCAGGTCACTTGTCGAGGCGGGCGAGGTCCTCAGGGGCGTGGCGCTACTTGACCGCCTTGATCGTGAGCGTCAACGTGCCGGACGGCACGCTGACCGTGACCTTGTCGCCCTTCTTGCGGCCGACGAGCGCACGTCCCACGGGCGAGTCGACCGAGATGCGCCCCGCCGACGGGTCGCTCTCGACTGCGCCGACCAGGTGGTACGTCTCGGCAGAGCCGTCGTTGTCGACCACCTCGATCGTGGAGCCCGGGCCGGCCACGCTCGAATGCGTGTCCCGGATGATCTGGGCGCGCCCGATCATCTCCTGGAGCTCGTAGATGCGGCTGTCGAGGAGCCCGACCTCCTCTTTGGCCTGCTCGTACTCGGGGTTGTCCTCGATGTCTCCGGGCTGGAAGGCCTCCTTCAGGCGCTCGCCCGCTTCGGCGCGGCGCTTCAACGCGACTTCGAGGTCGCGCTTGAGCTTCTCCAGCCCCTCGGGCGTCAGCAAGACAGGTTCGGTTAGATCCATCGCTCAGCGTTTTGAAATGATACCCGCGCATGGATCCGACCGATTTGAGGGCGGAGCTCGCCGAGCGGCTGGCCGGCGACGAGCCGATCGACGCCCGGTCGTTCAACGCCGCCTGTTTCATGCTGTCTAGAGCCCTCGAGTCGCTCGAGCTGAGCGTCGACGAGGCGGCGCCCCTGGTCAGGAGGCTGCTTCGGGTCGCCGGGCGGGTCGTGATCGACACGGGCCTCCCGGGCTCCGCCGCGGACACCTGGCCGAACACCGAGGAGATGGCGCTGCAGTGGCTCGACGAAGCGCTTCGAGCGGTCGGCTACGAGGTCAGGCCGGCGGCCGGGAGCTCAAGACCTGAGCTGAGGCGCGCCGAGGCAGACTGCGGCTAGCTGGCCCCGGTTTCGAGCGCGCCTTCGCTTCTCGGCCTGCCGATTAAGTACGCCGTCCAACGCGCATTAAGCCGCTCTCGTTCGCGAAAGTGCGCGTAAGTTAATGATCTCCTCGACCCGCGCGACCCGGCACGCCCCAAAAAATGAGTATTGACCCCAAGCACAGCGGCGGCTCGCGCCGGTGGCAGGACGTTCGCGCCCGGGCCATCGACGCCACATTCGACGCCGACCGGCGCCGCGTCGGCGAGCGCGTCGCGGTGGTCTTCCGATGGCTGTTCTTGATCGTGCTGGCGGTGCTCAACAACGTCAACCCGCACACGGATGAGAACGCCAAGGTCACGGTCGACCTCATCCTCGCGGCCTGGGGAGTGATGAACGTCGCCGTCAACATCATCCTGGCGCGGGGCTACAACCCTGGCAAGCAGTTCAGCCTCTCGACGATGGTCCTGGACATCCTCTTCTCGGCCGGCCTCGTCTACATGTCCGACGGTTTCAGCAGCCCGTTCTTCCTGGCCCTCTTCCTGGCCGTGATCACCAACGCGGTGAGGTTCGGCGCGACCGCCAGCTTTTTGTCCGCGCTGGTCATCTCGATGCTCTACTTGTTCATCGGCGGCAGCTTCACGCCTGCCAACTTCTACATTGACCCCAACGCGACCATCGGAAAGGTGTTCCTGTTCCTGGTCGTGTCCCTGACGACGGGCTACATGACGCGGGAGCTCGAGCGCGAGCGGCGTTCCGCCGTCGAACGCGCGGCGCAGGCCGACTCCCTCCGTGAGCTCAGCAGGAACCTGGTCACGGACACTGACATCAAGGATGTCTTCGACGTCCTCATCGACCACGCCGTGCAGATGACCACCGCGGAGAGAGGGCGCCTGATCCTTTCATCGCAGGAAGGATTCACGGTGGTCGCGGGCGCGAGCCGTAATGGGACGGCGACCGCCGCGCCGGAAGGCGAGGTGATCGACGAGCATGCCCTGTCGCAGGCCTCCGGCACCGGCGAGGCCGTGTTCGCCAGCGACCATCGGACCCTTTCGGTCCCGATCGCTTCGGCGGACGGCGTCACCGCGCTCGTCTGCCTGACCACGGCGACCGTGTTCACCAACCAGGACCTGTTCGCCGTCGATGCCCTCTCCGGCAGCTCGGCGGTGCCGATCGCCAATGCGCTGCGCTTCCAGCGCAGCCGCCAGGAAGCGACCACAGACGGCCTGACCGGGCTCGCCAACGCACGCGAGTTCCGGCGGCGCGTTGAGCTGTCCTTCGGCCGGCCCGATCGCCGCGAAGCACCGCTGGCGCTTTTGCTCATCGACTTCGACCACTTCAAGTCGGTGAACGACCAGCTCGGCCACCAGCACGGCGACCTCGTGCTGCAGCTCGGCGCCCGGATCGTGCGCGCGGCGGCCCGCGCACAGGACATGGTCGCGCGGTACGGTGGCGACGAGATCGCGGTCATGGTCGCCGACACCAACGGCGCCGGGGCGCAGCGGCTGGCATATCGCATCGTCGATGCCGTCCACGCCGCGGCGGTGCCCACGATCCCGGGCGAGCACCTGACCTTCAGCATCGGCGTCGCCTCGTATCCCGAAGACGCCTTCACCGCGATCGAGCTGGTCGCGGCCGCCGACCAGGCGCTGTACCTCGCCAAGCGAGAGGGCAAGGACCGGGCGTGCACATTCCCCCAGCTCGTCACGGAGCTCGAGCTCGCCGACGGCAACCTGGCCTCGATGCTTGCCGACGCCGGCCCCCAGGTGATGGTCGCGGTGGCTCACGCGGTCGATCACCGCAACCCTGTGTCTCAAGGCCATTCGAGCCGCATGGCGACCATCGCCGAAGCGATCGGACGGCGGACCGGGATCGTGTCCGGCCGGCTGGAGGACCTGCGCGCCGCGGCATTCCTCCACGACGTCGGGCACATGGCGATGACGGCCGAGGGTGACAGCTTCGAGGCGCCCGGGCACGCCGAGGCGGGGGAGAAGATTGTGGCCGCCGCACAGTTCCCGGCCGAGGTGGCCGCCGCCGTGGGCCATCACCACGACCGTTGGGACGGCTCCGGGTCGGCCGAGGCCATGGCCGGCGAGAGCATACCGATCATGGCGCGGATCCTCGCGGCGTCCGAGAGATACGAGGCGTTGACGGCCGGACGCGGATGTCCGCGACTGGCGCCCGCAGCCGCGATGGAGAAGATGACCGAGGGGTCAGGCTCCGAGTTCGACCCCGCGGTCGTGGAAGCGCTGGGCCGCGCCGTCCGTGATGGGAACCTCGAGCTGAACCTGCCGGATCTTGCCCTGCCCGCGGCCGCGCCCATGCCCGAGCCCGCCATTCCCTAGCTTCATCTTCCGGCGCAGCCGCGACCGCCTGTGCTCGAGCTCCTCGGCAGCGTCCGGCATGCGGCCCTGCGCGGCCTCCACCACCTCGAGCGCCTGCCGCGGGTCTCGCCGGCGCCACTCCAGAAGCCGCGCGCGGGCGACGGACACCCGGATGTCCTCGCTGGCCCGCTCTTCCAGCCACGCCAGCAGGGACTCCGCGGCTGCGATCGACCCGCGACGGACGAGACGGCGACAGATCAGCAAGCCGGCGGTAGCCGCCGCCTCGCCTCCTGCAAAGGAGGTCGCGTTACGCAGCGCCCGCCAGCCATCGGCCTTCGCTCCGCGACGGAAGCGGTGCCGGCCCAGCGCGAGCCAGTCCGCGGCGTCCATTCCGGTCTCACCTCCCTGCAGCCGCATGAGAAGACGGGAGTGGAGGTGGACCAGGCTGATCACGTCGAGCCGGTTGTGCTCGAGCGCGGCCTCCAGGAGCTCGCGCTCTCCGTTCCTGAGGTAGTCGAAGTAGGTTTCAGGTACGAGCGCACTTGGCAGCGGATCGTCGCGTTCGTATCCGAGCACGCGCTCTTCGACCTGGCGCAGTGTGCAGCTTTCGAGGCGGTGCCGGTACAGCGCTCGCACGAGGGTGAGCAGATCGACGTGCGCCGCGTGCGCGAACTCGCCCGGCATTCGGGCCATCACCCATCGCGTGCGTAGGACCGGAAGATCGAAGGAGCCCCCGTTGAAAGTTGCGATCGTGGAAGCCTCGCTCATCTCGTCGCGGAGCGCGTGCAAAAAGGCTGGCTCCATGCCGGGTTGCGGAAGGAACAGCTGAGCTACGCGCAGGCCGCAATCGATCGGCCGCGCAACGGCGGCCGCGAATACATAGGTGCCCGCTCCTCCTGTGAGACCTGTCGTCTCGGTGTCGACGTACGCGACACTGCCGGGGTCGGGGTCGAGCGGGGGCAGGGGGATGACGTCCTGGCGGATGACCGCGGTGCCGTAGCGCGTCGCCACCTCTTCGAAGCCGGACGGCAGCTCGACTGGCGGCTGCGGTCGCGGCCGAGTGGGCGCGCCTAGACGGCTGAGGCGGTCGCGGAGCTGGGAGACCGGCGCCGGGCCTCCAGCAGTCTGAGGCACGCTTCTTTCGCTCCTTCAACGAGGTGCAGTGGTCCGATGCAGGAAGGACAGCCGGCGGAGCAGGGACAGTCGCGCACCAGTGCGGTGGCGTCTTCCAGGAGCTCGTCGTGCAGCTCGTACAGGCGCGCCGAGAAACCAACCCCTCCGGGGTAGACCTCGTAGACGGTGACCGTCGGCAGCTGGGTGGTGACCGACCTCACCTCGGCGACCGCTCCGAGATCGCGTGGGTCGCACATCAGGCGCAGGCTCGCAACGTGCCTCAGCGAATGCGCGATGCCCTGCAACCCGGCCTCCAGACCCGGGGTCTCCGCGAAATCGCCAGATTTCGTGGGGTGGTCCAGACCCGGGGTCTCCGCGAAATCGCCAGATTTCGTGGGGTGGTCCAGCGTTTCCCGGCCCAACGAGAGCCACAGGTCCTCATCGAAGGTGACCCAGTAACCGGTGGTATGCAGCGTCTGCTCCGGAAGGTGGATCGGGCCCGCCCCGATGTTCTCGTGGGTGTGAAAGCGGATCTTCTTGAACATGCTCGCGAGGCTTGTGATCTTCACTTCGCCGTGACTGCGCGTAAGCCTCGTTTCGTTCGGCCCGGCGAACGTCTCGAGCACCTGCACCGATACCGACGCGAGCGCGTCTGTGTAGTAGTCGACGTCGACCGGCCGGACGTAAGCCTTCTTCTCGTCCCAGTCGAGCCGGTCCACGTGGTACTGCGCGCCTTCATGCAGGTAGACCGCCTCTTCGTGCAGCAGCACCGGGGCGGTGAACTGGTCCATCTCGCCGATGACCTGCGGCCGCGGATGAGACGTGTCGATGATCACGACGTTGTCGGCGAGGATCCGCCGCAGGTGCAACTCCTCAGCGGGGAAGGCCTGGCGGCTCCAGAACCACCGGCCCGCAGACCGGGTGGCCGACCCGTCCTCTTCGAACAGCTGCAGCAGCTCGCGCACGTCGGCGTTGCCGAGCCGTTCCTGATCTTCGAACGGGAGCTCGAACAGCCCCGCCTGCAGGTGTCCCGCGAGCAGCAGCAGGTTGTCCGGGTCGATGAGCCCTTCCTCCGGGTCGGTCCCGAGGAAATACTCCGGATGCCGGACGATGAACTGGTCGAGCGGTGAGCTCGAGGCCACGAACACGCCCACGGACCCCGAGCGCCGCCCGGCGCGCCCGAGCTGCTGCCAGGTCGAGGCGATGGTTCCCGGGTAGCCGACCAGCACCGCGCACTGCAGGCTGC
Organism: Candidatus Dormiibacterota bacterium; assembly: GCA_049582065.1. Taxonomy (GTDB): domain Bacteria; phylum Chloroflexota; class Dormibacteria; order Dormibacterales; family Dormibacteraceae; genus DATKSS01. Next base: position 2,538 of record JBAUTF010000233.1, on the reverse strand, counting down.
CGATGTCGATTCCGAGCTCCAGGGCGTTCGTGCTTACGACGCCGGTGATGTCGCCGGCGCGCAGGCCGGCCTCGATCTCTCGGCGGTGCAGCGGCAGGTACCCGGCGCGGTAGCCGCGCACGCGCTGGTGCGCGTCGAGACGGGGTGCGAGGTCCTGCCTCAAGTAGCTGAGCATCACCTCGACCTGGAGGCGGCTGCGGCAGAAGACGATGGTCTGGACCCCGGCCCTGATCCACGGGTTGGCGATGCGCCGCGCCTCGAGCATCGAGCTCCGGCGCACGCCCATCTCCCGGTTCAAGAGCGGGGGGTTGTAGAAGATCAGCCGGCGCTCACCACGCGGCGCGCCGTTCCGGTGGACGAGCTCGATGTTGTCCTCCTCGAGCAGGCGTTTCGCGAGCTCGAGTGGATTCCCGATCGTCGCAGAGGCGCAGATGAAGGTCGGGCTGGAGCCGTAGAACGCGCAGATGCGCTTCAGTCTTCTGATCACGTTGGCGACCTGGCTGCCGAACAACCCGCGATAGGTGTGCAGCTCGTCGATGACGACGAACTCGAGGCTCGAGAAAAGCCGGCGCCAACGGGTGTGGTGAGGGAGCAGGCCGGTGTGGAGCATGTCTGGGTTTGTCATCACGATGTGGCCGCCTTCCCGAATCGCCGTGCGCCTGCCCGGCGGGGTGTCGCCGTCGTAGGTGTCGACCCGCACCTCGATCGGGAGGCCGTGCTTCAGGGCGCTGAGCTCGGCCAGCTGGTCCTGCGCCAGGGCCTTGGTCGGATATACATATAGGGCTCTTTTTTCAGGGTTCTCGAGCAGTCGCTGAAGAACGGGGAGGTTGTAGCAGAGCGTCTTTCCACTTGCGGTCGGCGTAACCACCACCAGGTGCCGGCCGTTGCGGACCGCGTCATAAGCCTCGGCCTGGTGCGAGTACAGGCGCTGGACACCACGCCGGCCGAGAGCGGCGACCAGCTCCGGCTGGAGGCCGGCGGGGAGCGGAGCAAATGTCGCGGCGGCTTCAGGAATCAGATGGTCGAGCGTTACATCACCTGGGAAGTCGGCAGGGTCGAAGAGCGGGATGCTGGCCATGACGCCTCGGGGAGGGTATACGAACATTAGTTCGCTGTCAAGCGTGGAAGAAACGAAGGTCGAGGCGTATGAGCCCGGGTCGGAGGCGGATTTCGAGCGCCTGTACCGCAACACGTACCGGCGGATCCTGGGCACGCTGATCACGCTTCTGGGCGATCGGACGGCGGCGGAGGACTGCACGCAGGACACGTTCGAGCGCGCCTACAGGAACTGGAAGTCATGGCGCCCTGACGCCCCGGTCGAGGCCTGGCTGCACCGGATCGCCATCAACGTGGCGGTTTCAAACCGGCGGCACGAACGGCTGCACCAGGTGGGCGAGATGATCAAGAGGATTGGCCGCCCCGCGTCGCCTGTCGACCCGGCTACGTTCGCAGAAAGCTCGGACCTGGTCAGGGCGATGCAAAAGCTGCCCACGAAGCAGGCCGCGGCCCTGGTCCTGCGCCACTACCACGGCTACAGCAACCGGGAGATCGCCGCGGCGCTCGGGGTGCCCGAACCAACGGTCGCCTCCCGCCTGGGGGCGGCCCGCCGCCACCTTCAGGCCACTCTCGGCGATCTCAGGAAAAATAAGTTTGGTTAGTCGGGGCAGGCTCCGCGTTTGTTCTTCCCGTACATGAACAACTTCGAGCTGGAGCTGGAAGACGAGCTCCACCGGATCCTGGATCGGATGACGGCGGCGCCCATCCCGGGTCGGAGAGTCTCGGAATCTGGAGGAGCAATGAAGAAGCTTTTGGGTGGGGCAGGGGCCGCGGTCGGCCTCAAGGTGTTGTCCGGTTTCGCCGTCGCCGCGGCGGCGGCCACGTTTGCGGTGGCTGCCACGGAGGTGGCTACGACCGGCAGCCTGAACCCCTTGAACTGGGGACAGCAGGTGACGCAGCAGGTCAACGCGTGCAAGGCCAGCGCCGAGCGCCTGGGCGTGCACGGCATCGGGCAGTGCGTCGCGTCGTTCGCGAGGACGCACGGCAAGACGGTCAGCGCGTCGCATAAGAATGGCAACGGCAACGGCAACGGCAATGGCAGCGGCAACGGCAATGGAAATGGCAATGGCAACGCCAACGGCCACAGCAAGGACAAGAGCAACGGCCACGGCAACAGCCCGGGTCACGGCAACGGCGGCAACCCCGGATTGCCCCTGCCGAAAATCAAGACCTATCCACCTGTCACCCAGCCCTCGTAGCGACGACCTGGTATCGCTAGATAAACCCCTTCCTCTCGTAGGGCCGGGCCAAAGTGGCTCGGCTCCTTTTTTTGAGTACAGGAAACCTTGGGGTTCCTCCCGCGGCTTCGCCTCGGGGGCGCCAGCGGAAACGTTCAACGGCCGCCGACGTTCGGATGACAGGCATCCCCAGTGCCAACTCGGCCGGGTTCGGGCCCCCGCTCACCCTCCCCCGGATGGCAGCTGTTGGCCATGCCTCGCGGCGCTCGGGCATGCCGCGAGCCACCGCGATCACGCCAAGGGG
>JBAUTF010000232.1:0-2748 GCA_049582065.1 Candidatus Dormiibacterota bacterium | reverse complement strand
TAGCGGTCTGTCAGAGAACACGAACAAGCCGCTTCCAGCGTGCGCCTTCGACCGGCTACGATCTCCTTCTCCTGTTCGGGGGATGCGATGAAACGCCATTCCAGGGCAAGCGGCAAACCGGCTAGATCGCGACGCCCCAAGTCGCCAAAGCCGAAAAACCGTAATCCGCCAAAGGCTGCAGGCAGTCGCCCGTCGCGTGCCGGCGCGGAGACTGAGGTGGTCCAGCTAAGGCGCGAGTTACACGAGGCGCTGGAGCAGCAGACGGCTACAGCCGACGTGCTAAAGGTCATCAGCCGCTCACAGTTTGATCTGCAGCTGGTTCTGGACACCCTCATCGAGACAGCGGCACGCCTGTGCGGCGCCAAGCGGGGGGTCATTTTCAAACAGGATGGCGACTTGTATCGCGGGACCGCGTTCTACAGCGCTTCTGCCGAACTTATCGATTTTATTAGAAGCCATCCCATCGCGCCGGGCCGGCACACCATCACGGCTAGGGTCGCACTCGAACGGCGGGTGATCCATGTGGCCGACCTGCAGCAGGATAAGGAATACGCGTATGCGCTGCGCGACACCGAACCCATCCGCACAGAGCTTGGGGTGCCGATGTTTCGGGATGGCGACCTCGTTGGCATCTTCATCCTGTACAAGCTGAAGGTCGAGCCGTTCACGGCGCGGCAGATCGAACTGGTGCGCGCGTTTGCCGACCAAGCGGTCATCGCCATCGAGAACGCCCGGCTGCTCAACGAGTTAAAGCAATCGCTGGAAGAGCAGACTGCGGCGTCGGAAGTACTTCAAGTCATCAGCAGCTCGCCCGGCGATCTTCAGCCCGTGTTTGATGCAATGCTCGCGAACGCGACGAGGCTTTGCGGGGCGACCTACGGTACGCTATGGCTCAATGAAAACGACGGCCAGATGCGCATAGCCGCGCTGCATGGACGGTTGCCGGGAACCTTTCGCGGTGAATGGGGCGTTGGGACCGTGCATCGCCCGAGGCCTTCCATTCCGACGGCACGGGTTTTTGAGACCCGCCAACCGGTTCAAATTATAGATCTAAAAGAAGATCGCTCCTATACCGAGCGAGACCCGCTGGCCGTGGCTTCAGTGGAGGTTGGCGGTATCCGGTCGCTAATCGCCGTTCCAATGCTCAAAGACGGAGCGGTTGTCGGCGCCATGACAATCTATCGGCAAGAGGTGCGTTCATTTAGCGAGAAGCAGATTGAGCTTGTCGCGAACTTCGCGTCGCAAGCCGTTATCGCCATCGAGAATGCACGGCTGCTTAGCGAGCTAAAACAATCGCTGGAGCAACAGACCGCTGCGGCGGAGGTGCTGCAGGTCATCAGCAGCTCGCCTGGGCATCTCCAGCCCGTGTTTGCAGCCATGTTGGAGAAGGCGGCGCGCCTGTGCGGCGCCAAGTTCGGCAACATCTTTCGTTGGGATGGCGAGGCCCTGCATCTTGTCGCGACGCATAACACGCCAACTGCGTTCACCGAAGCTCGCACGCGCTCGCCACTGCGGCCCGATCAGGCAAATCCGATCGGTCGGATGCTGGCAACGCAAACTACGGTTCACGTCTCCGATCTAGCTGCAGATGCGCGCTACACTGAGCGGACCGATCCGGACGTCGTATTTGCCGTTGAACTTGGAGGTATTCGGACATTTGTCGCCGCCCCGATGGTGAAGGAGAAGAAACTGATCGGCGCGCTCATCCTTTACCGTCAAGAAGTGCGGCCCTTCACCGACAAACAGATTGAGCTGCTTGAGAACTTCGCATCCCAGGCGGTGATCGCCATCGAGAACGCCCGGCTGCTTGGCGAACTGCGCGAAAAAACCGAGGACGTTATCAAGCTCAACCAGCAGCTCGAACAGCGCGTCGCCGACCAGGTCGGCGAGATCGAGCGCATGGGCAGGCTGCGGCGGTTCCTTCCTCCACAGGTAGCTGATCTGATCGTCGCCTCTGGCACCGAGAAGCAGCTTGCGAGCCACCGAAGGGAGATTACCGCGCTGTTCTGCGACCTGCGGGGCTTCACCGGGTTTACCGAAACTGCCGATGCGGAAGACGTAATCGCGCTGCTACGCGAATATCACGCGGCCATTGGCGAGAAAATCATCAAATACAGCGGCACCCTTGAGCGTTACGCCGGTGACGGCGTGATGGTCGTCTTCAACGATCCCGTTCCGGTGGAGAACCCCGCGCTTCAAGCCGTGCTGATGGCTCTCGAAATGCGTGAGGCTATCGGCGCGTTGACCGAAGCGTGGCGTCGTTGGGGGCACGAGATAGGCTTCGGCATCGGCATAGCTCATGGCTTTGCCACGCTTGGCACCATCGGCTTCGAGGGTCGGTTCGACTATGCCGCCATCGGAACGGTGTCCAACGTTGCCTCTCGACTATGCGATGAAGCGAAGCCGGGGCAAATCTTGATTAGTCCTCGGGTGCTGACGAAGGTCGAGAATGCAGTAGCAGTGGAACCAGTGGGTGAGTTCACGCTCAAGGGTATCCGGCGTCCTCTGGGGGCTTACAATGTCCTCGCCTCGAAAGCTGACCACTAAGCGCATCAACCGAAATGATGTCGGCGATTGGCCCGTCACGACATGCAGCACTGCGGTCGCTATTGGGGGCAAAGCGGAAACGCATTCTCAGGCTTGATCGGCTCAGACTAAGAGGACCTAATGGTGCGCGCGATGAGTTCCTTCTCGCAGCAACCGCCCAAAACCTCCGAAAGCTGGCGAAGCTGATACCGATGCCAAGCC
>JBAUTF010000231.1:0-13213 GCA_049582065.1 Candidatus Dormiibacterota bacterium | reverse complement strand
GGGCAAGGTCGAAGTGGCCGCGATCGTCACCAAACGGCTTGGTCCGCTCACCGTCGCCGGGCAGAAGGTCTACCAGATCGGGATCCCGATCCACTGGGGAGACGTCGGGATCTCCGCCGATGCGGATCCAACCCACGGACGGTACTGGCTCGCGAACGCGCTCACCCCGTTCGTCGGCGACGCCAGTGCGCGCACCCCCGAGTTCAAGGCTTTCCTCGTCAACCTGGAGAAGCTCTGATGGGCGCCGTCGCGACCGCGGCCGATCCCTGGACCGAACGAGAGCGGCGCGTGGCGGAGCTTCGGGCGCGCCAGCCCTTCGCGCGCGAGGTGCTCGACTTCTACGGCGCGCTGCTGCCGGTGCAGCAGAAGGCCTTCGCGGACGCGCAGTCAGATTCGCCGCCGGTGGATCGGCTGGCCGCCTACGCGGCGGAGATCGTCGTGCCGAGCGTGCTCGATATCAGCATGGCCGCAGGGCCCGAGCGGATGCGTGGCGCCTTGATCGAGCGACTCGAAAGCGAGCCACCGCTTTCGATCATCGAGCGGTGGATGCGTGGAGAAGAACAGCCGGCGGTCGACCAGTTCCTCGCGAGGGCCTCGCTGGGCCCGATCCTGGAAGCGCTCGGCCCCGAATCCAAATCCGCCTGCGCCGGGACGCGAGACGAACGGCACTGCCCGCAGTGCGGCGGGGCGCCCCAGCTCGGCTACTTCGCGCCGGCCGGCGAAGACCTGGCCACCGGTTCGCGGTACCTGCTGTGCGCGCGCTGCAGCACGAGCTGGGGCTACGCGCGCATGACCTGTGCCGGGTGCGGAGAGGACTCCACCGCGAAGCTGCCCATCTACAGCGAGGAAGGCACCGCCTCGGGAGAGCGCGGCAGCGTGGTCAGAGGGCTGCCCACGCCCTCGACCAACGGACACCACGTCGTGGTGTTCCCCCACATGAGAATCGAAGCCTGCGAGTCGTGCCGGCACTACCTGCTGAGCATCGACCTGGCGACCGACCCTGGGGCCGTTCCGGTCGTGGACGAGATGGCCGCGATTCCGCTCGACCTGTACGCACGCGAGCGGGGCTTCACCAAGATTACGACCAACCTGGTGGGGTTCTGAGATGACGGCTCCGATCAAAGCCGGCGAGTCGTACGGGTTCTTCACCGACACCAGCATCTGCATCGGCTGCAAGGCCTGCGAGGTCGCGTGCAAAGAGTGGAACCAGCTGGAGGGCAACCCCCCGAGCTTCCTGGACAGCTTTGACAACACCGGTCAGCTCGACGCCCAGAACTGGCGCCACGTGAAGATGCTCGACCAGGTGCCCGACCAGTCCACCACCTCTGGCAACGGGACCGCCTGGCTGTTGATGTCAGACGTCTGCAAGCACTGCAAGCACGCGAGCTGCATGGAGGTCTGCCCGACAGGCGCGATCATCCGCACCGAGTTCGACACCGTCTTCATCCAGCAGGACGTGTGCAACGGCTGCCGCAACTGCATCGCGGCATGTCCTTACAGCGTGATCGGCATGAACCAGCAGACGGGCACCGCGCACAAATGCACGCTCTGCTATGACCGCCTCCAGGCGGGCAAGCAGCCGGCGTGCGCGCAGGCGTGCCCCACGCAGTCGATCCAGTTCGGACCGCTTGGCGACTTGCAGAAGGCCGCCGACGTCAGGCTGGAGGCGCTGCACACCCAGGGCGTGACCCAGGCGCAGCTCTACGGGCGCGACGACAAGGTGTACGGCGGGTTGAACGCCTTCTTTTTGCTGATGGACAAGCCTGAGGCATACGGTCTGCCGAACCAGGACAACGCCGTCCTGCCCAGCCGCAACAACATCGGCGGCTACCTCGGCGCGCTCGTCACGGGCGTGGTCGCGGTGGTTGCGGGCCTGGTCGCCTTCCGGCGGAGGGGGGCGGCATGATCCTGCTGGCCGAGCACTTCGTCCGAGCGCCGCAGTGGCTCTGGTACATCCTGTTCTACTTCTTCTTCGCCGGCCTGGCAGGAGGCGCCTACCTCCTGGCGACGATCCTGCGCGTGGCCGGGGATCCGCGGGACGAGCCCGCGGCAAGGCTCGGCTACTACATCGCCCTACCGGCGACCGTGATCTGCCCGATCCTGCTGACCGCCGACCTCGGGGCCGGCTGGTCGAGGTTCTGGCACATGCTCGTCGACACCACGCCGGGTCAAACCGCCTTGAACTTCAAATACTGGTCGCCGATGTCGGTCGGCGTCTGGGCGCTGCTCGTGTTTGGATTCTTCGTCGCGGTGTCGGCTCTCGACACGTGGGCCAGGGATCGCCAGGGGCGCGCGCACGGCCTGCTGGGAGCCGGCCTGGGACGAGCCTTCAACATCGTGGGCTCGATCGTCGCGCTGTTCATCCTTTCCTACACCGGGGTGCTGCTGAGCGTCAGCAACCAGCCCGTGTGGAGCGACACGTGGGCCCTGGGCGGCCTGTTCCTCGCATCAGGGCTCAGCGGCGCGGCGGCGCTGATCACGCTGCTCGTGCGCTACAGGCCGGATGCGTCGTTCAGCCTCGAGCGGCTGCGGCTGGCGGACGGTTATTTCGCGATCCTCGAGCTCGTGCTGCTGGTGGCGTTCTTTGCGACCGTGACCATCGCCGGCTCGGCCGGTCGGACCCTTCCGTGGCTGCCGCTCTGGATCCTCGCCCTGGTCGGGATCGGCGCTTCGATGCTTGGCGTCCGGCGTCCCGTGCGCCTGCACGCGAGCGGAGAGTCCGCTGCCGTGGCCCCGGTGGCGATGGAGGCGACGGTGGTCTCCATCCTGGTCCTGCTGGCGGTGCTGGCAGTGAGGGCGGCTGTGATCTTCAGTGCCCAGTAGCGCGAACCCCACCCCGAGCACCGACCAGGTGCTGGCGGCGCTGTCCGCGATCCAGGACCCCGACCTAGGCCGCGACGTCGTGAGCCTGGGCATGATCAAGGACCTGGTCGTCACCGATTCCGGCCGGGTCAGCTTCGTGTTCGAGCTCACCACTCCCGCGTGCCCGGTACGGGACCGCTTCCAGGCGATCGCCCGCGAGCTGGTCGGCGGCCTGCCCGGCGTGACCGCCGTCGACCTCAAGATGACCGCCAACGTCCGCGCGGCGTTCGGCGGCCGCTCGCCCGGGCAGGTCATCCCCGGCGTGAAGCATGCGATCGCGGTTGGATCCGGCAAAGGTGGGGTCGGCAAGTCGACGGTGGCGGTCAACCTCGCGGCTTCGCTGCGCCGGTCGGGCGCGAGCGTCGGTCTCCTGGACGCAGACATCTACGGCCCCTCCGTGCCGGCGATGCTCGGAGTCAACGACCAGCCGAAGGTGCTCGACCAGAAGCTCATGCCGCTGGAGGCCTACGGGCTGAAGTTCATGTCTATCGGCCTGCTCGCCGGCGCGGACAAAGCGATGGTGTGGCGCGGCCCGATGGTGTCGCGCGCGATCGAGCAGATGCTCACGGACGTGCACTGGGGCGAGCTCGACTACCTGGTCGTGGACCTTCCACCGGGGACCGGCGACGCCTCGCTCACCCTCGCCCAGTCCGTGCCCCTGACCGGGGTGGCCATCGTCTGCACCCCGCAGGAGGCCGCGCTTAGGATCGCGGTCAAAGCGCTGCAGATGTTCCGCGGCCTCAATGTGCCACCTCTGGGGCTGATCGAGAACATGAGCTGGTTTGTCTGCAGTCGGTGCAACGAAGAGCACCACATCTTCGACCACGGCAAAGCCGAGCGCGCCGCCCAGCGCCTTGGTGTCCCCTACCTCGGCGCCATCCCTCTCGACAAAGCGATCCGCGAGGAGGCCGACAGCGGCGCGCCGGTGGTCGCCTCCAGGCCCGAGACGGCCGGCGCGCAGGCGCTCGACAAGGTCGCCTCGGCGATCGCGGCGCGCATCGCGGTCCAGAGCTTTCGACAGCTGCCGGTCATAAACGTGCGCTAGCCGGCCGGGGGGGCTTCAGCCTCCAGGGCATGGCGGACCTCCTCGATGAACCCGGCGATCGCGGCATCGTCCGTGCCCGGCTTGGCCGATCTCAAGCGCTCCGCGGCGACGCCGGCCAGGTAGCACGACAGCGGGGCGAACCTGCGCTCGTGCGTGTGAGCGGCGACGCGAGCCAGCTCTAGGAGCTCAAGCGCCACCGTCGAATCGAGGGTAGGGGCTGCGATCGTGGCGTCGCGGCGCCCTGCCGCCACCACCCAGTGTCCACCGAGGTGTTCGAAGAATTCATTCATATGTCACCTATATCACGGTCGCGGGAGCCCGATGGGCAATCGAAAGCCAGGTTACCGAAGGCCCTTGAGGCGGCGGGCTCGCTCGGCCACAGGCAGGTCGACGAACTCGCCGTCATCCAGCCTTGTCGCGGCCCCGCCGGACGCCTCGAACGCCGCCAGCACCCTTTCGGCCCAGGCAAGCTCGGCTTGCGTCGGGGTGAAGGCCTCGTTGATGACCGGCACCTGGCGCGGGTGGATGGCCGACTTGCCGAAGAAGCCAAGCGTCCGGGCGGCCTCGCACTCGCGCCGAAGGCCTTCGTCGTCGTTCAGGCGCGGATGGATGCCATCGCTCGGCGGCGGCTTGCCGGCCGCGCGCGCGGCGACCGCGATCGCGGACTTTGCGTAGCCGAGGTCGGCCTCGCCCCATCCGATTCCGAGGTCCGATGCGAGGTCGATGCCCCCGTAAGAAAGCAATGCGCAGCCGGGCGCGCTCGCGATCTCGTAGGCGTTCAGGACCCCTCTCGCCGACTCGATGGAGCAGTCAAGACGCATGCCAGGGGCGCGCGAGGCCACCCATGCAACGTCGGCCGCCGATTCGACCTTGGGGAGGCGAAAACCCGCGACCTTGCCCTCCAGCACGGCGAGGTCGATGGCGCATTCGTCGGTCGACGGGCGGTTGACACGCACCCAGCAACGCTTGACGGCCGCGATCTCCGCGACCATCTGGCGGGCTCTCGCCTTCTTCTGCGGGGGGACGGCATCCTCCAGGTCGAGGAGCACCTCGTCCGCGCCGCAGTCGAACACCTTGGTCAGCAGCTTGGAATCATGGCCGGGCGCGAAGAGCCAGCTCCGGACTCGACGATTGGGTTCAGCCACCCTGTCCGCGCACCAGCTGCCGTGCGATCACGGTCCGAAGGATGTCATTGGTGCCTTCGCCGATCGCCATCAACGGGGCGTCTCGGTAGAAGCGCTCGATCTCGTACTCGGTCGAATACCCGTAGCCGCCATGGATCCGCATCGACTCCAGCGCGGCCTTGATGCAGATCTCAGACGCGTAGAGCTTGGCCATGCCAGTCTCCATGTCGGCGCGGCGGCCCGCGTCCAGGGCGGCGGCGGCCCACCAGGTCAACAGGCGTGCGGCCTGCACCTCCGTCGCCATGTCGGCGAGCTTGAGCTGGATCGCCTGGAACTCGGCGATGGGACGGCCGAACGCGTGGCGTTCGCGCGCGTAGTCGAGCGAATGGTCAAGGCACGCCTGCGCGACGCCGACCGCGCGCCCGGCGATGTTGACTCGGCCGAACTCCAGGGCCGAGAGCGCCTGCTGCAGCCCCTGCCCTTCCTTGCCTCCAAGCATGTTCTCGACAGGGACGGCGCAGTCGTTGAAGTACACCTCAGAAGATTCGGGGCCTTTGTAACCGAGCTTGCCGAGGTCCTTGCCGATCGTGAAACCGGGCGTACCCTGCTCGACCATCAGGACGGTCATCCCCTTGTAGCGGGGCAGCGCGTCCGGGTCTGTCTTGACGAGAACGGGCAGCGGATCGGCGTGGCGCGCGTTGGTGATCCAGGTCTTGGCGCCGTTGACGATGTAAACGTCGCCGTCGCGGCGCGCGATCGTCGAGATGCCCTGCAGGTCGCTGCCCGCGCCGGGCTCGGTGAGCGCGATCCCGGAGCGGCGTTTGCCGCTCGCCCAGTCGGGCAGCCAGCGGCGCCGCTGCTCTTCGGTGCCATGCCTCGCGACCATCCAGGTGGCGAGCGAATGCGAGCCCAGGATCCCGGCCACGCCCATCCACGCCTTCGAGATCTCCTCGAACACGAGCGCGTACGAGACCGCGTCGATGCCGATCCCGCCATATTCCTCAGGGACCAGCATCCCGAACAGGCCCATGGTCTTCATCTCGTCGACGATCTCGGTCGGGTAGCGCCCGGCAAGCTCCGATTCACGCGCAACGGGGGCGATGCTGCGGCGCGCGAACTCGCGCATCAAGTCTCGAAACGCGGTCTGCTGCTCTGAAAGCTCGAAGTCCAACTCTGGCTACACCTTCTTCAGCCTGGCGATCGCCGGCGCCTTGCCGCGCCGGTAGACGAGCAGCGTGCGCCGGAACGAGATGACCTCCACCCCATCCTGGTTGAAACCCGTGGTGCGAACCGTGACGACCCCGACATTGGGGCGGGACTTGGAGGCGCGCTTTTCGAGCACCTCCGAGCTCGAGTACACGGTGTCGCCTTCGAACACCGGATGCGGCAAGCGCACTTCGTCCCAACCGAGGTTCGCCATCACGTTCTGGGAGACGTCGGAGACGCTCTGGCCGGTGACCAGAGACAGCGTGAGGCAGCTGTTGACGAGCGGCCTCTTGAATTCCGTCTGGCTCGCGTAGTGATGGTCGAAATGCAGCGGCGCAGTGTTCTGGGTGAGCAGCGTGAACCAGATGTTGTCTGCGGTGGTGATCGTCCGTCCGAGCGGGTGCTCGTAGACTTCGGCGACCTCGAAGTCCTCGTAGAAGCGGCCCTTCCAGCCTTCTTTGACCGTCATGGGCCGGTCACCAGGTCGAGCTCGCGGAGCACCTCCTCGGTGTGTTGGCCGAGGGATGGCGAAGGCAGTGGACGAACCGGCGCCCGGGCGCTGAAGCGCAGCGGCGACCCTGCCGTCAGGTATCGGCCGAGGCCAGGATGCTCGATCTCAGCGAACATCGGGTTGGCCAGGGATGCCCGAGGGTCGCTCGAGACGAGCTCCTTGAACGTCTGATACGGCCCCCACAAAACACCGTGTGATTCGAAGGCGTCGCGGATCTCGCCGAGGTTGCGCCGGCCGATCCATTCTTCCAGCAGCTCGCAGATGTGCTGGCGGCCCCGCCATCGATCGCCCTCGCGCCGAAAATCGAGTCCGTCCCGGTCTTCGATCTCGCGCAGCCGGTCGGTCAGTCCCGTCGCCTCGCCCAGGCTGCGCCACTGGCGAGGCGTCAGAGCGAGGACCATCACGTGGCGGCCGTCGCGCGTGGCGAAGTCGCGCCCGAAGGTGCCGTAGACATTGTTCCCGAAACGGCCGCGCGGATCCTCGTTCAGGACCGCCTCGCCCAGCAGACCGAGGCTCCCCGCCACCGACAGTCCGACGTCCGCGAGGCTCAGGTCGACGAGCTGCCCCTCGCCGGTGGCGCGGCGGTGACGGTCGGCGGCCAGGATCGCCATCGCCGCCAGGAAGCCGGTCATGGCGTCCCAGGCGGGGAGCACGTGGTTGACCGGCCCCTCGTGACCCTCCGGTCCGGTGATCCAGGGGAAGCCCACCGCCGCGTTGACCGTGTAGTCGACGGCCGTTCGCCCGTCCCGGTCGCCGGTGATGACCAGCATGATCAGGTCCCGCCGCAGCTTCGAGAGGCGCGCATACGAGTTCCAGTCCGCGACCGGCAGGTTGGTCAGCACGATGCCCGCATCCGCCCCTGGAGCGGTGATCAGCTTCGTGACCTGGTCGCGTCCTTCATCGGTGCGCGTGTCGATGGTCACCGAGCGTTTGCCCTGGTTGAGGCCCGCCCAGTAGAGGCTCTTGCCCTCGTGCAGGGGCCAGCGGTCGATGTCGATGCCGCCTCCCGGAGGGTCGACGCGGATGACGTCGGCGCCGAGCGATGCCAGCGTGGCGCCCGCAAGCGGGGCAGCGACAAAGGCTGACAGCTCGATGATCTGGAGGCCGGACAGGAGATGGTTTGGGGCCGCCGTCACAGCGCAACGAGTGTAGTCAGATTGCCCCGGCCGAACGGATTGAGGGTTGGTCAGGCGGTCGCCGAGAGGATCGCCCGGACCTGATCGCCCAACTTCCTGGTGTCGATCGGCTTTGTGATGTACCCGACGCAACCGGCCGCGATTGCCGTTTCCTTTTGCCCGGCCAGCGCGTGAGCGGTCAGCGCGACGATCGGTATCGCCGCCGTGCCGGCGTTGGCCTTGAGCTCACGCGTCAGGGCGAGACCGTCCTGTCCTGGCAGCTGCACGTCCATCAAGATCAGGTCGGGCCTGTGGGCGCGTACCTGCTCGCGCACGTCTTCGCTCGAGCCGGCGGTATTGACGACGAAACCCTGCTGCTCGAGAACCGATTGGACCAGAAACTGGCCGGACTCGTTGTCGTCGACGACCAGGATCACTTGAGTCCCGCTCACGCTTCGACCTTGGCCTGCTTCTCGACCTTCAAATTGAGCTTGCTGAGTCGCTTGACGAGCTCTTTGACCTCTAGGGGCTTGACGAAATAGTCGAGGGACCCCAAAGCCGCGCCCAGATCTGGGTTATCGACCACGCTCACCACGATGGCCGGAATACGCCTGGTCGAATCGTCGCTTTTGAGACGCTTGAGGATCTCCCAACCGTCCATGTCCGGCAGCATTATGTCGAGCGTGATCGCGACGGGCTTCTCCGATCGGGCGATCGTAAGGGCCTCTGCGCCGGTTCGAGCAATCCTGGTTCGGAAACCGGCACGCCCGATCTGCCACGCGAGCAGCTCGGACGAGGCGGAGTCGTCCTCGACGATCAGGACCAAGGGGCGAGAACCATCGTCGACAGGCCTTCCGACAGGGCCATCGGGAACACTCTGCACAGGTTTGGTGAGTCGAGCCTCAACCGGCAGGTCGATCGTGAACCGACTCCCCTTGCCAAACCTGCTCGCCACCCGCACATCGCCTCCGTGCAGGAGGGCAAGACTGCGGGTCAACGCCAGCCCCAGGCCCGTGCCCTCCTGGGCGCGATTGACTCCAGAGTCGAGCTGCTGGAATTCCTTGAACATGCGAGGAAGGTCGCCTTCAGAGATGCCGATTCCGTTGTCTGAGACGACAATCTCCAGCCGCTCCCCGACTCGCGCTGCAGTTATCGTGGCGGTCCCGCCTTTGGGAGTGAACTTGATCGCGTTGGAAATCAGGTTGAGGATCATCTGCTTCAACTTGCCGGGGTCGGCCAGGATCGTGCCCGTTCGCGATGCTTCGAAGTCGAGGTGTATTCCTTTCTGAGCCGCCAAAGGCTCTACGATGCCGGCGACCTGGCTGATGACGTCGGCCACGGAAACACGCTCCAGCCGGAGCTCCATCTGGCCGGCTTCGACTTTCGATATGTCGAGGATGTCGTTGATCAACCCGAGCAGGTGTTTGCCGCTCTCATGGATTTGCTCAAGGAACCGCAACCTTGTTCTCACCGGCAACTTCTCGTCGGAGGAATCGATCAGCAACTCGGAGAACCCGAGGATGGAGTTCAGCGGGGTTCTCAGCTCGTGGCTCATCGTGGCAAGGAAGGCCGTCGTGTGATGGTTGGCGGCAAGCAGCTCCGCGTTGGTGTCTTTGAGCTTCTGGATGAGGAGGATCTCCTCAGTTATGTCACTCGAAATGATGAGGAACCCGATCGGGGCGCCATCCGTGTCGCGTCGGGGAGTCATCACCATTTGGGCAGTGAAGGTCTGGCCGTCTTTTCGACGGCGGATCACCTTGCCTTCGAACTTGCCGGCCTCGAGGGCCGTAGCGATAGTCCTGGCAGGCAATCCGCCCGCGATGTCGTCGTCGGTGTGGAGGATGGAAGATTTGGCGTGTCCGATGACCTCTTGAGGCTCATAGCCATACAGCCGGCGCGCGCCTTCGTTCCAGAGCTCGATGGTGCCCTCGAGGTCCTGGCCGATGATCGAGTACTCCGTCGACGCCTGGAGGATGTTGCGGAGGAAGTTCGAGGCGCCTGATGGATCGATGGACAGCGCCGCGTCGAGGAGCTGCTGGGTTCCACCGGCTGGTCGACTCACGTTTTCGGGCTCGACCGGCGTAGCTACGCTTCCGTTTAGCTTTTTCGCCATATCCCACCTGGCGTCCTCAACTCGAACACCTTCAAATGCGGAGCGCGAGTCGATCGGGGTTTCAGTAGCTTGCGCATGTTCTGATGGCCTGCTTGAATCTTCCGGCCTGAGCCTCCGGAGGTCGCCATCGATATGTGCTGGCAGATCGCCCTCAATAGAGATGGGTTGAGACGCGCCCACCCCGATCGCCTCTCGCACCCCCACCCGCCCGTCGGAGAAGCATCTCCCCATCCCCCGGCTTCGCCGGGTACTTCCCCGCCAGCGGGGAAGTGAAGTTCTCACTTCCCCATGCAGTGGGGAAGGTGGCCCGAATGCCGGATGGCGCCATCCTGGATTTCAACTCCCCATCCCCCCGGGCTTCGGCCGGGGTACTTCCCCGCACAGCTGGGAAGTGATTGGATCAGCCTGGGCCTTCCACCTTCGACCGCAAGCCTTGCAGGTCGTAAGTCAGCAGGCCGGATCGGTACTTCTCGCGCGCCTCGATCTCGTTTTGTTCCCGCGCGGCCGACGCCTGGAGGACCTCGGACTCGCGCTCCGCGGGCACCACGACTGCGCCGTCCGCGTCCATGACGACGATGTCGCCAGGCCGGATCAGCCTCCCGCCCACCATGACCGGGACGTTGATTTCGCCCACGACATCCTTGGTCGCCCCGGTCGCCCTGATCCAGCGAGCCCAGATCGGCAGCCCGAGCCGCGCCAGGTCCCCCACATCCCGCACCGCGGCGTCGACAAGGATGCCGGCGACCTTGCGGTGGAGGGCCTGGATGGCGATGAGCTCGCCGACCAGCGCAACCGGCGCGGACTCTGGCATGGTGAGCACCAGCACCTCCCCGGCCAGGACCTCGCTCAGCGCCGCGTGCACCATCAGGTTGTCGCCCTGGCCGCAGCGCACGGTGCGCGCCCTGCCCGCGACACGGCTGCCGGCTACGACCTGAACCAGGTCTGCGTCGACGATGCCGGTGCGACCCGAGGATTCGTGCACCGTCGCCACGCCGTACCGGGCGAAGTCGGCCATTGCGCTCATCTCGTCGAACGATAGCAACCGTTGTCGACAGGCGCCGCAGCTAACGTATCGTCCCTCCGATGTCGCGCGATCGTGCAACCCAAAGACTGCGGCTCGTGTTCTTGAGGTATGCACAGGCCAGGCTGGTAACCGACTCGCTCCCGTGACGGACCCGCCCGCAACGCCGCCCGGCCACCGGTGGTTCCACCTCGTGACTGTCGACATCACGCCGCTTCGGCGGCATCGCGACTTCCGGCTCCTGTTCGTCGGCCGGCTGGTGTCGTTCTTCGGCAGCATGATCACGGTGGTCGCAGTGCCGTACCAGGTCTACCAGCTTTCGCACAGCGTCCTGCTGGTCGGCACCCTCGGCCTGGTCGAGCTGGCGGCGCTGCTCGTCTTTGCGATGCTCGGCGGCGCTCTGGCCGACGCGGCCGACCGGCGCAGGATGGTGCTGCTCAGCGAAGCGGGGTTGATGACGGGGAGCCTTTTCCTCGCCGGCAACTCGCTGCTGGCGCAACCAGTCGTATGGCTGATCTTCGCCATCACAGCGCTGCAGGCGTCGTTCGACGCCCTGCAGAGGCCTTCGCTGGATGCCCTCATCCCTCGCCTGGTCGATCGTGACGAGATACCCGCCGCGGCGGCGCTGGGCAGCGTGCGCGGCACCGTGGGGATGATTGCCGGGCTCGCGCTCGCGGGGGTGCTGATCGCGCTGATCGGATTGCCGGCGACCTACCTGGTCGACGTTGCGACCTTCGTGGTCGGGCTGGTGTGCCTCTCGCTCATGCACGCAGTGCCGCCTCCGGCCGGCGCCGAGCGCCCGAGCCTTCGCCGCGTGGCCGAGGGCCTCCGGTACGCGCGCAGCCGCCCGGAGCTGATCGGCACATACATCGTGGACATCGTCGCGATGCTCTTCGGGATGCCGATGGCCCTCTACCCCGCCATCGCGCAGGGGCTGGGCGGCCCCAAGGTGCTCGGGCTCCTTTACGCGGCGCCGGCGGTCGGTTCGTTCCTCTTCTCAGCCACGAGCGGCTGGAGCCGGCGGGTGCACCGTCACGGCATGGGCGTGCTGGTCGGTGCGACGGTCTGGGGCTTCGCGATCATCGGCTTCGGCCTGGTGCCGGGCCTGGCCGCAGCGCTGGTCTTCCTGGCCCTGGCGGGCGCCGGCGATTCCATGAGCGGCCTGTTCCGACAGGTGATCTGGAACCAGACCATTCCCGACTCGCTGCGTGGCCGGTTGGCGTCGATCGAGCTGTTGAGCTACTCGATCGGGCCCACGCTCGGCAACTTCGAGTCGGGGGCCGTGGCTTCGCTGTTCAGCGTGAGGTTCTCGATCACGTCAGGCGGGGTCCTCTGCGTCGTCGGCTGCCTCGTGTGCGGCCTAGCGCTTCCGGCGTTTCGCAGCTACGACTCGCGCAGCCACCGTGCGCCGGCTCGATAGCGATTCTCCTGAAGAAATCGTTCAGCAGGCCGGTCTGCTCGAGCCGGGTGGCGGCACCCTGGATCGCGTACCGGTTGAGGCTCAAGTTGCTCCGTGGCTATTCTCGAAGGGTGGACGGGCGCCAGACTACCCGGAAAGTGCCTGCGGTGACCGTCCATTTCTGGGCGGTCAAGATCCTGAGCACCGCGATGGGCGAGGCGACGTCCGACTACCTGGTGCACACGATCAACCCGTATGCCGCGGTAGGCATTGGCGCGCTCGGTTTGAGCGTGGCCCTCACCTGGCAGTTCCTGCTGCGCCGCTACATCGCACTGGCGTACTGGTTCGCGGTGGTCATGGTCGCCGTTTTCGGCACAATGGTCGCCGACGCCGCGCATATCGAGCTGGGGATCTCATACGTGGTGAGCACGGTGCTGTGCGCGACCGGGCTGGCAATCGTGTTCGTCCTCTGGTACGCGACGGAGAGGACGCTTTCCATCCACAGCATCAGCACGAGGCGGCGCGAGCTCTTCTACTGGGCGGCGGTGCTGGCCACGTTTGCCATGGGCACCGCGGCCGGCGACATGTCGGCCTACACGCTGCACCTGGGCTGGTTTGCGTCGGCCCTGATGTTCACGGCCATCTTCGCGATCCCGCTGTTGGCGCGGCGGTTCTTCGGGCTGAACGAGGTCTTCACGTTCTGGTTCGCATACATAATCACCCGGCCGCTCGGCGCTTCGTATGCCGATTGGCTGGGCGTGCCGAAGGCCCTGGGCGGACTCAACTTCGGGCGTGGAACGGTCGCCATCGCCCTCAC
>JBAUTF010000230.1:0-15526 GCA_049582065.1 Candidatus Dormiibacterota bacterium | reverse complement strand
GACCCGGCGTGGGTACGCCTCCTGCAGGCGGTGCGCGGACGGCGTTCGACGATGATCGTCTTCTACCTCGACGTGGCGAGCTTCGGCGGCCCGGACCAGAACCCCAGCTTCGACCTCGGCCAGGACGTCGACCTTTACGTCGTACGCAAGGGCGACGATTTCGCGCGTCTCGTGAGGACGAGGGATGCAATCCGTATCGCCTAGGGCGCGGATCCAGCTGGGCGGCGAGCTCCTGCTGGGCCGGGCCCGCGAGTCGTTGGGGGGCGGGTTGTTCTGGTCGGCGATCCTCGTGCTGCTCCTGACCCTCGCCATCGCGCGCTCGACGGCCGCCGCCGGCTGGGTCGGCGGGATCGACGTCATACCTCCGATCGCGCTGGCGGGGGCGGTCGTGGTCGGCATGCTGGCAGTGCTGCCCATCCCATGGCCGGCCGGGCTCGGCGCAGGCCTCATCCTGGCTCCGGTCGTGGCGTGGAACGGCGCGGCCGCGGCGATCCACCAGGCGCACCCCCTGGATGGCGATATCGTCGGACAGGCGGGGGTCTCGCTGCACCCGCTGACGATCTGGTGGTCGCGAATCGCCGACGGCTCGGCGGGCACCGACCCGTCTTTATACCTGTTCCTGATCTGCGTTCTGATGTGGGTCACCGGCGGGTGGCTCAGCTGGTGCGTCCTGCGCTGGCGGAAGCCGATGCTCGGGTTGATCCCTGGCGCCGCGGCTTTCGCCACCAACCTGCTCAACGACGTCGTGCCCGGCGACCAGAACGGCTACACCCTGGCGATCCTGGTGCTGACACTGGCGCTGTTGCTGTGGAGCAACTACTCCGGCTCCATCGTCAGCGCCGACCGCGCGCACATGAAGCTGACGGGCGACGCGAGGTGGGATTTCTGGGAGAGCGGCCTGGTCGCGATGGCCGCGCTCATCGTGCTTGGAATCATGCTGCCGCCGCTGTCCACCGTCGATCGTACGGCCGACGCCCAATCCAGCCTGTTCACGAGCTGGGCGGTGCTCCAGCAGCGCCTGAACCACCCTGGCGTCTTCACCAACAACGGATCCGGAGGCACCGGGACCACGGGTTTTTCGACGGATGTCCCCCTCGATGGCGCGCTTGTCCGCACGAAAGACATCGTTTTCACGTACACGACCGTTGGCACCTACGCCGGTCCGAGATACTTTCGTGGCGTCGACGTGACGGTGACGGACGCCGGTAAATGGCGTTACGCCGGGCTCAGCGGCCTCAACGTCCCCGTCCACAAAGACCAGTCCCCGACCTACGGAGAGGACTACCAGGCACTTGCCGAGGCGGGTTTCGACATCCGGATGCAGCGCCCGCCGATCGGAAACGCGAACATCCTTTTCTATCCGGACGAGCTCCTGTGGGTCGACCGCGAGTCCTCCGCGTCACAGGTCCCTCTCAAGGTCGACACGTTCGGCCAGCTCATGTCGATCGACCGGCTGTCCACCCTGTCGCCTCCGACGTCGAGCGGGTCGTACAAAGTCGCGGTGCAGTACTCGACGGCGACCGAGGCGCAGCTGCGGGCGGCGGGGACGGCGTACCCGGACTGGGTGCGGCAGTTCGCCACGCTGCCCTCGACCTATCGCAGCCCAGCCGTGCTGGCGCGGATCCACGCGCTGGCCCAGTCGATCGTCGACCAGGCGGGTGCGGTCACCCAGTACGACAAGGCGGCCGCCATTGAGGTCTACCTCCGCGACAACTTCACGTACACGCTCACTCCACCGCGCACACCGGCCGGCCGCGACCCGATCGACTATTTCCTCTTCGATTCGAAGCAGGGCTACTGCGAGTTCTTTGCGTCGGCGATGGGTGACATGCTGCGCTCGCTCGGCATTCCAACCCGGCTGGTCAACGGCTTCGGGCCGGGACAGTACGACCAGGCGTCGCACAGCTGGGTCGTGCACGGCGATGATGCCCACACCTGGGTCGAGTCGTACTTCCCGACCTTCGGATGGATAGCCTTCGAGCCCACTCCGGCCTCGGGCGGCTACACCCAGATCACGCGCGGCACCAGCGGTGAGAACGTGTGCGTCCGTGACAACGGATGCGACGTCTCGGCCGGTGGGAGCACATCGGGCGGCGTCGGCCTGGTCGGCGGGGCACGCCCGGGCGCCAACCAGGGCGGGGGTCTGCCGGGCGGGGGTTCGAGCCTGGCTGCTCACATCCCCGACGCGAGCACTCTCACCAAGGTGGTGGCGATCCTGCTCGCCATCGTGCTCCTGCTGCTGGCCGCGGCCACGAGATACCTGCGGCCGCGCACGGTCATGGCGGTCTGGAAGCGCACGCTGTCCCTGGCAAGCCTGGCCGGCGCCGAACGCCGGCCGGGCGAGACTCCCCTGGAGCTCGGCCGGCGGCTGCAGCGAACGTTCCCTGAAGCCGCCGAACCTGTCGGCGCTCTCGCGGCGAGCTTTGTGGTCGCCGCGTACGCCCCTCCCGACGAAGCTTCGACGACGCGCGCCTCGGTGATGGAGGCCTGGAGCGCGTTGCGGCCGTTGATGCTCCGTCGCGTTTTCGCGCGCTTCCGACCCAACAGGGCCTGACCCGAAGTCTTTAACCTGAAGCGCGTGTCAGAGGCTGGTGCCGCGGGGGTCGCCGGGCGGGCCTACCCGCCCGTCACGTTCGAGATCGAGCGCGAGCGAGTCGACGCTTTCGCCCGGGCGATCGGAGCCGAAGCGACCGGCGGGGTGCCGCCGACGTTCGCCGCCGTCTACTCGCTGGGCGCGACGGCTCCGCAGCTCTTCGGGGACGAAGAGGCGGCGGTCGATTTCGCCAAACTCCTGCACGCGGACCAGGAGTTCGCCTGGGAGCGCCATCCTCGGGTGGGGGAGACGGTCACCTCGCGCGGCCGGGTGGTGTCGGACACCAGCCGGCGCGGGATGCGCTTTTTGACTTTCGAGACCGAGACCTCCGACTCGGTCGGCGCGCCGGTGTGCCGCTCGCGCGCGCTGTTCGTGATCCGCTCATGACGGAGAAGCGGGTCACGTTCACGAGGGACCAGATCGCCGCGTACGCCGAGGCTTCCGGCGATCGCAACCCGATCCACCTTGACGAGGAGTTCGCGAAGTCGGTCGGCCTGCCCGGGGTGATCGCCCACGGCTTGCTGCAGATGGGCCTGATGGCCACGGTCGCTTCCGCCGCGACCGGCGGCCCAGAGCGCCTGCGCCGCCTTTACTGCCGTTTCGCCGGCATGGTCGAGCCGGGCGACACGGTGACGTTTGCCGCCGAAACCACGGCGCCGGGTCACCTCGAGCTGAGCGCCATCAACCAGAGAGGAGAGGCCGTGTTGACGAAATCCGTCGCCGAGTTCGCTTAGATGCCGCTCGATTTCTCGCTGTCGCAAGAACAGGAGGCGATCCGCGACCTGGCGCACGAGTTCGCGGAGAAGGAGATCAGGCCAGTCGCCGCTCACTTTGACGAGACGGAGGAGTTCCCGTACGAGGTCGTCAAGAAGGCGCACAGGCTGGGTCTCAGCCCCGCGGCTTTCCTACCCGAGGAGTACGGCGGGCAGGGCCTGGACTTTCTGACCGAGCTCATCCTGAACGAGGAGTTGAGCTGGGGTTGCGCCGGCATCGCGGTATGCATCCAGTCGATGGCCCTCGCCATGGCGGGCATCCGCGCCAGCGGGACCGAGGAGCAGAAGAAGCGCTGGCTGCCGGAGTTCACCAACCCCGACAAGCTCGTCATCGGTGGGCTGGGGCTCACCGAGCCCGACTCCGGATCCGACGCGCTCTCGATGAAGACGCGCGCGACGCGCGTGAGCGACGGTTACGTGCTCAACGGCACCAAGCAGTTCTGCACCAACGGCGGCATCGCCGACTACCACGTCATCTACGCCAACACCGACCCGTCGAAAGGCCCCGCTGGAATCGCGTCGTTCCTCGTGCCCAGGGACACGCCGGGACTGCGAATGGGACGCAAGGAGCAGAAGCTCGGCGTGCGTGCCAGCCATACGGCGCAGGTGATCCTCGAGGACTGCCACGTGCCGCTCGACCACCGGTTGGGCGGCGAGCCGGACGCCGACAATGCGGGCCCCGGCGCGATGGGCGCGCTGATGACGCTCGAGGCGACGCGGCCCGGCGTGGCGGCGGGCGCGCTTGGCATCGCCCGCGCGGCGTATGAGTTTGCGCTCGACTACGCGCAGGACCGCAAGCAGTTCGGCAAGCCGTTGTGGCAGCACGAAGGGGTCGGCTTCAAGCTCGCGGACATGGCCGTTAAGATCGACGCCGCGCGTCTGCTCATCTGGCGCGCCGGCTGGATGGCGACGCAGGGCAAACCGTTCGAAAGGGCAGAGGGCTCTATGGCCAAGGTCTTCGCCGCGGACGTTGCGATGGAGGTCACAACGGATGCGATCCAGGTCCTGGGCGGCTATGGCTACATCAAGGAGTACCCGGTTGAGAAGTGGTTTCGGGACGCCAAGATCTACCAGATCTGGGAAGGCACCGCCGAGATCCAGAGACTCGTCATTTCGCGAGCCATCACCGGCTCGCGCGGAACCGTCAGATTGAAATAGTTAGACAAATCACTTCCCCGCTGGCGGGGAAGTCCCCGGCCGCAGGCCGGGGGATGGGGAGAGCCAAAAGCCACCGAGGAGACATGGAGAAAAGGATGTTTGATCTAACCGGAAGAGTTGCCGTCATCACCGGCGCTTCGCGCGGGCTCGGCCGCCAGGACGCCCTCACCCTCGCGCGCCAGGGCGCCGACGTGGTGATCACCGATGTCCTGGTGGAGGACGATCCCGACCTGCAGAAGACCGCAGAGGCGCAGGGCAGCATGCTCGCGCAGGTGGCGGTGTCGCAGGGTTGGGTGCACTCCAACCAGACCGCCGACGAGATCCGCAAGATGGGTCGCAAATCGCTGGCCATCAAGATGGACGTCACCAACCGCGAGCAGGTCCGCGACGTGTTCAAGAAGGTCCGCCAGGAGTTCGGCAAGATCGACATCCTGGTCAACAACGCCGCGACCCTCGACCACGCGGCCTCGATCCCGAATCAGTCGTACGAGCTCTGGGACCGCGACGTGAGGGTGAACCTCACCGGCGCGTTCAACTGCACTAGAGAAGTCTGGCCCTACCTCGTGGAGAACAACTGGGGCCGGCTGGTCTTCATGTCCTCGGTCGCCGGCACACTCGGAGGCTTCGGGCAGGCGAGCTACTCGTCGACCAAAGCCGCGCTGATCGGCCTGGCCAAGACGGCGGCGCTCGAAGGCGGGCGGTACAACATCACGTCCAACGCCGTCGCGCCGGGGATTATCGAATCGGAGGCGGGAAAGGCCGCGGCCGAGACGAACCCGATGTACCCGCGGTTCAAGGCCCGCACGGTGTTCAAGCGGTTCGGGCAGCCGGAGGATATCGCCAACACGATCGCGTTCCTTTGCTCGGACGAGGCGGGCTACATCACCGGGGCGGTGATCGAGGTCGCAGGCGGCATTCCACTCTTCACCGCCTGATGGGCGAGTGCATCGACGTCAAGCGTGACGGCCCGATCGCCCGCGTGGTGATGCACCGCAAGGGCAACAACTCGATCGCCGAAGACCTGATGACAGAGCTGGCGGGGGCGTTCAAAGAGCTAGGTGACGACCCGGCTGTCCGAGTGGTCGTCCTCGCGTCCGATTACGGGAAGTACTTCAGCGTCGGCGCCGACCTCACGACAATGGCGACCATCGACCGCAGCGCACCGGACGCGAAGGATCAGATCGCGGGCTTCATGAAACGTATGAACGGGCACTTCGCCGCCATCGAGGCCTGCCCCAAGCCGGTCATTGCAGCCATCAACGGCCATGCACTCGGAGGCGGCAGCGAGCTGGCGCTGTGCTGCGACTACCGTGTCATGGTCGAGGACGGCCGCTCGAAGATCGGCCAGACCGAGTCGTCGCTCGGCATCATCCCGGGTGCGGGGGGCACCCAGCGACTGCCACGTTTGATCGGAAAAGCCAGGGCGCTGCGGTTCCTCATCGAGTCCACACGCCTTTCGGCGAAGGAGGCGGAAGCCGTCGGATGGGTCGACATGGCGGTCAAACCCGAGGACCTACCCGGCGCCGTCGACGCCCTCGCCGGCAGGCTGGCCAAAGCGGCCACGGTCGCGATCGCGATGATCAAGGACGCCGTGCTGCGTGGCCAGGATCTCCCGCTGGCCGAAGCCCTCGTGATCGAATCCGAGAACTTCGCGCGCGCGTCGCTGACCACCGATGCGGCAATCGGGATCATGAGCTTCCTCAACCGCCAGGAACCCGAGTTCACGGGCTCGTAGGGCCTGTCGATATCGAGGATCGCCGTTCGTCGTATGAGTGAGGCGGCGCCATCACCGCCTGACGTTGTGTCAGAACCCAGCCGAGCGAAGGCTCGTCGAGCGGAAGCTCCGCAGCTAGTTCACCGCCGCTCGCCCGTCATGCCGAGCTCCGCCGAGCGCCGGCGGACGACCTCGATCACCTCGTCCACGCGCCTGGCGTTGGCGCCGAGGCAGCGGATGACGAGCTCTTTGGTCTCGAAGTTCGGATAGGAGCCGACCGATACATCGGGAAAGCTCGCCTCGAGCTCGCTCATCAGCGGGTAGAAGCGGGCTTCGACCGCGAACGTGTAGCGCAGCTCACGCACCGTCGCCACCGACCCACCCGCAAGGAATTGCGGCTCGATCTCTTCGGTGAAGATTCCTTTCATCTCGAGCGGGACGCCTGGCAGCACGAAGATGCGCTTGCCGCCCGACTCGTAGAGCACGCCCGGCGCCATGCCGCGCCGGTTCTTGAACACGTGAGCGGGGTCGGCGGGGATGCGCGCCATACGCAGGTTGCCTTCCGTCAGGTCTGGGGAGTCCAGAAGACCTGCCTCGTGCATACGCCGGACCCGGCGCTCGATCCGGGCCCGCGTCTCCTCCCAGATCACCAGCTCGCGGCCGAGGGCGCCGGCCAGGGAGGCGAAGGTGCGGTCGTCGGGGGTGGGCCCGAGCCCACCGCTCATGAAGATGTTGGTCACCTCGGCGTCCGCCAGCTCGCGCCGCACCTGCTCGACGATCTCGTTGGGGCGGTCGCGAATCTGGGTCACTCTCTTGAGCGGGTAGCCGAGCAGACGGAGACGCTCGGCGAGCCAGTGGGAGTTGGTGTCGAGGGTGAACCCGCCGACCAGCTCGTCACCGACGGCCACGATGCTGGAGGTCGGCATGCCCCGACGATATAACCTCCGGGCATGGAGCGGCTGCACGCCGTGATTCACGGCGACGTGCAAGGGGTCGGGTTCCGCTACTTCCTCCTTCGCAAAGGCGAGGCGCTCCGGCTCCTCGGCTGGGTGCGCAACAACGACGACGGGACCGTCGAGCTGATGGCCGAGGGCTCGAGGCCGGACCTCGAGCAGTTGAAGCGAGCGGCGGAAGAAGGGCCGCGCCTGGCCCGCGTCGTGCGCGTGGAGGCCAGTTGGTCCGCCGCGGGCGGCGGGCTGGGCCCGTTTGACCTTACCGGCTGACGACCCTTGCCTGGCGGTTCGTTTAACCTAACGCTCCGCGGCAGTTTTCAGTTCCGCGTCTAGAGGGGAGGTTTTCGGTCGACTGATGGATCCCAACACAGCGTGGTTTGGCGTGGCCGGCGGCGTGGCAGCGGTCGTTTTCGCCGTCGTCCTGATCGGCCTCGTGCTCCGCATGCCTCCGGGCAACGACCGCATGAAGGAGATCGCCGCAGCCATCCAGGAGGGCGCCTCGGCCTACCTGAACCGCCAGTACACGGTGATCGCGATCATCGGCGTGGTCATCGCGATCGTCATCGGCTTCTTCATCAACTGGTCGACGGCGGTCCTGTACGTGGTCGGAGCGGTGCTGTCCGCCTCTGCGGGCTATGTCGGCATGAACATCGCCGTTCGATCCAACCTGCGCACGGCGGAAGCGGCTCGCGGCGGCCTGAACAAGGCGCTGCAGGTGGCGTTCCGCGGCGGCGCGGTCACTGGTTTCATGGTCGTGGGTCTCGGCCTCCTCGGCGTGTCGGCCGCCTACCTGGTGTTCAAGAACCCCGACGCGCTGGTCGGTCTTGCTTTCGGCGCGAGCCTCGTCTCGGTGTTCGCCCGGTTGGGTGGCGGCATCTATACCAAAGCGGCTGACGTAGGTGCCGACCTCGTGGGCAAGCTCGAGGCGGGCATCCCCGAAGACGACCCGCGCAACCCCGCCGTGATCGCCGACAACGTCGGCGACAACGTCGGCGACTGCGCCGGCATGGCCGCCGACCTGTTCGAGACGTACGCGGTGACCATGATCGCGGCCATGCTGCTCGGCTCGCTGCTGTTCAAGAACCAGATCGGCTGGGTCATCTACCCGCTGCTGCTCGGCGCCGTGAGCGTGGTCGGGTCGATCGCGGGCACCTTTTTCGTCCGAGTCTTCAACCCGAAATGGATCATGGGCGCGCTCTATGCCGGGCTCCTGGTCGCGGTCGCGATCGCGATCGTCGGCTTCTATTTCGTGACCCAGTACATGAGCTCCAACCACTACCTGGCGCCGGGCGGTGGTGTGACCGACCCGAACAGGTTGTTCTTCGCGGCCCTGATCGGCGTGGTGATCACGGTCCTGATCGTCGCGATCACGGAGTTCTTCACCGAGACCACGTACTGGCCCGTCCACCTGATCGCCAAGGCGTCGGTCACCGGGCACGCCACGAACATCATCGCGGGCCAGGCGATCGGCATGATGGCGACCGCGCTACCGGTGCTCGTGATCGGCGTCGGCATCCTCGTCAGCTACGGCCTCGGCGGGCTGTATGGGATCGCCATCGCCGCGACGGCCATGCTTTCGATGACCGGGATCATCGTCGCCATCGACTCTTACGGGCCGATCACCGACAACGCCGGCGGCATCGCCGAGATGGCGGATCTGCCCGATGAAATTCGCGGCGTGACCGACCGGCTGGACGCGGTGGGCAACACGACCAAGGCCGTGACCAAAGGCTACGCGATCGGCTCGGCCGGCTTGGCGGCGCTCGTCCTGTTCGCCTCCTACACGCAGGAGCTGGCCCGTGCCGGCCACCCCTCGACCTTCGAGCTGTCCAACCCCCGCGTCATCGTGGGCCTGTTCCTCGGCGGCATCCTGCCGTTCCTGTTCGGGTCCCTGGCCATGCTCGCCGTCGGTCGCGCGGGAGGCCTCGTGGTCGAGGAGGTTCGGCGCCAGTTCCGCGAGATCAAGGGGATCATGGAAGGGACCGGCAAGCCCGACTACGGCACTGCCGTCCGCATCGTGACCGCCGCGGCGCAGCGCGAGATGATCCTCCCCGGCGTCATCCCGGTGATCGCCCCTCTTGCGGTCGGCTACATCCTCGGCCCGCAAGCCCTCGGTGGGATGCTGGTCGGAGCGATTGTCACCGGGCTCTTCCTCGCCCTCCAGATGACCAGCGGCGGAGCGGCGTGGGACAACGCCAAAAAGTTCATCGAGGAGGGCAACCTCGGCGGCAAGGGCTCGGAGGCTCACAAGGCTGCGGTGACCGGCGACACCGTCGGCGACCCCAACAAAGACACGGCCGGGCCGGCCATCAATCCGATGATCAAGGTGGTCAACATCATCGCCATCCTCATCGCCGCGTCGGTCGCGTCGAACTACTTGATCCACTAGTAGACTCGTCCGTGGGGTGGACGACTACCAGAAGGAGATCGCCGACCTCGAAGCCCAGGTCGAGAGCCTGGTGGAGGAGGAGGGCGACGCGCGGACGATCGCCGAGCTGAGCATGCAGCTCGAGATCCTCAAAGCCATGTACTCGCGCGCGACCGACCTGTACCAGCGGGGCCGGAAAGACGAGAACCTTCGATATGGCCTGCGCATCCAGGGATACGGCGATTGGACCATGGACAATGTGTATGCCTTCGTCTATGAACGTGCGGTGGAGCTGGAGCCAAAGGCCCACAGTGCCTTCGTCGGCGGGATCAAGAACGCCGACTTTGCGTTGATGCTCAATTCGTGAAGGGAGGTCTTGCATGGAAACGCCGCTGACGCCTCTGGAGTTCGCGCGCCGGACCCGCAAGCTCTACGGAGACCGGGAAGGGGTGGTCGACGGCGACCTGCGGATGACCTACGAGCAGTTCTTCCAGCGATGCGACCGGTGGTCGTCGGGCCTGCAGGCGATGGGAGTCGAGAAGGGCGACCGTGTCGCTTACATCGCGCCCAACACGCACGAGCAGCTCGAGTCCTTCTACGCCGTGCCGCAGATCGGCGCAGTGCTGGTGCCCATCAACTACCGCCTTACCGCCGAGGATTTCGTCTACATCACCTCACACTCGGGCGCGAAGGTCCTTTGTGTTCATCCCGACTACCTGGACGCCGTCGACGGCGTCCGGGAGCAGCTGAGCGGCGTGGAGCACTTCGTGAGCCTGGGCAGCGCCGGCGGCCGGAAGGGATGGGTCGAGTACGAGGCTGCGATCGAATCGGCGAAACCGGACTTCAAGCGCCCCGACATCGCGGAGACCGACCTCCTCACCATCAACTACACCAGCGGCACGACGGCAAAGCCGAAGGGCGTGATGATCACGCACCGCAACGCTTGGGCTAACGCCGTCGGCACCCTGGTTCATTTCCACATCACGGTCGGGGACGGCTACCTGTGGACGCTTCCGATGTTCCACGCCAACGGCTGGACCTTCGTCTGGATCATCACCGCGGTCGGAGGGAGGCACATCTGCCTGCCCAAGGTGGAGCCGGCCCGGATCTTCGAGCTGGTCCGCAATGAGAAGGTAGGCTGGCTCTGCGCAGCGCCAACCATCCTGATCGCGCTCGCCAACTCTTCCGCCGACGTGCGGGGCGACGTACCTAAGGGCGTGCACGTCATCACCGCAGGAGCCGCACCCGCCGCTGCGACGATCGAGCGCATGGAGGGCGACCTCGGTTGGGAGGTGACGCAGGTCTACGGGCTGACCGAGACGGCCCCATTCATCACCATCTGCGAGCCGCGGCCGGAGCACCGGAAGCTGAACACCACCGACCTTGGGATCATCAAGGCCCGCACAGGTGTCGAGCTCATCACTTCCGGCGAGCTGCGCGTCGTGGACGGCGACGGGAAAGACGTGCCCGCGGACGGCCAGTCACTCGGAGAGATCGTCGCGCGTGGCAACGTGATCATGCAGGGCTACTACAACGACCCTGAGGCGACCAAGAAGGTCATGGGCGACGGCTGGTTCCATACCGGCGACGCGGCGGTTCTGCACCCTGACGGCTACGTCGAGATCCGAGACCGGATCAAGGACGTGATCATCAGCGGTGGAGAGAACATCTCGAGCGTTGAGGTCGAGGGGGTTCTCCTGCGCCACCCGGCGGTGCAGGAGGCGGCGATCGTCGGCCTGCCTCACGAGAGGTGGGGCGAGGCTCCGCATGCCTACGTCGTCTTGAAGTCAGGCGCCACCGCGACGGAGCGGGAGCTGATCCAGCTGTGCAGGGACCGGCTCGCTCATTTCAAGGCTCCGCACAGCGTCACGTTCGTGCAGGAGCTCCCCAAGACGGCGACGGGAAAGATCCAGAAGTACGTCCTGAGGAAGGGAGCGGCCGCGGTCATCAGGCAGTAGGCCAACCGGGCTCGGGGATGTACCAATCCCAGGCCGTCTCTCTACCGCCTCCATGCGTGTCCATGCTTATATGACGGTGGTGGATCTGCCGGAGCGGTACAACGTCGCCGCCGACCTGCTCGGTCGCAATCTCGACTCCGGTCGGGCGAACAAGGTTGCGATCTACTCGGCGGGCACGGATCTCACGTACGGCGGCCTGTTCAACCTCACCTGCGGCGCAGCCGCGGCCCTGCTGGAGCTTGGCGTGCGGCGCGAGGAGCGCGTTCTGATCGCAGGTTTCGACAGCCCGGGATGGGTCGCTTCCTTCCTCGGCGCGCTCCGCATCGGAGCAATCCCCGTCCCGGTGATCCCCGTCCTCCAGCACAGCGAGGACTACGACCACTACATCGATGACTCGACGGCGCGTGTCGTCGTCGTCGACGCGACCACAGAGGAGCGCCTGCAAGGCGCCGCCGGCCGCGCCCCTCACCGCCCCCGCGTCCTCCGCTCCGACCTGCTCACCCCAGGTCCCGCGATCCCCGCAGCCCCGACCCGAAAGGACGACATGGCGTTCTGGCTCTACAGCTCAGGGTCGACCGGCAAACCGAAGGCGGTCGTCCACCTCCAGCACGACATCCCGTACACCTGCATCACGTATGCCGAGCAGGTACTCGGCATCACCGAGCAGGACATCACCTTCTCGACCACGGGCCTCTTTCATGCCTACGGCTTCGGCAACAACCTGACCTTCCCGTACTGGGTGGGCGCCTCGACCGTCCTGCACGCCGGCCGCCACACGCCGGCGACAGTCCTCGAGACGATCGAAAAGCGCCGCCCGACGCTGTTTTTCTCCGCGCCGACGCTGTACAACGCCATCCTCAACTCCGAGGGCGCCCGCCAACATGACCTCTCATCGATTCGCCACTGCGTGGCAGCCGCCGAGGCGCTCCCGGCCGAGGTCTGGCGGCGCTGGAAAGATGCTTTCGGCCTCACGATCCTGGACGGGGTGGGCTCGACCGAGATGCTCCACATCTACTGCTCCAACCGCCTCGAGGAGGTGAGGCCCGGGTCGAGCGGCAAACCGGTCCCGGGGTACGAGCTCAAGATCCTCGACCCGGAAGGGCAGCCGGTGCCCAGTGGCGAGGCGGGCGACCTGTACGTAAAGGGTGACAGCGCGCTGGCGCTCTACTGGGCGCAGCACGAGAAATCGAAACGCTCGATCCTCGGCGAATGGTTCTTCACCGGTGACAGGTATCGAGTCGACGAGGACGGCTTCTTCTGGTACGAGGGCCGATCCGACGACATGATGAAGGTGAGCGGTCTGTGGGTATCGCCGATCGAGATCGAGTCGGTGCTGCTCGAGCATCCCGCGGTGGGGGAGAGCGCGGTGGTTGGCATCTCGGTCGACGGATTCATGAGAATCAAGGCATTCGTGATCACCAAAGGCGATGCCGAAAAAGACGATGCGCTGGTCGCCGCATTGCAAGAGCACTGCAAGTCGCGGCTACAGCGTTTCCAGTACCCGCACATGGTCGAGTTCGTCAACGAGCTTCCGAAGACCGTGACCGGAAAGATCCAGCGCTACAAGCTGCGCGAGCCCGCTCACGAGCCGGCGTCGGCGTGACGTACATCGCGGTACTGCCCTGCGATGGGGCGGGGAAGGAGGTCGTTCCGGAAGCGATCAAGGTGCTCCGCGCGGCGGGCGCCGATTTCGAGTTTGAAGAGTTCGACGTCAACGCGGACCAGTTCATGCGCACCGGCGAGCCGATCCCGGCGCGCGTCTGGACGAAGCTCCAGCAGGCCGATTCGATCCTGTTCGGGGCTGTGGGCGATCCGCGGGTCAACGATGCGAGCTACCTCGCCGGAGTCCTGCTTCGGCTCCGCTTCGAGCTTGACCTCTACGTAAATCTTCGGCCCGCCCGCCTGTTCGACGACCGCCTGTCGCCACTGCGCCGCGAGGACCGCCGGAAGGTCGACTTGCTCGTCGTGCGCGAGAATACGGAGGGCCTCTACGTGGGCATGGGCGGCCGCTTCAAGAGGGGCACCGAGCAGGAGGTTGCGATCCAGGAAGACCTCAACACACACCTCGGTGTGACGAGGATCATCGAGTACGCCTTCCAGGTCGCAAGACGCGAGGTGGTGATGGTCGACAAATCGAACGCGATGGCGTTCGCGGGCGCGCTGTGGCAGGAACGTTGGAAGGCGGTGGCTGCCGATCATCCGCACATCAGGACGCGACACCTATACGTGGACGCGGCGGCGATGCAGCTCGTGCGCGACCCGAGCCAGTTCGACGTCATAGTCACCGGCAACCTGTTCGGCGACATCCTCTCCGACCTGACGGCCGAGCTGGTCGGAGGCATGGGCATCGCGCCCTCGGGCAACATCAACCCGCAGACCGGCCGAGGCCTCTTCGAGCCGGTGCACGGGACCGCGCCAGACATCGCCGGCAAAGGCCTCGTCAACCCGATCGGGGCGATCCTGAGCGCATCTATGATGGTGAGACACCTGGGTCATACGGAAATGGCAAAGGCGATCGAGGGTGCGGTCGAATCGGCGATCCAGGCAGGGGAATGCACGCGCGACG
Source organism: Candidatus Dormiibacterota bacterium (assembly GCA_049582065.1). Classification (GTDB taxonomy): domain Bacteria; phylum Chloroflexota; class Dormibacteria; order Dormibacterales; family Dormibacteraceae; genus DATKSS01. The sequence continues at coordinate 1,443 of JBAUTF010000230.1, read as the reverse complement.
TCGGTGGCAACCTGTCGACCGGCGAGGTCGGCGACGCAATCGCGAAGAGGCTGAGGGATTAGGAAAGCTCAGATGGGCATGACGATGACCGAGAAGATCCTGGCCCGCGGAGCGGGACGGGAAAGCGTGCGCCCGGGCGACCTCGTCCTGGCCAAGGTGGACTTCGCGATGGGCCACGACCTGACCATCCCGCCCGCCGGCAGGATCATGCGCGAGCAAATGGGCGCCGAGAAGATCTGGGACCCCGAGCGCGTCGCGGTGACGCAGGACCATTTCCAGCCCGCCAAGGACGCCGCGAGCGCGACCCTAGGCCGCCTGACGCGCGAGTTCTCGCGCGACATGGGGATCAAGTGGTATTTCGAGGTGGGCCAGGGCGGAATCTGCCACGCGGTGCTTCCTGAGAACGGCCTCGTGCTGCCGGGTGAGCTCGTCGTCGGCGCCGACTCGCACAGCTGCACGTACGGCGCGTTGAACAACTTCGCGACAGGCATCGGCTCGACCGACCTGGCTTGTGTGCTCGCGCTCGGCGAGCTCTGGTTTCGCGTCCCGGAGACGTTCAAGTTCGTCTATCGCAACCGGCTCAAGGAATGGGTCGAGGCGAAGGACTTGATCCTGTACGTGATCGGCCAGATCGGCGTCGATGGCGCGCGTTCGAAGGCGATGGAGCACACGGGCGAGGCGCTTCGCCACATCGACATGGAAGCGCGGCTGACCATGACCAACATGGCGATCGAGGCGGGCGCCAAGAACGGGATCATGGAGTTCGACGAGATCACGAAGGAGTATCTCGACGGGCGAGCGAAGAGGCCTTACACGCCGGTCTCCTCAGACGCCGACGCCGGGTACGAGAAGGTGTTCGAGTTCGATGCCGAAAAGGTCGAGCTCGGCGTCGCCAAGCCCATGTCGCCCGACAACTACGCGCCGCTGTCGGAGGTCGCCGGGACTCGCCTCGACCAGGTGTTCATCGGCTCGTGCACGAACTCTCGCATCACCGACCTCCGCCGCGCCGCGGCGGTGCTCGAAGGGCACAAGGTCGCGCCCGGCGTGCGGCTGATCATCACGCCCTCCTCGCACCTGGTGGCGATCCAGGCGGAAAAGGAAGGATTGATCAGGACCTTCCTGGCGGCGGGCGCCGCTTGGACAACGGCTACGTGTGGCGCATGCCTCGGCGGGCACATGGGCGTGCTCGGCGAAGGGGAAGTGTGCCTCAGCACGACCAACCGCAACTTCCCCGGCCGCATGGGCCACCCGAAAGCGCAGGTCTACCTGTCGAACCCCGCCGTCGCTGCGGCCAGTGCCGTGACAGGAGTGATCACGCACCCGAACGAGGTGCTGAAGCACATGCCGGCCGGTGTCGCATGACGCTGCCCGAGGTCATTCGCGGCCGCGCGTGGAACCAGCGCAGGGGGGTCAGGCCCCCCCTACGGAGACCCCCCCACGCAT
>JBAUTF010000229.1:0-22075 GCA_049582065.1 Candidatus Dormiibacterota bacterium | reverse complement strand
GTCTTGGTCGCGCGCCGAGTCGTGGAGGCGCCGCGAGTCGATGCTCCGCGCGCCAGTTGCTGCACCTGCTTGCTCAGCCCGTCGAGGCGCTTCAGGGCCTTGTCGACGTCGGCCTGCTTGGCGGCCTCCTTGACCTGTGCACGCACCTGCTTGATCGCAGCCTGGAGGCTCTTCTCGCCTTCCCTGATCCTTCGCTCCAGCTGCCTGCGGAGATCGGCCGGCACGCGGCTCTCGGCCTCTCGCAGCGCCTTACGGCCGGCGCGTACCGCGCGGCCCACCAGGCCAGAACGTTTCGATGTTCGCTTTCTCGTCGCCATGGATCAACCTCCGTGAAAGCGGTAGGTCAGCGGCCTACCGCGCCGTGGAACCCAAGTCGCGGTGGGGCCCTTAACGCACCGCATTAGAATTGGCCCCGCTTGTGACTGCCCCTGAACGACACCTTATCAAGAAGTACGCAAACCGCAAGCTCTACGACACGCGCACGAGCCGGTACATCACGCTGGACGGAATCGCCGGCCTGGTACGCGAGGGCCACGACATCAAGGTGATCGACCGCGATAACGGTCATGACCTGACGCAGGTGACCCTGTCGCAGATCGTCTTGACCGAGGAGAAACGCGGACCGTCGCGGATCGTCGATGCGGGTGGTGAAGCGCTGCACGACCGCGGCCAGGCGCTCCTCGACTACGTGCGCAAGACGCTGAGCGTGCCAGGCGACCTGCGCAACCAGGTCGAGAAGAGGCGTGAAGACCTGGAAGGCCGCGCGGACGAGGCGATCGAAACGGCGCTGCGAAGGCTCCGCATCCCCACGCACCACGACATCGAAAGGATCAACCAGCGCCTGGACCGGATGGCGGCGCAGCTCAAGAAGCTCGGCGCGGCGGAGCCAGCAAAGCGGCGGCCACGCCGCTAGGTCTTTCCCTAAGACCCGATCGCGTAGACGAACGGCCTCGCGCTGACGACCGAGCGGATGACGATTTCGGGTTCTGCCCGGTAGGTCGCCTGCCGCACGCGCCTGTCGGCGCGCAGCTGCTGCGTCATCAGGTCGCCGACATCCGCGAGCCGGGTCGGATCGCCGATCACCGAGATGGTCCACGGCGCCGCGATCAGCACGCCGTCGACTTCCACACCACTCGGGGCTTGCTCGACGGGCACCCCGACGACGATCCTGTGGTTGTTGACGTCGATCGCTTCGGCGCCGCCGGCGCCCAGGTTGTTGAGGGCATCCTGGAGGTCGAGGGCCTGTAGGCCGCTGGCGTCGATCACGATCACGATCCCCGGGCCCTGGACCGGGACCAGGCCTTCCAGCGCTCGCAGGCGGTCGGCCTCCTGGGTCAGCACCTGGTCGGCTGCGCCGCTGCTTCCGGTTTGCAATGTTGCTTTCCGCTGGGTGAGATCCGCGGTCTCGGCGCTCAGCGAGTCATTGGCCCGGTGCAGGTCGTCGATGAGGAATGCGAGCGAGGTCGGGTCAACGCCGACGAGCGTCCGCTCCACCTCGGCCTGGCTGCGGATTTGGATCGTAGCGACCAGGGCGACGAGCAGCGCGATGAGCCACACGCTGATGGCGCCGGCGCGCACCGGCGGCCGCCGCGCGGTGGGGCTAAGCCGGGTTGACATAGGGGATCAGGAGGCTGGAGTCATAGGCCGGCAGCGGCAGGTCGGGGGCGCCGTCGAAGGTGAGGTGAAGCTGGAACTGGACCTGCCGGGCGCGTATGTCCGGGAGGGCGGACGAGTCGTCCAGGGCGGTCTCCATACGGTTGCGGTCTCCGACCGCGACAACCTTGATCGGGGAGGAAAGCGGTGGCCCCTGGTCGATGATCACCTGGCCCTCCGAGCCCGAATAGGCGCTGAGCGGGGTGATGCGGCGGCCGTTCACCGCGATGCCTTCGGCCCCCTGGGCAAAGAGGAGGTTGACCACGTCCTGGACGTCCTGGTAGTTGACCAGGTAACCCGTCTGCCCGCCGGTGTCGGGACCGGGGATGCCGTTCGATAGGTCGACCTCGACGCCGGGCCCGTGCATGGCGGTCAGCCCTGCCCGCGCGCGAAGGTCGTTGACCTGGTTCTGCAGGGCTTGCGTCGCCGCCGACCGGCTCGCGGCGTCGGATTCGAGGGCGGCGATCTGCGATCGAAGGGTGGCGATCTGCTGGCGTTCGACGAGGTTCGTGGCCTCGAGGTCCTGCACGCTGCGCTGCAGCGCCTGGTAGCGCGCGAGCTGGTTGGAAGGTGTCAGCAGCTGGGCTTTGACCTGCCCGGTCAGGACGAAACCGGTGGCCAGGGCGACCACCGCCACGATGGCTGCGCTGGCGAACTGCTGGCGCGACACGTGGCCATTGTGCGTGAAGCGCGTCGGCGCACGGGGTCCTCGAGAGTTACTATCGGAGTCCCGAAATGGCGGTCGAAACCCGCGCTTCCGCCTTCCAGACCGCCCAGCGGCGTTTCGACGCCGCTGCCGACGTGATCGGCCTGTCCGACGACTCTCGGCGGAGCCTGCGCGAGGTCAAGCGCGAGCTCACCGTCCACTTCCCGGTCCGGATGGACGATGGCTCGGTCCGCGTCTTCACCGGCTGGCGCGTCCAGCACAACATCAGCCGCGGCCCGGCCAAGGGCGGCATCCGCTACCACCCCGACGTCACGATCGACCTGGTCAAGGCCCTGGCGATGCTGATGACCTGGAAATGCGCCGCTGTCGGCCTGCCGTACGGCGGTTCGAAGGGCGCCGTCGCCTGCACCCCGAGCAAGCTTTCCCTGACCGAGCTCGAGCACTTGACCCGCCGCTATGCCACGGAGATCGCGATCCTGATCGGTCCCGAGAAGGACATCCCGGCGCCCGACATGGGCACCGACCCGCAGATCATGGCCTGGATCATGGACACGGTCTCCATGCATGCCGGTCACTCCGTGACTGCCTCCGTCACGGGCAAGCCGGTCGACGTCGGCGGCTCTGAAGGTCGGGTCGACGCGCCCGGCAGAGGGGCCACCTACCTGACGCTCGAAGCCCTCAAGTACCTGCACGCGGACGAGGAGACGCCGACGGTGGCCGTCCAGGGTTACGGCCAGGTCGGGCGCTCTGCGGCGCGGCTGCTGGCGGAGGCCGGGTTGAGCGTCGTGGCGGTCAGCGACTCCAAAGGCGGCGTGTACAACCCGAAAGGCCTCGACCTCGCCGCCCTGGAAGAGCACCGGCAGGTGAGAGGAGGGGTGGGCGGCTTCAAGAAGGCGGACACCATCACCAACGACGAGATCATCGAGCTGCCGGTCACCGTCCTCGTGCCGGCCGCCGTCCAGGACCAGATCACCGGGACCAACGCCGGCCGCATCCGGGCGCGGCTCATCACCGAAGGCGCCAACGCGGCGGTGTCGCCCGAGGCCGACCCGATCCTGCACGACCGAGGGATCTTCGTCGTGCCCGACATCATCGCCAACGCGGGCGGAGTGATCGTCTCCTACTTCGAATGGGTGCAGGACCTCCAGGCCTTCTTCTGGGAGGAGGAGGAGATCAACACCAAGCTGCACCACGTGATCACGCGCGCGTTCTACGAGATCCTGCACACATCGGTGAACAAGCGCATCGATATGAGGCTTGCCGCGTACGCGTTGGCCGTGCAGCGCGTGGCCAACGCGACGACGGTGCGAGGCATATACCCATAAAGGCGCGGGGGGATCAGGATCCCCCCGCGGAACCCCCCGTGGCATTCAGGTTGCCCGGAGTAGTGACTGTGGAGCCTGGGGACGCCCGGACTAAATCCGGGCTTCAGCTCCACTGGTTTAGATTGAGAGTGCGATGACTCTCTTCCGGCCTAACCGCGTCCTCATCACCGGTGTTTCCAACCCGCTCGGCGCGGAGGTCGCGCGCCGGCTCGCGTCCGAGGTGCCCGTCCTTTTCGGCTGCGACATCTCCGACCCGGTCAGCGCGCTCGAAGAGATGGACTTCGTCCACGCCGACACCCGCCACGCCGCGATCGGCAAGCTGATCAGGCGCCTGAAGATCGACACCGTCGTCCACCTCGCGGTGATGGTCGACTCCCCCCATGACTCGCGTGCGATCCACGAGACAGACGTGATCGGGACCATGAACGTGCTCGTCGGGTGCGCCGGGCCGTCGAGTCCGGTGCGCAGGTTGGTCGTCAAATCGAGCCAGGCCCTATATGGCGCCAGCCCCACCGACCCCTCCTTCTTCTCCGAAGACATGGCCTTCGCCGACAGGCCGGCATCGTCCATCACCGCTGACCTCATCGAGCTGGAGCAGCTGGTGGGCGAGTTCGCCCTTCGCGACGAGTCCTGCGCGGTCACCGTGCTGCGTCTCGGATTTCGCGTGAGCGACGACACGACCTTCGCGCGATACCTCTCGCTGCCCGTCGTGCCGACGTTCGCCGGGTTCGATCCGCGGCTGCAGTTCGTGCACGAAGACGACGCCGCCGAAGCGATCGTCCGGGCGACGCTCGGCCACCACCCGGGCGTCTTCAACGTCGGTGGGGCGGGCATCGTGCTGCTGAGCCAGGCGATCGGCGTGATGGGCGGCCGTGCAGCACCCGTCCTGATCCCGTACGCGCGCTGGCTGGCGCAGCTCTCGCTGCGCGCGTTCGCCCGCGTCGATGTGCCGGGACACCTGGCCGACGTGATCGCGTACGGCTCGGTGATGGACGGCTCCAGGCTCGAGGCGGAGTTCGGCTGGAAACCCCATCACAGCTCTCGCGAGGTCATGAACGGGCTGGCTCGAGGCAAGGAGCTCGAGGTCATCGAGGCGCCTTCGCCGCCGCAGGAATACGAGCTGCAGGTCTACTTGCAGCGCCGCCGACGCGGGGATCGCAAAGGTGGTCACTCATTGGCGGCCCACAGGTGATCGGCCAGCCCACGGCCCAGGAGCGCAAGCGCCGGAGCAAGAAAGCCGAGATCGTGCAGCCCAATCCCGGCCTGCATCTGCCCAAGCAGGTGCGCCGGCTTCAGCGCAGGGCCCCCATGTACGCTCTGCAAGGCCTCAATGAGCTGTCGGTCCGCCTGAAGCAGCTGACCGGCCACGACGTCATCGACCTCAACCGGGTCATGGGGTTGGTCCAGTTCCTCTACAAGCAGCAGGAGCTGGCGCAGCGCGGGTACGACTACGCGGTGGACGACTTCGGCTTCGACGCGCAGTGGACCGAGTCCTTCCTCTCCGCGTTCATGGTCCTGTACCGCGATTACTGGCGGGTCGAGACGACCGGCGTCGAGAACGTGCCTGCCCATGGTCGCGCGCTTCTCGTCGCCAACCACGCGGGGGTGCTGCCCTGGGATGGAACCATGATCAAGACGGCGGTTTTCGCCGAGCACTCTCATCCGCGGCACGTGCGCGCGCTAGTGGCGAGCATGTTCCTGGGGATGCCGGTCTTGAGCTGGTTCTTGCGCAGGACGGGCCAGACCGTCGGGCATCCCGACGACACCCGACGTTTGCTCGAACGTGACGAGCTGGTGCTGGTGTTTCCGGAAGGTGTTCGCGGGACTGGCAAGAACTTCAAGGATCGGTACCGATTGCGCCGTTTCGGGCGGGGCGGGTTCGTCTCGACCGCGATCCGCTCACGGGCGCCGATCATCCCTGTGTCCGTGGTCGGCTCGGAGGAGATCTATCCGATGGTCGCCGACGTGGCTCCTATCGCAAAGTTCTTCGGCCTGCCTTACTTCCCGGTCACTCCATTCTGGCCTTGGCTGGGACCGCTCGGCCTCATTCCGCTCCCCAGCAAGTGGCGAATCCAGTTTCACCCGGCAATCCATGTCGAGGAACATCTGCCCGAGGCGGCCGACGACCAGAGCCTGGTCATGGCGCTTGCGGACGAGGTCCGAGACACCATCCAGGAAGGCATCTACGACAACCTGAGAATGCGCAGAGGTGTCTTCCTCTAACCAGGGACGGATCGCGCTGCGCTGCGAAAGCGTCTCGGCTGGTAGTCAGTCGACGACTGCGAGCGGAGGCGTCCTCTCGGGTTCTTCGATGATGTCGAGCGCCGTGGCCTGGCTGATCCAGTACTGGACGTCGCTCATCCCTGGTGCGCCGGCAAGCCCGATCGCTTCAACCAGCTTGGCGTGAAGGGCGGCCGCGTCCTGCGCGCGAAGGTCTCTCATCGAGTTGATGCCGAGGCGGCGGACCAGGGGCAGCCACCGGTCCATCCCGGAAACCTCGAGCAAGGTGCACTGATGGGCGAACTCGAGCAGGCGGTCCGCGCTGATGCCGGTCTTCTTGGCGAGACGCTCGCGATCGATCCCCAATGACGTCCGGTGGATGAGCTGGTTGGTGTGCCGGATACCGCGCGACCTCAGCCTCTCGACGTCGCCGTCGGTGATGCCGGGCAGGTACTCGAGCGTTCTGTACATCGCCTACAGAATATGCGCAGCGGGTGTCGGGTATACTCTGCGAACCCCGCCACCATTGGAGTAAACACACCCTGAATCAGAGCCGGCTCGAAACCCGCGGAACAATTACCGGGGAGCAGTCTGGCCTGATAGGGGATTTCGAGATCGGGATCGGCAGGCGAGCCCGCCGAGCTTATGGATTCGACGAAGTCGCGCTGGTCCCGGGCGGCGTGACCCTCAACCCCGAAGAGGTCGATATCACCTTTTCGATGGGCGCCGACTTCAAGCTTCCTCTTCCGATCTGGGGATCGGCGATGGATGGAGTCGTCGATGTGAACTTCGCCATCGCGATGGGCAAGCTCGGTGGAGTGGCAGTCCTCAACCTCGACGGCGTGCACACGAGGTACGAGGACTCCGCGCCGGTCATCAGGAAGATCGCGGAGGCGGACAAGGCTCACGTCAACGCGTTGCTGAAAGAGGTATATCGCGAGCCCGTGAAGGCGCACCTCATCGCAGAGAGGATCAAGGCGATCAAAGCGGCAGGAGTGCCGTGCGCCGTCTCGACCGTCCCGGCTCGCGCCGGTGAGCGGGCCGAGGTGGTGCAGAAGGCCGGCGCGGACGTGTATGTCGTTCAGGGCACGGTGCTGACCGCGCGACATTCTTCCAAGTCCTACCACCAGCTCTCCTTCGAAGACCTGGTGCGCGCTTGCGTCATCCCCGTCGTCGTCGGGAACTGCGTCCATTACGAGACGGCGCTCGAGCTGATGGAGACCGGGATTGCCGGCATCCTCGTCGGTGTCGGGCCGGGCGCGGCCTGCACGACTCGAGGCGTGCTCGGCGTGGGCGTGCCGCAGGTGACCGCGACCGCTGACGTGGCGGCGGCCCGCGACGAGCACATGCGACGCGGCGGCATGCGTGTGGCGGTCATCACGGACGGTGGCATGCGCATCGGCGCCGACGTGTGCAAAGCGTTCGCGTCGGGCGCCGACGCGGTCATGATCGGCACCCCGCTCGCGGGCGCCGAGGAGTCCGCATCGAAAGGCTTCAACTGGGGCATGGCGACGCCCGACCCCAACCTGCCTCGCGGAACCCGGATCCAGACCGGGACCAAGGCGACTTTGCACGAGATCCTTCTGGGTCCCGCTCGCGTCGACGATGGCTCGCAGAACTTCGCCGGCGCTCTCCGCTCCGCCCTCGGCGTTTGCGGCGCCAGGGACATCGCCGAGTTCCAGCATGTCGAGATGGTGATCGCGCCCGCTATCACATCAGAGGGCAAGGTCTTCCAGCAGGCCCAGCACGTGGGTATGGGGAAGAGCTGAGCTGAGCCGGTCTGTTGCGGCAGCCCGAGGTCGCGAAGAGGTGAAGGGCGGCACGCGGCAGCAGACCATCCTGGTCCTCGATTACGGGTCGCAGTTCAGCCAGCTGATCGCGCGCCGCGTGCGCGAGGCCAATGTGTACTGCGAGCTGGTCCCTGGCACCACGCCCTGGTCGGTGCTGAAGGAGCGTGCGCCGGCTGGACTGATTCTGAGTGGCGGTCCTGCCAGCGTGTACGAACCGGGCGCACCGCAGGTCGACCCCGAGGCGCTGCGCTCGGGCGTCCCCGTGCTCGGCATCTGCTACGGCATGCAGCTCATCGCGCATCACCTCGGCGGCAAGGTCGACCCCGGCCACGCGCGCGAATACGGGCCTGCCCTGCTCTCGGTGCGCGACCAGACCGGCCTGTTCCGCGGGCTGAGCGGCGAGATGCCGGTGTGGATGAGCCACGGCGACCACGTGAGCGAGCTCCCGCCCGGGTTCCACTCCCTCGCATCCAGCGGCAACTCGCCGGTGGCCGCGTTCACCAACGACCACGGCATCTTCGGCATCCAGTTCCACCCCGAGGTCGTGCATACGCCAGGCGGTCGCGAGGTCCTTCGCAACTTCCTGTACGGCGTCTGCGGGTGCACGCCGTCGTGGACGGCGGGTTCGTTCATCGCCGAGGCCACGGAGAGCATCCGGGCCAGGGTCGGTCAGGGCCGGGTCATCTGCGCCCTGTCAGGCGGCGTGGACTCGGCGGTGGCCGCGACGCTCGTGCACCGGGCGGTGGGTGACCAGCTGACCTGCGTGTTCGTCAACAACGGCCTGCTGCGCAAGGAAGAGCCCGAGCGCGTGCTCGCCGTCATGCACGGCAACCTCGACATGGACATCCGCTACGTCGACGCCACCGATCGCTTCCTGCAGGCGCTCCGCGGCGTGATCGACCCTGAGCAGAAGAGGCGCATCGTCGGCCGCGAGTTCATCACAGTCTTCGAGGCGGAGGCGACGAGCCTCGGCCACATCGACTTCCTCGCCCAGGGCACGCTCTACCCGGACGTCATCGAGTCCACCGCCCCGGACGTGTCTTCGACCGCGGTCAAGATCAAGACCCATCACAACGTCGGCGGCCTGCCGCCAGGGCTGCGTTTCCAGCTCATCGAGCCCCTGCGCTACCTCTTCAAGGACGAGGTCCGCGCCGTCGGGATCGAGCTCGGCATGCCGGAGGAGATGGTGTACCGTCAGCCGTTCCCGGGACCAGGCCTTTCGATCCGCTGTCTCGGCGAGGTGACCGCGGAGCGGCTCGAGATCCTGCGCAACGCCGACTGGGTCGTCGTCGACGAGATCAAGCGCAACGGCCTCTACCGGCAGGTCTGGCAGTCGTTCGCGGTCCTCACCCCGCTCGAGACGGTGGGCGTGATGGGTGATTTCCGGACTTATGCCAACGTGGTCGCCGTGCGGGTGGTGACTAGCGAAGACGCCATGACGGCGGACTGGGCGCGCGTGCCCTACGAGGTGCTGGCGCGCATCAGCAACCGGATCGTCAACGAGGTGAAGGGCGTCAACCGGGTCGTCTTCGACATCACGTCGAAGCCGCCGGGTACGATCGAGTGGGAATAGCCGGGCGGTTAGATCCAGCCTGGCGCAAGAAGACGATCGCGAGCCTGTTGCGCGGGCAGAAATCTGACGGATCTTTCGGGGTGCCCCACTACTCGAAGTGGAAGGGCGCTCACTGGCGGCTCGTGTCACTGGTCGAGCTCGGCGTTCAAGCTCGCAATCCTGCGGCGCGCGCTGCGGCGATGAACGTGCTCCACTGGATATCCAGTCCACGCCACACCGCGCCGGTTATCAACGGGCTCGAGCGGCGGCACGCGTCGATATGGGGCAACGCTCTTGCCGTCGGCTGCCGCCTCGGCATGGCCAATAGCCCGCAGGTCAAGTACTTGGCCGGGGTGCTGCTGCGATCCCAGTGGCCCGATGGCGGATGGAACTGCGACCGCGACCCTGACGCGCACCATTCTTCATTCCACGAATCGCTCGCGCCCATCTGGGGACTGGTTGAGTATCACCGCGCCACCGGCGACGCTAAGGCGCTGAACGCCGCACGGCGGGCCGGCGAGCTGCTGTTAGAGCACCGGCTCTTTCGCTCGAGTCGCACCGCCCATGTGATCGACCCCGAATGGCTTCACATCCACTGGCCGCACTACTGGCATTACGACTTCTTTCACGGGCTGCGTGCGATTGCGATGCTTGGGAAGCTGGACGATCCGCGAACGGCCGAAGCGCTTGACCGGCTCCGCTTCCTGAAACGACCAGACGGGTCATGGCGCGCGAGCGGCCGCCGCTACTGGCGCATGCGGGGTCGGTTCGGGGTCGAGGTGGTCAACTGGGGCAACGCCCATCAGGTCGTGACGCCCATCGCGCTGGCCATGCTCCAATAGCCGAGCCTCAGATGAAAGTCCTCGTTGTCGGTTCGGGCGCGCGAGAGCACGCGCTGGTCTGGAAGTGCGTGCAGTCGGACCTCGTCGAGCGCGTTTACTGCGCTCCCGGCAACGGCGGCACGGGAGGCATGGCGCGCAACGTCCCGATCGGCGCAGCCGACGTCGTGCGGCTGGTCGATTTCGCAAAACGGGAACGGCTCGGGCTCGTTGTCCTCGGCCCGGAGGCGGCGGTGGAAGCAGGAGTGGGCGATGCGTTGAGGAGCGCAGGTTTCAACGTCTTCGGTCCGAACCGGGGCGCCGGGCGCATCGAGTCGAGCAAGGCGTTTGCCAAGGCCTTGATGCAGCGCGCGAGCATCCTGACGGCGGACTTCGACGTATTCACGCAGCCCGCCCCGGCGCGCGCGTGGGCCGGCGAGCGTGACGGCCGCGTCGCGGTCAAGGCCGACGGCCTCGCTCGAGGCAAGGGGGTGATCGTCTGCTCGTCGGTCGAGGAGTCGAACGCCGCGATCGACGCGATGCTCGTCGACGGGCAGTTCGGCCGCAGCGGCGCCACCATCGTCGTGGAGGAACGGCTCGAAGGACCAGAGCTCTCGGTGCTCGGTGTGACCGACGGCAAGGACGTCGTGGCGCTGGCGCCGGCGCGCGACTACAAGAGGGCCCATGACGGTGACGAGGGCGCGAACACGGGCGGCATGGGCGCGTACTCGCCGCCACGAGGTGTCGATGACGCGCTGGTCCAGGAAGTCGTCGAGTCCGTACTCCGACCGGCGGTCCAAGAGCTCGCGGCCTCGGGAGACGTTTTCCACGGCGTGCTGTACGCGGGATTGATGCTGACCACCAAGGGGATCCGCACCCTCGAGTTCAACGCCCGGTTCGGCGACCCGGAGGCGCAGGTGGTGCTGCCGCGCCTGCAGACGGACTTCGTCGCCCTGGCCCTGGCGGCGGCCAAGGGCAACCTCGCAAGCTTCCCCGACCTGAGCTGGAGCCCGCGACCGTGCGTCGGCGTGGTCGTCGCATCGGGCCACTATCCCGACGAAGCGGCGGTGAAAACCGGTTTTCAGATCCGCGGCCTCGCCGAGATGCCGAAAGGGGTCCTGATCTTCCACGCCGGGACTCGCTACGTCCCCGGGACCGGCCTCGTCACCGACGGCGGGCGGGTCGTCACCTCGGTCGCGCTTGGCGACACCGTCGCGCAGGCGCGCGACACGGCGTTGGCGGGGGCTCGACAGGTACGATTCGAGGGAGCCTTCTTCCGTTCGGATATAGCCGGAGAAGCTGGTGGGGCGGCTCCCCAGGAGGCAGTTGATTGACGGCGATCGTCGGCGTGATCCTCGGTTCGAAGTCCGACCTGCCGCTCATGGAGTCTTGCGTCAAGGTGCTGGACGAGCTCGGTCTCGAGCATGAGGTCAAGGTGTGCTCCGCCCACCGCAACCCAAAGGGCGTCATGGAATGGGCCAGCTCGGCGCGTGACCGTGGGCTCAAGGTCGTCATCGCGGCCGCCGGTGGCGCCGCCCACCTGCCCGGCGTCGTGGCGGCGTGGACCGATCTACCGGTGATAGGAGTGCCCGTCCCCACCCAGCACCTGGGGGGCGTCGATTCCCTCTATTCGATCGTCCAGATGCCGGCGGGGATCCCTGTCGCCACGGTCGCCATCGGCGAGGCCGGGGCCAAGAATGCCGCGTGGCTTGCCGCGCGGATCATCGGGTTGAGTGACAGCCGGATTGAGAAGAGCCACGCCGAGAAGCGCGCCAGGCTGGCCGGCTAATACGAGATGGCCAAAAAGAAGGCGCGTGTCCGCCTGATCGACACCACGTTCCGCGACGCCCAGCAGTCGCTGCTCGGCGGCGACCTGCGCACCGAGGAGATCCTGCCCATCGCAGCCAAGATGGACGCCGTCGGCTTTGCCGCCATGGAGGCGTTCGGCGGCTCCACGTTCGAGACGCAGCTTCACCGCAGCGAAGATCCGTGGGAGTACCTCCGCAAGCTGCGCAAGGTCACGCCGAACACCCCGATCCAGGCGTTGATCCGCGGCCAGAATCTCGTCTCCAAGCGCAACTTCGCCGACGACGTGGTCGAGCTGTTCGTCAAGCACGCCGCCAAGTGCGGAGTCGACGTGTTCCGCGTATTCGACCCCCTCAACGACCTTCGCAACATGGAGGCCTCGATCGCCGCGGCGCTCAAAGCCAAGAAGAAGGTGCAGGGCGCCCTGTGCTACGCCATCTCGCCCGCGCACAACGTCGAGCTCTGGTGCTCGCTGGCCAAGGGCCTGGTCGACATGGGCTGCCACGAGATCGTGATCAAGGACACGTCGGGCCTGCTCAGCCCGCAAGCGACCTGGGAGCTCGTCACCGAGCTGAAGCAGGTCGTGAAGGTCCCGATCGACGTCCACTCCCATTGCTCGAGCGGCATGGCGCCGATGGCGTACATGGCGGCGGTCGAAGCGGGGGCGGAGGTCCTCGACGTTGCCGTGTCGCCCCTGGCGTGGGGCACTTCGCAGCCCGCCTCGGAGAGCGTGGTGGCCGCTCTCGAAGGCGGCGAGTACGACACCGGTCTCGACCTCGACAAGATGTGGGAGATCCACTACGACGTCGAAGAGCTGAAGCGGCGGCACCTCGAGCACCTGAGCCCGTTCGCGGACCGGGTCGATGCGAGCATCCTCCGCTATCACATGCCGGGCCTGATGCTCGAGGACATCTACCACCAGCTCGCAGCCCACAACGCGGGCTCGCGCCAGGCGGAGGTCATGGAGGAGGCGAACCGGGTGCGGCGCGAGCTCGGATACCCGCCCCTGGTGGCACCGATCCGCCAGATCATCGCGACACAGGCCGTCTACAACGTGATTGGCGGCGACCGGTACTCGACTGTCACGCAGGAGTTGAAGGATTATCTGCAGGGCCTCTACGGGAGGCCGCCGGTGCCGGCCGACCATGAGCTGCGTCGGCTGGTGCTCGGGCGGGAGGAGCCCATCACGATCCGCCCCGCGGACCTGCTCGAACCCCAGGTGGACGGCGCGCGAAAACAGCTGCGCCGGCAAGGCCACGAACCAACCGACGACGCGGTGCTGATCCAGCTGATGTTCCCGGCTCTGCTCAAGGACTACCTCAACGGGCCGAAGCCGGGGGCGAACGCAGCGGACAAGCCTGGCGCGGCGGCGGAGGAGCCGAAGATGCCGGACCCCGAGGTCACGGATGCTCCGGAGTCAGCTCCGACCGAGGCGGCGCCCCAGGCGCAGGTCTCGATGGCGGAGTTCGACGTCGAGGTCGAGGGAGAGACGTTCAAGGTGCGCGTGACGGGAGCCGGCATGACCGTCATGGCTTCCGCCGGAGCGCCGGCTGGTTCATCGGCCGCTCAGCCGCCTCCGAAGGTCGGCGAGGGGACCGTCATCGCCCCCATGCAGGGCCTCATCGTGAAGCTCCCGGTCAAGGCGGGCGACGAGGTGAAGCTGGGTGACGTGGTGGCTGTACTGGAGGCGATGAAGATGCAGAACGACATCGTGACCACCGTCGGCGGGCGGGTGAGCCACGTTTACGTCAAAGAAGGCGACGTGGTCAGTCCGAACCAACCTCTTTTGGCGGTCGGGTGAAGCACCAGCTCTTCAAGCTGATCGGATGAAGCGCAAGCTCTTCAATAAGATCCTGGTCGCGAACCGGGGCGAGATCGCGATCCGTGTCATGAGAGCGTGCCGCGAGCTGGGCATCGCCACCGTCGCCGTCTACTCCGACGCCGACCGCAACGCGATTCACGTCCGGTATGCGGACGAGGCGCGCCACATCGGTGGCGCGGCCGCGAGCGATTCGTACCTGAAGCTCGATCACATCGTCAAGGTGGCGCATGACGTCGGCGCGGAGGCCATTCATCCGGGATACGGCTTCCTTTCAGAGAAGCCCGCGTTTCCCGAAGCGTGCGAGGCCGCCGGGATCAAGTTCATCGGGCCGCCCGCATCGGCGATGCGCGCGCTCGGCTCCAAGCTCGCCGCACGCAAGCTCGCGGTCGACCACGGAGTGCCGGTCACCCCCGGAAGCGACGCCGTCGACCCGGTAGCTGCTGTGACCGCCGCCCGACGGATCGGCTTCCCGGTGATGGTGAAACCTTCAGGCGGCGGTGGCGGCATCGGCATGAAGGTCGTGGAATCCGAGGCGGACCTGGCCGCCGCGATCGAGACCAGCGCGCAGGCCGCGCGCTCAGCGTTCGGCGACCCGACCGTGTACATCGAACGCTACGTGCGCAATCCCAGACACATCGAGATTCAGGTGATCTGCGACAGCCACGGCAACGCTGTGCACCTCGGCGAGCGCGAGTGCTCCATCCAGCGCCGCCACCAGAAGATCATGGAAGAGACGCCGTCGCCGGCGCTGACCGCGGAGATTCGCGCCGCCATGGGCGACGCCGCGATCCGCGCGGCCACTGCCGCCGGCTATGTCAACGCCGGCACCGTCGAGTTCATCTTCAGCGAGGGCGACTTCTACTTCCTCGAGGTCAACGCGAGGCTGCAGGTGGAGCATCCGATCACTGAGGCGGTGACCGGCATCGACCTGGTCAAGGAGCAGATTCGTATCGCGGCCGGCATGGAGCTCGGCTTCTCCCAGCACGACGTAGTCTGGACCGGCCACGCGATCGAGATGCGCATCAACGCGGAGGACCCGGTGCGGAAATTCCTGCCCAACCCCAAACGCATCTCGCGATGGGTTGCGCCCGCCGGTCCGGGCGTGCGGGTCGACTCAGGTTTCGGTCCCGGCTCGGACGTGCCCCCCAACTACGACTCGCTGGTCGCCAAGCTCATCGTGCACGGGAGCGACCGCGCGGAGGCGATCGCGCGGGCGAGCCGGGCGCTCCGCGAGTTCGTGGTGGTAGGCCCTGCGACGACGATCAGCTATCACCGGGCCATCCTCGACAACGCGGATTTTCGGGCCGGCAAGTTGAGCACGCGGTTCATCGAGGATCATCCGGAGCTGGTCGATCGCGCCAAAAAGCTGGCGGCTGACGTTTCTCCATTCGACTACGGCCCGGATCCGCGGCACATCGCGGCCGCGGCGGCCGCCGTAGCGGCGGCGGTGCGGCAATAGCCCCGCTTCTTCATCCGAAGAGCGGCAGGCCGTTCGTTGTGGGCGCCTCCAGCGTCCGGGGCCGCTCGGGGCCTTTTGAGCTCCGCGAGGAAGTGATCCGGTTCCCCGATGGCGCGGAGGCCATCTACACGGTCGTGGCGAACCCGGACTCGGCCTTCATCGTTCCGTATTTCGACAACGGCGACACGATGCTCGTGCGTCAGTGGCGCCACGCATGGGACGAATCGTCATGGGAGGTCCCCGCGGGCACCTTCAACGGCGACGAAGACCCGCTCGAATGCGCGCGGCGTGAGCTGGCGGAGGAGACCGGGCTCGTCGCGACCGGCTACACGTCGCTGGGGGTTGTCCACGGGGCCGCCTTCCTGACCGGGTCGGCGCACATGTTCCTGGCTCAGGGGATAACGGAGGCTGAGCGCAACCCCGAGACCTATGAGCAGGACATGGAGGTGATGCGCCTGCCGTTCGCCGACGCTTTCGAGGCGGCGCTGCAGGGCGGCATCGCGCATTCGGGATCGGTGACGGCGCTCACCCGCGCGGCGCGCGCGCTGAAGATCCTCTAAGCCTGAATCCACCGATCCCCGCGGACATCTTCGCTACTGGGACGGCTCATCCGAGCGTTGCCGCTGCGCACCGGTCCTTGCGCACCTACTGGTGCGCTCCGGTCCGGTGCTCGCGGCGCCTTCGGCTGAGCTCGCCCCAGCGCGAATCTGCTCCGCGCGGCCGGTGGATCCAGGCTAGCCGGCGGGAGTCGCGGCCGGGCTCGGGCTCGGAGAACCGGTTACGTTCGCCCCGCCCTGCTGGTTGTCGGCGTGCTTCCCAGCGACAGGGCCGACCAGGTCGAGGTCGTACTCGGCGGCCACGTTGTGCCCCAGCACGTCGCGGACGGTGGTGAGGACCACGATCCTGTACTGCGCACCTGGCTTGAGACCGAGGCCGCTGATCGTCACCGTCTTGTTCGAATAGGTCGGGCTTGCGTCAAACGGCTTGCCCTTGGAATCGAGGACGACGATTCCACCGGCGACGGTTCCGGGGTCGAGGTCGCTGTCGAATGTGATCTGGATCGTGTCAGGGGTCACCACCAATCCGACGACCTCCGCGCCCTTGCCCAGGTCGCGGTGCGTTCCGGCTATGGCCTGATCGATCAGGAGCTTGTTGGTGGTCGCGTCGCGGACCAGCGTGAGTGTCTCTTCGAAGTCGCTCACGTCGATCTTTCCGTGAGTGAGCACCAGGCGCACGACGAACCGGGCGGTGTCCGGCTGTGCGCCGGTGACCTCCTGGGTCAGGATGTAGTAGCGCGAGAAGCCGGGGTCGCCGCTGATCGTCAGGCTGAGGCCGCCCGCCGCGTAAGCCTGCTGTCCCCCGGCGTCGAGGAAGCTGGTCGCCTGGGCGGTCTGGCCCTTGAGGCGGGCTTGCATGAACGAGTTGACGACGTTGGTCGCCTGGTCGAGCACCGTTGGCTGGGGCGGCATCGGCGGCGCGGTCGCCGTCCAGAGCTGCCCGCCCCGGAAGAACGCGAACGAGGAGCCGTCGGGCGCCCACAGCGGCGCGCGGTACGTCCCGTTGGAAAGCTTCATCGCGCCGGATCCGTCGGGCCGCACCTGAGAGATGTCGGTGTCGGAGCCGAGCAGGATCGCGTCCTGGGTGGACCAGCTGGGCTCGCCGCTCGGGAGGGTAGAGGTCGCGTTGCCGAGCGGGTCCGAGACGGTGATCGACCCACCCATCGAGTACATCACGCGCGAACCGTCGGGCGACCAACCAAGGAAGTTGGCCCCGGCCTGGCCGAGCGCTGCGCTCTTGCCGCTGCTCACATCGAGGACCAGGAGGTTCTGGTCCTGCTGGTAGGCGACGTGCGCGCCGTCCGGCGAGAAGGACAGCACGCTCGCCGTGCCGGTGCTCGGCAGCGGCGCGACCTGGACCGCTCCTTTGTCGCCCTCGGTGTAGATGCCGGCCGCAGTGGCCCACATGAGCTTGTCCTTGGCCCAACCCAGGACGGTCGGGGCCGCGTCTGGCACGAGCTCAGCGGTCGAGCCGGCGCCAAACGTCAGGACCTCGATCTTCCCGCCGCGGATGTACGCAAGGCGGTCGCCGGCGGGAGAGATGGCAGGCGACGTGACGCCGTCCTGAGCGATTACGGTCACGGCGCCGCCCTTGGCAGGAACCAGCTCCAACGCGCCCTGGGCGTTGACGAAGTAGATCGAGGAGGAGTCCGCCGACCACTGCACAGGCGCGGTGGCGGTGCCGCCCAGCGGGGCGATCTCCTTGTCGCCGAGGGTAGGTCCGGCGGTCGGAGTGGGCACCGGTGGAGGCGTCGGAGTGGGCGTCGGGGGCGGCTGCGTCACGAACGTGATCGTCGCCGGTGTGGCGAGCTGCTGGCCGGCCGCGGTCTTGGCGCCCGGGCCGATCGTGACCTGGTACTGCGTGTTAGGCGCGAGGTTGCCGTTGGTCGGCTGCACCGCGAGTGTGTTGGACTCCCACGAGAAGGTCACGGTGGTGGCGGGGGTGATCTGGACTGCCGCCTCGGTGGCGCCGTGGTTCATGGCCTGGTTGAACGAGACCAGGATCGGCTGCTGTAGTGCCACTCCCTGGGTGCCGTCCATCGAGCTGCTGACGACGACCGTGGTCAGGCCGCTGGTCGGCTGGAGGGCCATGTACGTGGCCACCGAGGCGATCAAAACCACACCGGCCGCGGCGCCGAGCCACGCGAGCCCGGGCGGCGCGAAAGCTCGCCGCCACCACGAGTCGCGCCCTTCGCTCATCGACCACGCCTGGTTCATCAGCTGGCGGCGGAGGCCCGAGCGGAACGCATCGTCGACCGGTGGCTCGGCGCGCTCGGCCGCGCTGAGAAGCGTGGCCAGCCGGCGCAGCTCGTCGTCCTGGAGGAGGTCGTCGAGCTCGGGGTCATGGCGCCAGCTCATTCCACCGGCCTCAGCTCGTCGGCTTCCTCGCGGAGCTTGCTCACCCCTCGGTGGATGAGAAGCTTCACGGCGCCTGCGGACTTGCCCATCGCGAGCGCGATGTCTTCGATCTTCATGTCCTCCTGGAACTTGAGCACCAGCGCTGTCCGCTGCTGGGGCGGCAGGTTCTCGACCAGGGCCCACACGCGGCGGATCTCATCGCGGTGAGCCGCCAGGTCTTCGAGCGCCGGGCCGGCGACCGAGAGGTCGTGGAAATCGTCGAGCGGCTGCGCCGGACGCTGCGTCCGGTAGCGGTCCGCGATCGCGTTGACCGCGATCTGGTACAGCCAGGCAGCGAAAGGCCGCCCCGTGTCCTGGTAGCGGGGCATGGCCTTCAGAGCCTTCATGAAGACTTCTGAAGTGACGTCCTCTGCCGCGGTTTGCTCTCTCACTCTTGAATACACAAATCGATAGATCTGCTGAAAGTGCCGGTCGTAGAGCGCCCCAAACTGACGGGGATCCCGTTTCGCGTGCTCGACGAGCTCTCGCTCTTCCTCGCGGGACGGGTCGCTCACCGGCCGTTCAGCGTGTGCCGGTTCAAACGAGGGTCCATCGAGAGTGGTTACGAGGTTCGAGATCAGCGAGCCGGGTCTCTCTCATCAGCCGCCCCCGATTATCCAGCCGAAAGCCCGGGCCCACCCCGAGGGCATGGTTCGCCACAGCATCTTGGGTCTGGTCACCGAGCGCTCACAACCTGTGGTCCCGGCCCGTCGGCCCTTATAATTCGAGCCGTCCCCGATTGCTAACTGGGAGCCGGCGCCCTTCTTGATCGAGCGATACTCGCCGCCTGCCATCCGGGCGGTCTGGTCTGACCAGCACCGGTTCGAGCTCTGGCTGCGGATTGAGATCCTGGCCTGTGAAGCATGGGCCACGCTCGGCCGCATCCCACCGTCGGCGCTCCCCAAGATCAGGCAGGGCACCTTCGACCCCGGCAAGATCGCGGAGGTCGAATCCCGCGTCGGCCACGACGTGATCGCGTTTCTCACCGTCGTCAACGAGTCGATCGGGCAGCCCGAGGCTCGCTACCTCCACCTCGGCATGACCAGCCAGGACCTCAACGACACGGCGATGGCCGTTCAGCTCGTGGAGTCGGCACGCATCATCTCGGCCGACCTTCATGCCGTGCGCGAAGCGGCGTCCGACCTCGCCATCCGTCACCGCAGGACTTTGATGGCGGGCCGCACTCACGGCATCGTGGCCGAACCGATCACCTTCGGGTTCAAGGTTGCCGGCTGGGTCGCCGAGCTGGACCGCTCGATCGCCCGCCTACGCCTCGCCTCGGACGAGGCCGCCGTCGGCCGCGTCAGCGGTGCGGTCGGGACGCACGCGACCATCGACCCGAGCGTGGAGGAGCATGTCTGCGCGGAGCTTGGGCTCAAAGTCGACACCGTGTCGACGCAGGTCGTCGCGCGCGACCGCCACGCGAGCTTCATGTCTGCGCTCGCACTCGTCTCGGGGACCCTCGAGCGCATCGCGACCGAGATCCGTCACCTGCAGCGCAGTGAGGTCGGCGAGGCTTTCGAGCCGTTCGGCAGCGAGCAGAAGGGCAGCTCGGCGATGCCGCACAAGCGCAACCCGGTTCTGACTGAGCGCGTGTGCGGGCTGGCCCGCGTAGTTCGTGGGCACCTCGTCACCGCCCTTGAGAACACGGCTCTCTGGCACGAGCGCGACATCAGCCATTCGTCGGCCGAGCGCGTGATCTTTCCCGACGCATGCGCGGCGGTCGACTATATGGCCCAGGAGATGGGCAAGGTGCTGCGCGGCCTCGAGGTGCGTCCCGACCGGATGCTTGCCAACCTGCAGTTCGCCGGTGGGGTGGTGTTCTCGCAGCGCGTCCTGCTGGCGCTCGTGGACAGCGGCATGTCCCGCGAGGACGCCTACCTGATCGTCCAGAAAGCCGCCATGCAGGCGATGGAGGGCTCGGGTCCAGGATTCCGCGCGATCCTTGAAAAGAACCAGGAGGTGAGCGGCAGAATCGGAGCCAGGCTGGATGAAGTCTTTGATCCCTGGGCCGGCCTGGAGCACACCGACCTCGCCTACCAGCGCCTCGGATTGGGAGTGCCCGTCAAATGATCCCGGGGCCCGCGATCACGGACACCGACCTTCCGCTGAAGCTTTTCGCCCGCGGCAAAGTTCGCGACACCTACGAGTTGGGGCCCGACCGGCTGCTGATGGTGGCGACCGACCGCCTCTCGGCGTTCGACCACGTGCTTCCGGGCGGCATCCCCGACCGGGGCAAGGTGCTGACCCAGCTCTCGATCTTCTGGTTCTCCCAGACCGACACGTTCCAGCAGAACCACCTGATCTCGGGCATGGTCCCGGACCTGCCTCCGGCGCTCAAGGACCACCGCGAGGAGCTCGCCGGCCGGTTCATGATCATCCGCAAGGCCAAGCGCATCGATTTCGAGTGCGTGGTCCGCGGATACCTCGCCGGAAGCGCGTGGAAGGAGTACCAGGAGTCACACACGCTGGCGGGCGAAGAGATGCCTCCCGGCCTGCGGCAGAGCGAAAGGCTCGCCTATCCGACTTTCTCGCCGGCGACCAAGGCAGAGACCGGCCACGACGAGAACATCACGTTCGCAGCGCTGAAGAAGGAGCTCGGCGACGAGCTCGCGACCAAACTTCGAGACGCCAGCCTCGAGCTCTACAAGTTCGCGTCAGAGCTCGCGTCGCGCCGCGGCCTCATTCTCGCCGACACCAAGTTCGAGTTCGGTCTCATCGACGACGAGCTGATCCTGATCGACGAGGCGCTGACCCCGGACAGCTCGCGGTACTGGGACGCGGCCACGTACCAGGTCGGGACGTCGCCAGACTCGTATGACAAGCAGTTCGTGCGCGACTGGCTCATCCGCTCGGGTTGGGACAAGGAGTCGGAACCGCCTCAGCTTCCGAGCGAGGTCGTGGCGCAGACCCGCGCGCGCTACCTGACCGCGTACCAGCGGCTGGTCGGCAAGCCGCTGTTCCCGCCCAAACCAAGGAACGAGAGATGATCCCGCGATCCGCTCCTCGCTCACGCATGAACGGATGCGCTCGCTCCGGTGCTCGGCCCGTCCACTGGGGTCCCCGTGACGTAGTCACGCGAGGGACCCCTGGGCCCCGAATCTCTCGTCGAGATCTCCTGCCGTGATCGCGAGGATCATCGTCACGCCCAAGCCGGTGGTCAACGACCCCCAGGGCGTCACGGTCAGGCAGGGCCTCGCGTCGCTCGGTTTCACCGAGATCACGGACGTGCGCGTGGGCAAGTACATCGAGGTCAATCTGCAGGCTTCCACCGAACACGAGGCTCGCGAGCGCGTCGAAGCGATGTGCCGCCAGCTGCTGGCCAATCACGTGATCGAAGACTTCCGGTTCGACATCGAGACGGACGGGCACCGCCGCCGATGAGGTTCGGTGTGGTGGTATTTCCCGGGACGTGGTCCGACCGCGATTGCGGGTGGGTGATCGACCAGGTCGTCGGTGCTGAGCTCGTTTACCTGTGGCACAAAGACGCCAACCTCAAGGGATGTGACTGCGTGATCCTTCCGGGCGGCTTCGCGTACGGCGACTATCTACGCACCGGCGCCATCGCGCGCTTTGCCCCGGTGATGGAGAAGATCGGGCAGTTCGCGGATCGAGGCGGCCTGGTGTGGGGGATCTGCAACGGCTTTCAGATCCTCTGCGAGGCCGGCCTGTTGCCCGGCGCGCTGATCCGCAACGCCTCGCTCGAGTTCCGCTGCCAGTGGACGAACCTCGTGGTCGAGAGGACAGACCTTCCGTTCACCTCGAAGTGTGAGGAGCGCGAGGTGATCCGCGTACCGATCTCCCACGGCGAGGGCAACTACTTCGCCGACCCGGCGACGCTCTCGCGCCTCGAGCAGCGCGGCCAGGTCGTCTTCCGATACAGCGACGCGAACGGCAAGGTCGGGCCCGGCGCGAACCCGAACGGGTCGCTGCACAACATCGCCGGCATCGTCAACGCGCGCGGCAACGTGCTGGGCATGATGCCGCACCCCGAGCGGTGTGCTGAGCC
>JBAUTF010000228.1:0-2978 GCA_049582065.1 Candidatus Dormiibacterota bacterium | reverse complement strand
CCCTTCCAGCGCCGCCCTGGCGAGGTGCTGCTGGCCGCGGACGTGTTGGGCCGCCACCTGGTCGACGTCGCGCGCGGCCGGATCGTGCAGGCTCATGACCTCGTGCTGGCCCCGAGCGACGACGGCTGGGTTCTGCATGGGATCGACCGGAGCCCGCAGGCCATGCTGCGCCGCCTCGTCCCGAGGCGCGGACGCCCGGACCTCCGGCGTCATGTGCTGCTGGATTGGAAGGACGTGCAGCCGTTCGTCGGGCACGTGCCCACCGCCAAGCTGCTGATGCCTCTGCAGCGCCTGCGCAGGTTGCACCCTGCGCAGATCGCCGACATCGTCGAAGGGGCGTCGCACGAAGAAGGCGAGGAGATCATTCACGCCGTGGAAGGGGATGCCGAGCTCACCGCGGACGTGTTCGAGGAGCTGGACGCGGAGCACCAGGTCGAATTCTTGAAGTCGCGTTCCAACGAGGAGGCGGCCCGCGTGCTCGATCGCATGGCACCCGACGACGCGGCCGACCTCCTGGGCGAGCTTGAACAGGAGCGCCGGCTGCCGGTGCTGAACCTCATGTCAGCCCCGCAGCAGCACAAGCTGCGCAAGCTGCTGCAGTATCACCCGACCACCGCGGGCGGCATGATGAGCCCCGATTACGTCTGGGTGGTCCGCGGCTCCTCCGTCGCCATGGCGCTGGAAGCCGTGCGGACCGACGACAAGGCGCCCCACCAGCTGCTGAACGCCGTCTTCGTCACCGACGAAGCCGGAGGCTATCTCGGCAGCGTCGCGGTGGTCGACCTGGTGCGTGCCGACCCCGCACGGGCGGTGGAGGAGCTCGGTCTGGTCAACTGCGCCGTGGGCACCGGCGCCGATTTTTCGGACGTCACGCTGATGATGGCCGACTACAACCTCACCTCCCTCGGCGTCACCGACAGCACAGGCAGCCTCATCGGGGCGATCTCGGTGGACGACCTGCTGGAGGCCCTGGTACCCGAAGACTGGCGCGCCCGCGTCGAAGCGAGCTCAGGGGTATAGGCATCGTTGGCTGAGCGCGAGCCACCCAAGAAGGACTCGCGCTTGACCCCTACCTCGGCCGTGCTCGACGAGGCGCACGTCGGAGACATCCAGGGCGCCTTCGGCACGATCCGGCTCAACGACGTCTCGCCACGCCGTACCTGGCGCCGCCGCCTCCTCACGCTGGCCGCGATCGTTGGCCCCGGGATCATCGTCATGGTCGGCGACAACGACGCCGGAGGCGTCTCGACCTACGCCCAGGCGGGACAGGACTTCGGCTACTCGCTGCTCTGGACGCTATTGCTGCTGATCCCGGTCCTGATCGTCAACCAGGAGATGGTGGTGCGCTTGGGCGCCGTCACCGGCGTGGGGCATGCGCGGCTGATCATGGAGCGCTTCGGTCGATTCTGGGGATGGTTCTCGGTCGGCGACCTCTTCATCCTCAACTTCCTCACCATCACGACGGAATTCGTCGGGGTCAAGCTCGCGGCCGAATATTTCGGCCTGGACCGGCGGTTCGTGGTTCCGCTGGCGGCGGCGATCCTGATCGGCATCACGGTGACCGGCAACTTCAGGCGGTGGGAGCGGGCGATGTTCGTCTTTCTCGGCGCCAGCCTGCTGGTCTTTCCGCTTGTCGTGCTGGGTCACCCGGATCCAGGCGGCGCGATCAAAGGATTCCTGCTTCCGGGCGTCCAGGGCGGTGTCTCCTCCGGGTCGATTTTGCTGATCATCGCGATCGTCGGCACTACCGTGGCGCCTTGGCAGCTCTTCTTTCAGCAGTCGAATGTGATTGACAAGCGCATCACGCCGCGCTGGTTCGTGTACGAGAAGGCCGACACCGTCATCGGCTCGGTGGTGGTGGTCGTCGGCGCGGCCGCCATCATGATGACAACCGCTTCAGCTTTTGGCTTCACCTCGGATTTCGGCAAGTTCACCGACGCGTTGACCGTGGCGCAAGGGCTCAGCCATCACATCGGATATTGGGAGGGCGCCGTCTTCGCCCTGCTGCTTTTCGATGCCTCGATCGTCGGTGCCTCAGCCGTGACCCTGGCCACTTCCTACGCCTTCGGTGACGTCTTCGGAATGCGCCACTCGCTTCATCGTGGTATTCGCGAAGCCAAATTGTTTTACGGCACGTACGCCGGAATGGTCGCGGTGGCTGGGGCGATAGTCTTGATCGCCAACGACAGCATCCTCGGATTGATCACCACCGCCGTGCAGGCGCTGGCCGGCATTCTTCTGCCGAGCGCGAGCGTGTTCCTGGTCCTCCTCTGTAACGACCGCGATGTCATCGGACCGTGGATCAACAAGACGTGGCTCAACGTGGTCGCCTCGGGGATCGTCAGCATCCTGCTCATGCTCTCGCTGATCCTCGTCATCACGACTTTGATCCCGACCATCGACACCACAAAGCTGCTCCTGGTCCTGGGCGGCATCCTCGCAGTGGCATTGCTCGGGGCAGGCGGATGGATGTGGCGCAGCCGGAGTCATGGTGCGCCCCAGCCGGTCATGTCCGCCGGCGAAAAAGAGAACTGGCGGATGCCGCCTCTGACGTTGTTGCAGCCGGCCGTATGGTCGCCCGGCCGCCGCATCGCAATGCTGGCGATGCGGGGCTACCTCGTGATCGCCGTTGCCCTGCTCGTGGTAAAAGCGGTTCAGGTGGCGCTGCATCGATAGTCAGGCGTAGCGCCTCTGCCTCTTCAAAGGCTTCAACAACCTGCTTACAACCAGACACGGCCCCCCGCGGTAGAATCCTTGCCCGTGCCACTCGGCTCCAGACCGGGGCACCGCGCCAGAGCATCTCGCCGGCGGTTAAGCCCTTTACGAAGCATCTTTCTCGGCGTGCTCGCCGTCGCCCTCTCGGCGGTGGCGGGCGGGTTCGCGTACTTCCTACCGGCGGCCACGACGGCATTCCAGGCCACCGGCCAGGTGGTGCACATCCCCTCACCCTCTCCCACAGACCTGTTCACGGCCTCCCC
>JBAUTF010000227.1:0-3536 GCA_049582065.1 Candidatus Dormiibacterota bacterium | reverse complement strand
CGTCCCATTCGCCGGCGTAGGTGAACTTGTAGAGGTCCTCGGGCTTTGGATCGGGGCTGTCGTCCGCGTACTGGACGATGTCTCGGACCTCGGCGTCGACCTCCTGGCGCACGGTCTTGAAGTACTCCTCGTCGGCCAGCCCGCTCTTTTCGAGCTCGTGCTCGAAGGCAACGATCGGGTCGGCCTTGCGGAACTTCTCCTTGTCCTCGTCGGAGCGGTACTTGTCGGGGTCGACCACCGAGTGGCCCTTGAACCGGTAGCAGAGCGCCTCCACGAACCGCGGCTGCGAGTCGGCCCGCGTCTTCTCGACGATCTCGCTGGTGCGAAGCATCACCTCGCGAAGGTTCATGCCGTCGACCTGGATCGCCTCCATGTCGTAGGCGCAAGCCTTCTTGTAGATGTCTGCCACTGCGGAGGCCGCCTCGACCGGCGTGCCCATGCCGTAGCGGTTGTTGACGCAGAACCAGACCACCGGCAGGTCGAAGACCTTGGACATGTTGAGCGACTCGTGGAACGCGCCGATGTTGGTGGCGCCGTCGCCGAACATGCAGAACACGACGTCCTTTTCCTTGCGGTACTTGACCGCCCAGGCGCCTCCGACCGCTAGCGGGAGGTGGCCGCCGACGATCCCGTAACCGCCCATGAAGCGGAGGCTCGCGTCGAACATGTGCATCGAGCCGCCCCGGCCGTGCGATGTGCCCGTTTCCTTGCCGAAGAGCTCCGCCATCACCGCTTTGGGATCCACCCCGCGAGCGATCGCGTGGCCGTGCTCCCGGTAGCTGGTGAAGATGTAGTCGTTCGACTTGAGGGCGAGGATGCCGCCGACGACCGTCGCCTCCTCGCCGATGTTGAGGTGGCAGTAGCCGCCGATCTTGGCCTTCGTGTACTGCTCCTGCGCCCGCTCCTCGAAGCGGCGGATGAGCTGCATCCGACGGTGCAGGCCAAGCAGGAAGTCGCGGTTGCCCTTGTTCAGGGCAAGCGATTTCGAGCTGATGACGGTGGGGGATGGGGGAGCGGCTGGGGGTTGGACCGGCGCGACCATCTGCCGCTCTCGATTTTGAACGTTCGCTGTCGCCGGCACTCTCACCTCCCCGGCGGGGGGTTCGCCCGTACTTACCTCCCCACTGGTGGGGAGGTCCGGCAGCGCAGCGGGCGGGGTGGGGAGGGAGGTCCTCCGATTAGCGATATGGATGGCCCGCCCCTGCGCCGCCAGCGCGGCCTCCATCAGCGACTCGGGCAGCGTCGGGTGGGCGTGGATGGTGAGGTCGATCTGCTCGAGAGTGAGCCCGTTCTGGACCGCGAGCGTCGCCTCGGCGATGAGGTCGGTTGCGCGCGGGCCGATGATGTGGGCGCCGAGCAGCTTGCCCGAGCTCGCTTCGGCAACCACCTTGACGAAACCTTCGGACTGGCCCAGCGTGAGCGCGCGGCCCGAGGCGGCGAAGGGGAATCGTCCGATCTTGACCTCGATCCCCTTGTCCTTCGCCTCCTTCTCGCCCAGGCCGACATGCGCGATCTCCGGTTCGGTGTAGATGCAGTTCGGGGCCGCGTGGTAATCAGGCGTCCGGTATGTCTGAGGGGGGAGGGCCCCCCTTGAGGCGGCGGGCCCGGCGAAGCCGGATCCCGGTGCACCCCCCCGGTGCCCGGCGATGTTCTCCACCGCGCAGACACCCTCGTAGGAGGCGACGTGCGCCAGCATGATGCCGCCGATCACGTCGCCGATCGCCCAGACGCCCTGCGCAGTGGTCCGCAGGTGAGCGTCGACGACCACGCGACCGCGCTCGAGCTTCACGCCGGCCTTCTCCGCATCCAGTCCCTGCGTGTAAGGGACGCGGCCGACCGCGAGCAGGACCTGGTCGGCATCCACCGCGCCGCCCTCGGCCCCCGTGGAGAAGCGGACCTGGAGACCGCCCTTGTTCTTGACCACCTCGGCGACCTTGCTGTCGGTATGGATCTCGCCGCCGAGCGAGGCGAGGTGCTTCGCGTAGGCGGCGACCAGGTCGGCGTCGACCATCGGCAGCACCTGGGGCAGCATCTCGAGGACGCTCACCTTGCTGCCGAGAGCGGCGAACATGGCCGCGAACTCCATCCCGACCACTCCGCCGCCGATCACCGCGAGCCGCTTCGGCACTTCGCGAAGCTCCAGAACCTGGTCGGAGTCGATGGTCAGCTCTGCGCCCTTGAGCGGTATGCGCGCGATCGCGGACCCGGTGGCGATGACGATGTCCTTGGCCTGCAGCCGCTCGCCGGAAACCTCGACGACGCCCTTGCCCGCCAGCCTCGCGTCGCCCTTGACCACGCTCACGCCGCCGGCCTTCAGGAGGCCCTCTACGCCCTTGACGAGCTGGTCGACGACCGCGGTTTTGCGCTTCTGGGCCGCGGCCCAGTCGAAGCCGAGGTGGTCTGCTACGAGCCCGAACGGCGTGCCCGCCTTGGCCAGGCTGTACAGCTCGGACGACTGCAGCAGTGCCTTGGTCGGGATGCAGCCCCGGACCAGGCACGTGCCACCAAGCCGGTCCTTCTCGACCACTGCGGTCGTGGCGCCCAGCTGTGCGGCGCGCAGGGCGGCCACGTAGCCGCCAGGACCGCCCCCGATCACGACGATGTCAAATGAACCGGCCATAGCTCCTATCTATACAGGGTATCGGGAAAAATTATGACGGGCGGTCGCCGCCGGGCGCGGGCTTCAGCCCGTTGGGCCGGTAGCGGTTGGTAATAGGCATCCGCCGGTCGCGCCCGAAGGCTCGTGGCGTGATCTTGACCCCTGGAGGCGCCTGGCGGCGCTTGTACTCGCTGCCGTCGACCAGCTGGATCACGCGGGCCACCGTCTCGGGCCGGTGGCCGGCCGCCACGAGCTCCTCTGGGCTGAGCTCGTCTTCGATGTACCCGCGCAGGATGGGGTCGAGCTCCTCGTAAGGCGGCAGGCTGTCGACGTCCTTCTGCCCGGGCTTCAGCTCCGCGGAGGGCGGCTTGCTGATCACGCGCTCGGGTATCGCCGGGCTGAGCGAGTTCCGATAGTGGCACAGCTCATACACCGTGGTCTTGGTGATGTCTTTGAGCACCGCGTAGCCCCCTGCGATGTCGCCGTACAGCGTGCCGTAACCCGTCGCCAGCTCCGACTTGTTGCCGGTGCTCAGCACGATGTAGCCGAACTTGTTGGACAGCGCATGCAGGATCGTCGAGCGGATTCGCGGCTGCACGTTCTCCTCCGCGACACCGGGCTTCGTGCCCTTGAAAGCGGCGGCGAGGATCTCTTCGAATCCTTCATGCGCGGGCTCGATGGGGAAGTCTATGAGCTGCATGCCGAGGGTCTCCGCCACGAGGCCGGCATCCTCGAGGCTCTCGGCGGACGTGTAGCGCGAAGGCATGCGCACGCCGATCACGTTCTGGGGCCCGAGGGCATCGCAGGCGATCGCCGCGGTCAGCGCGGAGTCGACGCCCCCCGACATCCCGACGACGACCTTCTCGAAGCCCTGCTTGCGGATGTAGTCGCGAGTCCCCAACACTACGGCGGCGTAGAT
The DNA here is from genome assembly GCA_049582065.1 of Candidatus Dormiibacterota bacterium. GTDB lineage: Bacteria > Chloroflexota > Dormibacteria > Dormibacterales > Dormibacteraceae > DATKSS01. Next base: position 18 of record JBAUTF010000227.1, on the reverse strand, counting down.
CTCGGCGGCGCCGTCGAG
>JBAUTF010000226.1:0-1630 GCA_049582065.1 Candidatus Dormiibacterota bacterium | reverse complement strand
GAGCCGGCACCACGACTGCTGCAATGGGCGGCACTCGGCAACGCGGGTTATCTCTACCTGCTGGTGTACAGCGGAGCCTACATCCGTCATACGGGCGCCGCCTCTGCCTGCATTGCTTGGCCACTGTGCGGCCACACGGTCGGTTCGCTCGCATTCGTGGTCGATCTCGCGCATCGAGCCGGTGCGGGCGCGGCATTGCTGGCGGCGCTGGCTCTGCTCGCGATGTGTTTCAGGAGCCGCCGACGCGACCTGACACTCAGCGCCAGCGCGCCGGTGGGAGGCCTGCTCGCGCAGGGCGCCGCCGGAGCCTATCTGGTGGCCTCCGGTTTCGCGCTCGGTGCCGAGCTGCTCCACGCTGCTCTCACTGGCGTTGTGTTCACCGCGGCCTGCCTGGTCTGTCTCCAGGTTCTGCTCGTTGGCGAAAGCAATCGGCAACCGATCCGCAGCAGCACGACTCTCGCTGCCTGATTGCGATGACCTCCAAAGAGCCGACGGAGACCATCGCCCGCTACCTGGAAGCCATCTTCTACATCGAGGCGGAAGGTGAGATTGCGCGAGGTGCACGGCTGGCCGACTGGCTCGGGGTCAGCCGGCCGACCGTGACCATGGCCCTTCGGCGCATGTCGCGCGACGGCCTGGTGCGCGCCACCAAGCACGAGATCGCGCTGACGAAGCTCGGGAGAGCCGAGGCGGCCGCCGTGGTGAGAAAGCATCGGCTGATGGAGCGCTGGTTGACCGACGTTCTCGGTTTCGACTGGGTCGTTGCTGACCAGGAGGCGGCCCGACTCGAGCATGCCGTCTCCGATGCCGTGGTCGAGCGGCTCTTCGAGGTGCTCGGGCATCCCACAACATGTCCGCACGGCAACCCGATTCCAGGCTATGGCGTGGCGGATTCGGCCGAGGTCCGGCTCGGCGCCATGTCGCTGTCCGCGGTCGCTCGCGTGAGCAGGGTCTCGGAGGTGGCTGAACGCGAGGCGCCCGCGTTGCTTGCATATCTGCAGGAAAGAGGGCTGGTGCCTGGCGCGGAGCTCGTGATCAGCGAAATCGACACTGTCGGTCGCACGCTGCGATTCGAGGTCAAGGGATCAGGATTCGTCCTCAGCCGCGAGACCGCGGACAAGGTCTGGGTTGTTCCTTTGTCTCCAGGGCGGTCGTGAGGTCACATCGGCAACAGCTCTGAATGAGCAGGACGAAGACGAAGTTCGGGTCGCGAATTCAATGTGCTCATCCGAATGAAAGGCAAGCAATCGCACTCAGAACCAACGGCGCAACCAGTATTTCTCGAACAGCATCTTCAGCTGAGGAAGCTTGTGCATCTGCCTCACGCCGCGATCCTGATCGCCCTGGTGCAGACCGCCGACAACGTTCCCGGTGGATCTTGTGTGATGCTCACTTCTTGTCGGGTGCTGGTACGAGACGGACGGTGACTGCTGTGGCGGCCTGTCCGACGACGTGGCCGACGATGTTCGGTCCGTATTGGATGCTGTTATCGCGACCAATAATCCTTGACGGTGCTGAGAGCCGTCGGCGACGATCCGAAGAGGCCCGAGAAACGCACCAGGTGATTCGCTAATCGAACAAGCAATCCGTGCGTCGTGCTCAGCGCCATTACGAGCCCGCCTTTCCAACT
>JBAUTF010000225.1:0-1509 GCA_049582065.1 Candidatus Dormiibacterota bacterium | reverse complement strand
CTAGTTGTGGGCGCGATTGGACCCGAGGCAGAAAAGGATTGCCGGGGATTCGCTCGCGCGGTTACCGCGGCTGAGAATCGGATCTCAGCTTTCGCGGAGCGATGAGAGGAGACCCACCATGCCACGTTTGAACAAGGTCCTGCAACGCCAGCTCAAAGATCCAGAGATGCGTGAATACTGGGAGCGCACAGCGCTCGCGCGCGCCGTGGCGAACGCAGTGATTCGCTACCGGGCGGAGAACGAGCTAAGCCAGCGCGCCCTGGCGGTGGGGCTAGGCTGGAAACCGTCACAGGTTGCACGGCTGGAACTGGGAGAGCACAACCCCGGTCTGGGGACACTTACTCATCTGACTCAGCGTCTCGGCTTGCGTTTTGTCATGGAGATCACTCCCACAACTCGACACGGTCGACGCCGTGGTAAGGCTGTCGAGGATGTCACTACGGCTGGAGGCAGTCGAATCCTGGTGCGAGCGGGATAAGGTGGAGGCAGTGTCGGATCAGGTCGGCCAGAAGGCAAGGCGGCGCGCGGACCAAGCGCTGGTCGTGACTTATCACCAGGCCAGGCTTGCCGACCTGCTCGAGCATGTTCGCGAGGGCTTCGCCGAATACGACGCGGGCCGCATCGATGCTTTCGAGTTGGACGAGATCATCCACCATTACAAACGGGCTGCGACTGAGCTCTGGAAGTTCTGCGCCGTCTCAGGATCGCGGGTGGAACTGGTGGCACGGACGTTGGAGCGATTGCGAGAAGACAATGAGCTGCCAGACTGGTGGGACCTGGGCGCTCCGAAGCGGCGGAACTGAGCGCTGAAGCCGGAAGATAGACGCATCGATGGTTCGAGCTGCGGCTAGCAGCCCGGATCGCAGACAATCGAATCCAGTGAACCACGTCTTGCCTTTGCCGCAGGATCCGCGTCTTCGCTTTCGCCAGCCAGACGATGTATTTCAGATCCGGATCAGCCTGCTGGAAATCGAGCCGTCGATCTGGCGCAGGTTGTTGGTTCCGCAAGACGCTCTGTTGCCCCGTCTCCACTCCATCATTCAGGCCTGTATGGGATGGACCGATTCTCATCTTCATCAATTCAAAGTTGGCGAGGTCTGCTTTGGCGAGCCAACCCGCGAGTACGAGCCCGGGCCCATCGACCACCGGCGCATCACACTCAATCAGATCTTGCCCAGGCGAGGATCAAGCTGCATTTACGAGTACGACTTCGGCGACGGCTGGGAGCATCTCATCGAGGTAGAGGACGAGGTGCCCGCCGGTGAGGTGACCGCAACGCTGCCACGCTGCCTCGGTGGAGAGCGCGCCTGTCCGCCCGAAGACTGCGGCGGCCCACATGGATACGCGGAATTCGTCGCTGCCGTCCGAGACCCGCTCCATGAAGGACATGAGTCGTACCTCCAGTGGGTCGGCGGAGCGTTCAATCCGGAGGCCTTCGACGTCAATCAAACGAATCGACTTCTGTCCCGTCTTGCGGCCCGGTCTCCGAAGCGAACAAGCCATTGAGAG
>JBAUTF010000224.1:0-17674 GCA_049582065.1 Candidatus Dormiibacterota bacterium | reverse complement strand
GCTACGACCCGCCGCTGATCCAGACGGTCCGCGGCGTGGGGTACGTGCTCCGAACCCCGAGAAAATGACCCTGTCGCTGCGCGGGCGGCTGCTGATTGGAGTCATCTCGCTGGTCGTTATCGGTCTGGTGGTTTCCGACATAGCGACTTTCACCTTGTTGCAGAAGTCGCTGTTCGACCGCATCGATCAGCAGCTGACGGCACGGTCCTCCGTGGAGACTGCGCTCACCGTGCTGAGCGGCCCCGACTGCCAGATACGCGCCCCGAGCACGGTCGCAGGCTTTCCCGCCGGAAGCATCGCCGAGCTTCTGAACGACGATGGCACCCTCAGCAAGGCGTGTGTCACGCCCGGCTTTGGAAGCTCGACTTCCGCGAGCCCCGTCCTTCCGACGTCGTTCCCGACTCTTGGCAGCGACACCCCGACCACACCCTTTACGGTCGATGGGACAGGCGGAGTGGCCCATTACCGCGTCTCGTACTGGCGCGAGGGTTCGTTTGCGGGCCGTGTCGTGGTCTTCGCCATCCCACTCACCGAAACCGACGCCACCTTGAGCGAGCTCCTCCTGCTCGAGGCCCTGATCGCGGTCGTCGTCGTTGCGGGCACCGCCCTCCTCGCGTGGCTCATCATCCAGATCGGCCTGCGCCCGCTCCAGCGCATGGGGGTGGTCGCCGACCACATCGCCGCGGGCGACCTCTCCCGCCGAGTCGAGCCGGCCACGCCCAGGACCGAGATCGGCCGGTTGGGCCTCGCCTTGAACAGCATGCTGACTCAGATCGAGGCCGCGTTCGAGCAACGCAAGGCTTCAGAGAACCGGCTGCGCCGCTTCATCGCGGACGCATCGCACGAGCTGCGCACCCCGCTGACATCGGTGCGCGGCTACTCGGAGATGCTCCGCCGCGGCGCATCGGAATCGCCGGCCGACTCGGAGCTCGCGCGCCGGCGGATCGAAGAAGAGGCCGTCCGCATGTCGACGCTCGTGGACGACATGCTCCTCATCGCGCGGCTCGACCAGGGGCGGCCCCTCGAGAACAAGCCCGTCGACCTGCAGGTCATCGCCCGGGACGCCGCCGCCGACGCGCGTGTCGTCGCCCCCCAGCGGGACATCAAACTGGAGGCCGCGGCTCCGGTGCTCGTGACCGGCGACGACATCCGACTCCGGCAGGTCCTCGGCAACCTGGTCCGCAACGCGATCGTGCACACGCCGTCGAAATCGCCGATCGAGATCTCACTGTCGAGCAGCAACGGGACGGCGCATCTGACGGTCGCCGACCACGGGCCCGGGCTGCGCCCCGAACAGATGGATCGCATCTTCGAGCCTTTCTTTCGCGCGGACCCGAGCCGTAGCCGCGACAGCGGCGGCGCAGGCCTTGGTCTGTCGATCGTGAGCGCCGTGGTGGCAGCGCACAGCGGCCACGTGACGGTCAAGGAGACCAGCGGCGGAGGAGCGACCTTCGACGTCGAGCTGCCGCTGGCCTCCTCCTTCCACTAGTCTGGTTCCGGTCCAAGCATCGGCTCCGAGACTCTTGGCGAACCCCAAGGTTCCTCTCAGCCCGCGCTGAGGCCGCGGTGCGAAAGTGATCGAAGAGCCTGATGCCACCAGCAGCTCTCCCGCGACGCAGTCGTGGGTCCCCCGAATGTAGGGGGCGTCCCTAGCGCCCCCTACACCCCGCTCGCCGGCGCGGCGGAGGCAGGGCGTGATTCGCCCGCTCCAATTCTTCGGTGCAGCCTTGACAGCGGGCGCGGCGCCCACCAGTTGGCGCGGCCAAGGATCCTCATCACGGCCGGGACGATCAGGATGCGCACGATGGTCGCGTCGATCGCGACCGCGATCGCCAGTCCGATGCCGATCGCCTTGATGATCACGACGTCGGCCAGGCCGAAGGAGATGAAGACCGCGACCATGATCGCCGCGGCTCCGGTGATCAGGCGGCCGCTCTTCTCCAGTCCCATCGCCACTCCGGTCTGGTTGTCTCCAGTTCGGCGGTACTCCTCCTGGATGCGGCTGATCAGCAGCACCTCGTAGTCCATCGACATCCCGAAGACGATGCTGAAAAGGATCACCGGGATGCTCGGATCGATCGACTGCGGCGTGAAGCCGAGCAGGTTGCTGAAGTGGCCTTCCTGGAAGATGAACACCATGGCGCCGAACGACGCCGATATGGAGAACAGGTTGGTGAGCACCGCTTTCAACGGCAGCACCACCGACCCGGTCAGCAAGAACAGCACCACGTAAGTCACCGCGATCACCGAGCTGACCGCGATCGGCGTCCGCTGGAGGATGAAGTGCACGACATCGAGGTCGAAAGCGGTTTCACCGGTGGCGAGCACCTGGCCTCCCGGAACGTGCTGAGCTCGGACCTCGTTGACGATCGCGCGGGCCTCATCGCTCGTGTATTGCTTGCTCGTGAGCAGGTTGAGCAGCACGATGTGCGAGCCGGACCCCACCGCCAGCGCCTGCTGCATGGACTGCGGCAGGGACGAGGACGGGCCTGAGTAAAGACGCTGGTAGTCCGCTTTGGTCAGCGACGGATCGAGATCGACGATGCTCTGCACGCGCAGCACATTGGGCAGCGCGGCGAGCCGGCGGCTCAGGTCGTATATGTCACCGAGGTGTTCGGAGGTGACGGCCTGCGAGGCGGGGTAGTAGACCACAGCCTCGATCGACGTCTGATCCTGGCCCGGGAAATCCTTCACCAGCGTGTCGTAACCCTGGCGCGCCTGGTTCGACGGAGGCAGCTGATCGACGCCGCCCTGGGCTAGCCGCAGCTGTAGGAAGGGGGTGCCCGCAAGCACCAGAAGGACCAGCGCCGGGACCACGATCAGCCAGGGCCGGCGCATGACCCACAGCGCCATCGAGTGCCAGGCTCCGGTGCCCACCGCTCGCGGCCTCAGGAATGGGAGGCGGAGGCGGTCGACCCGCTCTCCCAGGACCGAAAGCAGCGCCGGAAGAAAGGTCAGCCCGTAAAAGACCGCGATCCCGACGACGATCGCGCCGGCCGCTCCCATCGAGGCGAGGAACGTGCCCTGGTAGAAGAGCATCGCCGAGAGCCCGATGGCCACCGTGATTCCGGAGAACGTGATCGCGCGCCCGGCGGTGGACATCGCGGTGGCGATCGATTGCTCGCGGGTTGCGCCGGACGCCAGCTCGTCCCGGAAACGGTTGACGATGAACAGCGAGTAGTCGATCGCCACTCCGAGGCCGATCAAGGTGACCACGTTGATCGCGTACTGCGAAACGTCGGTGAAATGGGCCAGTAAGAACGTGCCGCCAATCCCCCCCACGATGGCGAGCACGCCGACGCCGAGCGGAAGGAAGGCGGCGACGACCGACGCGAAGATGAGGACGAGGAGCAGCAGCACCACCGGAAGCGCGACGAATTCCGCCCGCCTCAGGTCTTGCTCGAGCGTGGTGTTGAACGCCTGGTTGATCGGAACATCGCCCGTCGCAACCACGCGCAGCGGGCCCGGGTGGACCTCGGCGACGAGCTGCTCGAAGTAACCCTGGGCTTTCAGGGAACTGTCTTTCAGCTCCACGACCACGAGCGCCATGTGTCCGTCGCGAGAGATGAGGCCGGCCTGCTCGGTCGAAGGGACGTTATACGGAGTCTGGAGTGCGGTGACGCGCGAGTCGTTGGAAAGGGCCGTCAGCGCGTTCTCGACCGCGGACTGGTATGCCGAGTCTGTAACGCTCAGGTTCGCGCTACTGAAAAGCAAGGTCATGCTCGAGCCGGGAGCGCCCTGCTGGGCCTGGATCTCGTCGTTGACGAGCTTGGCCGCCTGCCCGGCCGGAAGGGTGCCGCCGAACCCTCCGTTGCCGGCAAGCTGCACGCCGGACAACAGGGCTACGACGGAAATGCCAAGCAGCAGCGCCGAGGCAATCAACGTCGCCCAGCGAAAGCGATAGACGAAACGGCCCCAGCGTGCAAACATCGGCATCCACCATACCCGGCCGGGTTTCGAAGGTATTCCTCAGGTCTCGGTTACGTCAGCTTCCAGGTAATCCCGGCCAGGATTGGCTTGGCCTCGTTGACGAAGCTCTGAAGGTTGTCCTGGATGGTGACCAGCTCCACCAGGTAGAAGACCCCGCCGTCCGAGCTCGCCCCGACGAAAAGCGAAGCCACCGCGGGGATCGATTGCCCGCCGGACGTCAGGGTGAAGCACAAAGTCCATAAGATCCCGGACGCCCCGTTCAGAGTTCCGGTGGTCGTCTGGCTCGTCGGGCAAGTATTGACGTCAGGATACTTGGCCGTGAGGGCTTGGTCGATCGAGTCACGGAGCTGCTGAGCGTTCTGCGCCGGGTTGGACAAGCCGCTGGCAACCGTGATCGCTCCCTCGGAGCTGGGGTCAACGACGGTGATCGACTCGCTGTTCTTGTCGGCCACCGACCAGCCTGCCGGGACCGGCAGCGACAGGCCTGGGTTGGACGCTGTGGTGGCCAGGGTAGAGACCGGTGAACCGACCGGGCTCGGCGAGCCGCCGGGGCTTGGGCTCGAGAGCGCGCCGGCGATGCCGCCGCCCGCCTGGCTGTTGTTGTGGTTGCCGATGATCGCGATGGCTGTTCCGATCCCGGCCATCAGCAAGACCAGGACGACGACCGCGCTGACGATCAGCATCAACGGCACGCGGTGGACCGGCGCCTGCACAGCCCCTACCCCGGGGACGTAGTAAGGGCTCTGGTAGTTGGCCGCGACCGCTGACGGATACGCGAGAGGCGAGGCAGAAGGAGAGCCGGGTGGAGCTGCGGGATAAGGTGCGGGCGGCGGGACGGGAGGTCCGGGCGGCCCGACGATGCCGGCCGCTGCGGCCGTGAGCGGGGTGCCACAGGCCTGGCAGAATCGATTTCCATCGGGGTTCTGGGCGCCGCATCGAGCGCAGGTCAGCGCCACCTAAGCGTCCCGCGAGGACGCGGTCGGCGCATCCATGCGCGGGCGCCGGCCCCGCTTGATGGAATTCGGTGCGGCGGTCAGCGCCATCCCGCAGTTGGGGCAAAATCCCGAGGCCACGATGTGCATGTGGCAGTTGGCGCAAATCGTTTCTGCGTAACCCATGTGCGCCGCCTCCTCGAGGAGGGCGTGGTGAAGCAGATAGCGGATGTAGATCAGCAGCGCGCCCACGACGACCGCCTGCCAGGCGAGCACGAACAGCGGGTTGACCGACGTGTCATTCATCAGCTGCGTTCCAAGCGAGAACGCGACGTGCGCGATCAGCGCCATCGCCACGCCTCCGATCTCACGACCGCCCAGCTTTCCCCGCCGGTAACGCCAAAGAGTCGCGACGATCATCCCGGTGGCGCTGCCCTGCAGAAGCGGCAGAAGGACCGCCAGCGTCATCAGCTCGTAGATCCAATTCGCCGGCTCGACGTGCGCGGTCAGGCTCGTCATGGCTCCGGAGAAGGCGATCAGCGTCTCGGCCAAGCCGAAGCCGAGACCGGAGGCGATTCCGAAGACCAGCCCGTCCACTGTTTCGGGAAAGTCGGCGCGGTTGGGCAGAAAGAGCGCCGGGAGAGGTTTGAGGACCTCCTGGATCAACGGCAGAACCAGGCCCAGCAGGAGGAGGGAGCCCACGTTGACCCCGGCGTTGACGAGAGGATTGCCGACGTCCTGCAAGGGGTGATAGACGAGACGCTCCAGGACCGTGATCACGATGCCGACCACGATTCCCCCTCCGATCGTGAAACCGAGCACGGTCGCGGGCTCGTCGCGGTAGACCTGGGCCTCGTACAGATAGATCAGGTAGAGGACCGGGACGAGGAACGCCGCCACGAGGATCGCGGCCGTGATCAGGCCCGCCACATACAGGATGAGGATCCCGGCGAGACCGACCATGAACGCCCAGCGGAACTCGTGGATCTTGTGCTGGCCGAGATGAGGGAACAGGGTCGTGAAGACCGACGGCTGCATGACGTGCTCGGCCGGGTGCGCCGCGTAGCGGTGCTCGCGCGTCTTGGCGTTGCCGATCTCTGCGCTCGTGCCCTGGTGCGCGCCGCAACGGGTGCAGAAGACGCCGTCAGGCACGTCGTGGGCGCAGTGGTCACACCGCACGAGCTACCTCCTCGAAAACCTGCCGGCTCGGGCGGTAAGGATAGGGGTCGGCGCCGTGTTCAGCTCGGCTTAACGCCCTCCGTCTCCGCGGAGCCCGCCGGGACCCAGCCTCGGATGAAATGGCATCCGTAGTGGCCGGGGTGCTTCTCGAAATAGCGCTGGTGGTATTCCTCGGCCCGCCAGAACGTCGAGGCCGGGACGATCTCGCTCACGATAGGCCGATCGAAGTACCGCTGCGCCGTTTCTTTGGACCTCCGCGCCGCCACTTCCTGCTCTGGGTTGTGAAAGAAGATCGCGGAGCGGTACTGGTGGCCTTGGTCGGGGCCCTGCCGGTTCAACGTGGTCGGATCGTGCATGTTCCAGAACGCGTTCAGCAGCTCGTCATAGGAGACCTTGGCAGGGTCGTACGTCACCTCGACCGCCTCGGCGTGGCCGGTGCGTCCCGAGCACACCTGCTCGTAAGTCGGATTGTCTCGGGTTCCGCCTTCGTAGCCCGACACGGCTTCGATCACACCGGGCATCTGGTTGAAAAGGTTCTCGACGCCCCAGAAGCATCCGCCCGCGAAAGTTGCTTGTTCCATCTCGAGCCCAAGGATACGCGCCGCCCTTTGGCGGATTGGCGCGCAACTCTCCTCCGGTGCGGCGGTTGACCGCGCCAGATAAGGACGTGAGCAACGTCAAGCGAGGGAAGCGATGAGCTCAGCCCAGATCGTAGCCGGCGTGTCGGTGGTCACCGCAGTGCTCGCCCTCTGGGCGGCCGTCTTCGCCACCCGCGCCGACCGAGCCTCGAGGCGGGCGATCAAGCTGGCGGACAGCCGCTGGGAGGCCTCGACCAAACCTGTCCCCCACCTTGCCTTTCTCGGCCAGCCGGCGCCGGGACAGCCGATCGAGGTCGAGATCGAGAACCTCGGTGGCACGCTGGCGGCCGGCGGCGTCATCGTGCAGGCGGCGGACGACCTGTATGCCGGCGAGATGACCATGCCGGAGAAGTCAGCTGCGCGGAGGATCCAGCTTCAGCCTGCGCTCAAGGCATGGCAGAGGTCGACCCAGCCTCGCTGCCTCATGCTCGTGGCCCGGGATTTGAACGGCCGGTGCTGGGATTGCCTCGACGGCGGCAAGCCGATCAAGGACCCCCGCAAGTGGCTGACCGCGCAGCTGCGCGACCTGCGCCTCCAGGGCGTGGTGGACTTCCCAGCCGTGGCCGGCGCCGCCAAGCGCTGAGAGCTCTCCAGATCACCGAAGGAGGTCGGTTAGCCCTGCGGCCAGCCCGCTAGTGCTCCAGGTGGGCCTTGAGCTTCAGATCGACGTTGCCGTGGAGCGCCTTCGAGACGGGGCAGCCGTCCTTCGCCGCTTCGGCCTGCTTCTGGAACTCGGCGTTGTCGATGTTGTCGACGATGCCCAACACGGTCAGCGTGATCGTGGTGATCCCCGTGCCGGGGACGAACTCGACCTCGGCGCTGGTGTTGAGCCGCTCGACCTTGTGCCCGGCCTTGCTCAGCCCGTTGGAGAACGCCATGTTGAAGCAAGCGGCATGAGCCGCGGCGATCAGCTCCTCGGGGCTGGTCTTGCCGTGCTGGCTCTCCGCCCTGCTCGCCCATGACACCGGGAACTCGCTGAAAGCCCCGCTCGCGACCTTGACCCGTCCCGACCCGCTCATCAGGTCGCCTTCCCAGACCGCGTCCGCCCTGCTGATCGCCGCCATTCGTCCACCTCCAACAGCCGAGTGAATGAGAGCAGGATGTCGAAGGTTCAACTATGTCAGGCGCCGGCCTGGCAGCGCACGTCGCAAGCTCGGCCGAATGTCGGCTCACCACCCGTAGGAGTGCTTGATGAACGCTCATGAGGTCCCCGATCTCGACCCTCAGCCACGTGAGGCCGACGGCCACGGTTATGTCGATTTCCTGGCCTCGGACAAGCTCAGCGTCGGCCTGGCGATCTGGCCGCGCGGCGTCACCGACCGGCAGAAGCCGCACCGCGAGGACGAGGTCTATTACGTGATCGGCGGGCGCGCCACCATCCGCGTCGATGGTGAGGACCGCGCCGTCAAGCCTGGAAGCCTGGTGTTCGTGGCCGCCGGCGTCGAGCACCGGTTCCACGACATCGAAGAGGACCTTCGCGTGCTGGTCTTCTGGGCGCCCCCGCACGAGGTGCCGCCCGGAGCGCGTTAGAGCTCCGGGCGGCGCTTCACGGTTTGACGGTCAGGCTTGCGCCTTGGCGGCCTTGGGCGCGTAGTACTGCTTCCAGATCAAGCGGTGGATGGGCACCCAACGTGGGATGTCGCGCAGGATGGGAATCAGCGGGACAAGGGCCAGCGCGACCGTCAGCAGCGTCATCAGGATGATGATCCCGAGGTCTGCGTTGGATCCGCTGAGGCCGATGACGCCCGTGGAGCTGTTGAAGGGGAACACCTGGTACCACATCGTGTAGAGCCACAGCCAGGTCTGTCCCGGGTACAACCCGGTCTCGTTCATCATTCCCCACAGGTCACCCGACAAGTTCCATTGGTCAGCCAGACCCGACAGGAAGGTGCCGTCGCCCATGAACAGCAGCGCCTGCGTGTAATCGGTCTGGTAGAAGCGCCCGTTGATCATGAGCAGGCCGTCGAGGCCGCCCGACTGGGCGATGCCGAGAAGGTTGGGCATCATCACCGTCAGCGGCCCGTAGTCGCCGGACGCGACCGAGACCTGGTCGGCGCTCACGGTCGCATTACCGAGGGCTTTCGTATAAGCGTCAAGCCAGCTGCTCCGCTGGTCGGCGGTGGCGCTCTGCCACGTGATAAGGGCGGTGCCTAGATCCGCGTTGGAGAAGCTGGCACGCTGCAGTGGCTGGATGACATAGACGCTGGCGGAATCGATCGGAATGCGGGTGCCAAACCACTTCTGCGGAGCGATTGGACCCCAGCTCTGCCCTTCGCCATTGGTGTTGTAGGGGTTGCCGTAGCCGGCGCTCGTGGTCGAGCCCGCCAGCTCACCGGTGGCCGTGGTCACAAAGTCCACCGGGTCGCTTTGCGACCAGGTCGCGATGGTCACCGGAGCGACGTCCGGTGAGGAGAAGATGGCCGCGGCGAGAAGCGCCAGCGCGCCGACCCCGGCCATGGCCAGGACCAGCTCCTTGACCAGGTCGTACGGCACCATCCGGATGCCGCGGTAGTACTCCTCCTGGGTCGCGCCCATCGGCTTCAGCTTCATGACCGCGCACCCCCTTCGGCGTCAATCGGTTTGACGACGCCACGCGCGCGGACCAGGACGATATGCATGACGACCAATACCGTGACGCCGATCGGCAGCAGCATCACGTGAAGGCCGTACATCTGGCCGAAGTTGAGGACGTTGAAGAAGGCGCCTATGCCGGCGCCGTTCATCGCGTCCTTGGCGTTGACGGCGATGAACTGCGAGGCGAAGTTCTCCTGTGAGAGGTAGCCGGTGAAGGCCGTGAGGATGCTGATGCCGAAGATGACGACACCGATCATCCAGGTCGCCGCGCGACCATTGCGCCAGCTGGCCATGAAGTACTGGCCCCAGAGGTGCAGGACCATGAAGAGGAAGAAGAGCTGTACTGCCCAGAAATGAACACTGTTGACGAAGTGCCCGAGGTTCGAGTCGTGCCACCATTGCGGGCCCATGAATGAGAGCACGATGCCGCTTGCCACCACCCACACGAGGGCCGCGATCGTGACCACCCCGAAAACGTAGACCCACGAGCCGACGAAGTAAGGCATCCGGTTCGGCAAAAGGTGGTCCATCGGCAGGTTCCCCTCGATCACCTGCCGGACTCGCGCGGTCCAGTTCGACGGGTTCTCAGCTGAAGTCGCGGAACCTGTCCTAGTGGCGTCCATCTTCACTTTCACCCCCGTGCGGGAAAGGCACCACGAGGGCCAAGGCGAACAAAACGATCATCCCGATGATGACCAAGAGGTTTGGCACCGAGATCAGGATGAATCCCCAATGGAAATAGGTTGCGGGTGAATCCATGCAGTCAATCTCCTTGTATGAGCACTGGGGCAAGATTCTGAACTGTCGGCGGAACCGTGGATTAGGGCCGGAAGGCCCCCCGGCGAAGGGACCTTGGGCCCGTGGACCATCGATCTAGAAGCGTAGACCGCTCGCCCCGGGTCACGCCACGCGGCCTCGGGCGTCCACCGAGACGTCAGCCATCGGCGCCGCCACCGGAACCGTGAAGTGGGTCACCGAACACCGCTCCAGGCGCTCGACCCAGATGTGGCCTCCATGCATCTCCACGACCTGGCGGGCGATGCCGAGTCCCAGCCCGGTCCCGACCACCCTCCTGATGGGGTTGTTCGCGTAGATGTCACCGCTGCCAAAGATCCGGTTGTCGAGATCGGCGTGAGTGCCGCGCCCCGGGTCGCGCACGTTGACCATCACCTCGCCGAGGCTCACCGCGGTGGACACCGCGATCTCGCCACCATCCGGCGAATAGTTGGCCGAGTCCTCCAGCAGTGTGTGGACCACGTCAGAGAGCTTGCCGACGTCACCGTTGACGATCGGCACCACGGGCGCCAGGTTCATTGACAGTTCGAAGCGAGGGTTATCCGACCGGTACCTGGCGACCTGCTGGGTGATGATGAGGTTCAGGTCGACGGGCTCGACAGAAAGCTCGATGGGGCTGGATTCGACGCTGTTCAGCTCGACCAGCTCGGTTACCAGGCGGTCCAGACGGTCCGCACTTTCGTAGATGTCGCCGGCGAAAGACTTCGCCTCTTTGGCGTCGAGATGTTCGACATCGCGGATCAGCTCGCTGAAGCCCTTGATGCCGACCAGGCCGGTCTTGAACTCGTGGCTGATGGACGTGACGAACTCGCTCCTCACCCGGTTCAAGTTCTCCAGCACCGCGAGGCTCCGGTTAGCAGATTGCTCGGCCCCGTGCCTCGCCGACAAGTCCTCCACGTACGCGATGGCGTACTCGACCTGGCCTATGCCGTTCTTGACCCCGTACACGCTCGCGCCCACCCAAAGCCTGGTGCCGTCGACCCGTTGCAGCGGGTTCTGGACCTCGAACGTGTCGATCTCGCCGCGCATCAGCGCGCCAAGCTTTTCGAACACCAGCGCCTGAGCCTCAGGCGGAAGGTACTTGGTGAGTGCGGAGCCCATCACCGCATCCGGCGGTTCGCCTAACAACTCGTATAAGCCCGGGTTGGCGCCGATTATCTTGAAGTCCTTGTCGGTGCGCGCGATGCCCCGTCGCGCGTGAGCGACCATCTCGGACAGCAGCGCTTCAGACTGCCGACTCTTGATCAACCTCGCCATCGAATCTCGATGGGCGAAAAGCTGGCTCACCGCCAGCAGGGCGACCATCAGGGAGCCCAGGAGCGTGAGGACGGAGTCGGCCGACCCACCCCGCGCGATCATGACGATCGCGCACAGAGCGGCCGCCCAGACGGCAATCGCCGGCAGGCCAAGCTGCCAGCTGACGATCGAATCGCGCTCCGAGGATCGTTGAAGAGACGTTGCCGACCACACGGCCGCCACCGCGATGATCAGGAACCCCGGGGCCCACGCCGCGTTCAGGACTCCAGCAACAGCTGGGCCTGTGTCCATCATGGTCGCGTACGCGAATGCCGCGTCCGCAATCGACACCACGCCGAGACCTCCAAGCAACAGCAGCATCGCACCCATCTGGGATCTCGTCGCGCGCGAGATCGAAAGGATCAATACGGTCAGGATCAGCGTGTCGCCGAACGGGTAGGTGAGTCCGATGGCCGTCTCGACATGGTTGTCTGAGGCGACGAAGATCTGCCTGACACCTAGGATCCAGCTCATGAAGGTCAGCGCGGTCAGGATCACCAGGCCATCGATGAGAGAGCCCCAGCGATGCGCGCCTCCGGTGCTCGTCCAGAAGGCAACCACTCCAGCCATGAACAGGGCGAGCGCTGCCAGGTAGCCTGCGTCCGGCAGCGATGGGAATGGGACCGCGACCTGGAGCCAGATCTGGTCGACCGTCCAGACGATCTGTCCGATCGCCCAGGCGCCGGCGGCCCCTGACATCAGCGTCCACCCTCGCCGGAAGGCACCCTGCGATCTGCCGGCCGCCCAGAAGCACGCGCCTGCGGCGCCGAGCGCAGCCAGCCCGTTACCGATGTCGGTGACTCGGTTAAGCGCCGTTATGTCGCCGACAGTCCTGGCGACCATCGCGGCGTAGAGTGCGCCGGCCACTGCAGCCGCGACGGCGACCTGAGACGTTGAGAGGTGCACCCGCATGTCATTGAGTCTGCGATGGCCGCGGGCGACATTGGGGCTTTATGCGGTTCGCCAACACCTAATATGCGTCCCAGGTGCTTCCCAGGTCGCCTTTCGCGTGTTTCCCCATGCCTTCACAGGGGCGGCGACCGGGCACTTTATGATGCCCGGAGCGACAAGCGAACCTGAACCAGTGACGATCTCTTACCCGGCGCAACGCGCGGCGACCGTTGTTCTTCGCGACGGTGCGACCATCTCGGTTCGCCCGATCCGGCCCGACGACGAGCCTGCGCTCGCCACTTTCTTCTCGTCGCTTTCGCTCGAGTCACGCGTGTTGCGGTTCTTTGCGGCGGTCGCGAACGCGGACGCCTCAGCGAAGTCGATGTCGAACGTCGACTACAAGCAGCGGTACGGAATCGTCGCGACTGCCGGCCCCGGAGGCGAGCTTGTCGGGCACGCGATGTACGCGACGATCGGACCGAAGAAGGCCGAGCTCGCACTTGCCGTGGCCGACGTATATCAGGGCCGCGGCCTCGGCACCATCCTGCTCGGCCAGCTCGCCGAGGCTGCAGCCTCTGCCGGCATCGACGTGCTCGAGGCTGTGGTGCGGCCCGAGAACCACCGCATGTTCGAGGTCTTGCGACAGAGCGGGTTTCCGGTGCATTCGCGCTCCGAGCCCGGCGAGGTCCATGCGGAGATCCCGACCGCCCTGACGCCCGATGCCCTTCACCAGTTCGAGGACCGCGACCGAATCGCCGCTGTGGCCGCGGTCAAGCACCTGCTCGTCCCACGCTCGGTCGCAGTCATCGGCGCCTCCAACACCCCGGCCAGCATCGGGTCCGAGCTGTTTCGCAACCTGGTCGCCGTCGGGTTCAACGGCCCGCTCTACCCGGTCAACCCCTCCGCACCGACTGTCGAAGGGCTGCCCGCCTATCGCTCCGTGCTCGACATCCAAGAAGACGTGGAGCTTGCGGTGGTCGTTGTTCCTGCCGCCGCGGTGCTGGGTGTCGCGGAGCAGTGCGCTCAAAAAGGGGTCCGCGGCCTGGTCGTGATCTCGGCGGGCTTCGGCGAGGCCGGAGCGGCCGGCGTCGAGCTGCAGCGCAGGCTGGTCGAGATCTGCCGCCAGTCGGGCATGCGCCTGGTGGGCCCGAACTGTATGGGCGTGATCAACACCGCGCCGGACGTGAGGCTGGATGCGACGTTTGCGCCTGACAAGCCGGTTCGAGGTCGCGTCGGGTTTCTTTCCCAGAGCGGCGGCCTCGGGATCGCGGTGATGGCGCGCGCCCAGGCGCTGGGGTCAGGGGTCTCGTCGTTCGTCTCGGTCGGGAACAAGGCCGACATCTCGGGCAACGACCTCATCCAGTACTGGGAGGCAGACCCCGAAACCGACCTGATCATGCTCTACCTCGAGTCCTTCGGCAACCCGCGCAAGTTCGCCCGCATCGCCCGCCGGGTCAGCCGATCCAAGCCGATCCTCGCGGTCAAGGGCGGCCGCACGCAAGCCGGCAACCGGGCCACGTCTTCTCATACCGGCGCGCTGCTGTCGGCGTCCGACGTCACCGTCGACGCGCTCTTCAAACAGAGCGGCGTGATCCGTACGGACACGCTGGCCGAGCTGTTCGACGCCGCGCTGCTCCTGGGCAGCCAGCCCCTGCCTGCCGGCAATCGTGTCGCCATCCTGACCAACGCGGGTGGTCCGGCGATCCTCTGCGCGGACGCCTGCGAGGCGGCGGGCCTGGTCGTTCCTCCGCTGCCCGACGCCGTCCGTGCCGAGCTCGCGCGCTTCCTGCCGGCAGCGGGCTCGACCGCAAACCCGGTGGATATGCTCGCCGCAGCCGGGGGCGACGACTACCAACGGGCGATCGGGATCCTCGCGGGATGCCAGGAGATCGACTCTGTGATCGTTGTCTTCACCCCCCCGCTGGTCACGAGGCCTTCGGAGGTCATTCGCGCCATCCACGCCGCGGCCAAGAAGCTGCCGCGGCCGATACCGATGTTGAGCGTGTTCATGTCCAAGCAGAGCGCGCCGCGCCTGATCCGCTCGGGGGACGTCTCCATCCCCCACTACCCGTTTCCCGAGGAGGCCGGACGAGCGCTTGCCCTCGCGTCCCGCTACGCCGCCTGGCGCGCCATTCCAGACGAGCCGCTGCCCGAGCTCGATGGCATCGAACATGACCGAGCGGCCGCGGTCATCGCATCGGCGCTCGCCGAGGAGCCCGGTTGGATGTCGCCCGCAGCCGTGGCCGAGCTCCTCGCCTGCTACCGGATCCCGCTCGTCGAGACGCGCATCGTCGCCGGCGCTCACGACGCAGGGCGTGCCGCGCACGAGCTGGGGTCGGCAGTCGCGCTTAAGGCGATCGCGCCCGGCGTGCTGCACAAGTCGGATGCAGGCGGCGTGCGGCTCGGGTTGAAGGGATCGAGCGCGGTCGAGCGCGCGGCCGAAGAGATGGCGGCGAGCTTTGCCAAGGCCGGCCATCCAATCGATGCCTTCCAGGTGCAGCCGATCGTGGATCCCGGGGTCGAGATGATCGTCGGCGTCGTCCAGGACCAGCACTTCGGGCCAGTGCTCGCGTGCGGGGCCGGAGGCACCGCGACCGAGCTGCTCAAGGACGTGGCGGTTCGGATCACCCCCATCACGCGCGGTGAGGCGGACCGGATGTTGCGCTCGCTGAAGACCTTTCCGCAGCTCGACGGCTACCGAGGGGCGCCGAAGGCGGATGTCGCGGCGCTGGAAGACGTCCTGCTTCGCGTGAGCGCCCTGGTCGAGGCGCATCCGCAGATCGCCGAGATGGACCTCAACCCGCTGGTCGTACACGTGTCGGGAGCCGTGGCGGTGGACGCGCGCATCCGTCTCGAGCCTGGTGTGGAGAGAAAGCCTCTCGGAGCCCGCTGACCCGAGATCAGGCGGCCCTGTTTTCGCCGTTCTTCGGCGGGCGCTTCAGGTGGTCCACCCATCGGAGGTTGAAGGTGCTGTGCCAGGCCGGCAGGCCGTGCGGCGTGGACGGCGTGCCGAGGCGGTCGGTCCGCCTGGTGCGGACACCAATGTCGCGAACGCCGCGTACACCACGCCGCTCAATCATGGTTGCGCAAGCATCGACCGCGACTGGCTCTGGCGGCGAGTGCCTATCGGCCCGCTGATTCCGGGACCTTGACTCCGCCGAGAGCCCTCAGCGCGTTGAGGATGACCGCCACGTCGATTGCCTCCTGGAAGAAAGCCCCCGCCACCGGCGGCAGCACGCCGACCGTAGCCAGGAGCATCCCGACCATGGACAGCGCCATGCCGGCGACGACGCTCTGGACGGCGATGTTGCGGGCGTTGCGGGCGATGAGCACCGCTTCGGCGACGCGGTCCAGGCGATCCACGACGATGACCGCGTCAGCGGCCTCCGACGAAGCGGTGGCGCCCCGCGCGCCCATCGCGATCCCGACATCGGCCACCGCCAGCGCTGGTGCATCGTTGACGCCGTCGCCAACCATCACGGTGACCGCCTGCGTGCGCTCGCGCCGGACCGCCTCGACCTTCTGCTCCGGGGTGTGCTCGGACAGCACGGCGTCGACACCGAGCGCGCCCCCCACTTGCTGGGCGACGTCCTTACGGTCCCCGCTCAGGAGCACGATCCGGTTGATGCCAGCCTGACGCAGCATCCGCAGGGCCTGCGGGGTCTCGCTCCGCAGGGGATCGACCATGATCAGCGCGCCGGAGATCGCGCCGTCCACGGCCACGAAGACGGCAGAAGCGCCGTCGGCCGCCATTCGCCTGCGGACCTCTGAGGCACCCTCGGGCATCGGCTTGCCGTCCTGCAGCCAGCGCGCCTGGCCGAGGGCGACGCGATGCCCGTCCACGATCCCGTCGATGCCCTTGCCGGGATGCTCCTGCACCCCATCGGGGAAATAGAGCGCGATCTTTCGGTCGCGCGCGGCGATGACGATGCCGTCCGCGAAAACGTGAGGCGAGACCTGGTCGAGCGATGCGGCGAGCCGCAGGAGCTCTGTCGAGTCGATGAGGCCGAACGCCTCGACCGACGCGACACGAGGTGATCCCGCGGTGAGCGTGCCGGTCTTGTCGAAGACGAGAGTTCGCGCGCGCGCAAGCGTCTCCAGAGCCCCGCCGCCCTTGACGATCACGCCGCGGTGGGCGGCCTGGGAGATCCCCGCGACGATCGCGACCGGCGCCGCGAGGATCAATGGGCACGGAGTTGCGACGACCAGGACCGCGAGGGCGCGGACCGGGTCACCCGAGAAGAGCCATGCCGCGACCGCGACCAAAATGGCCAGGGGGAGAAACCAGAGCGCATAGCGGTCGGCCAGCCGAACGAACGGCGCCTTCGAGTCCTGCGCCTCGCGCACCAGACGCACGATCCCGGCGTAGGTGCTCTCGGCGGCGGTGGTCAGGGCGCGCATGTCGAACGGCGCGCCAACGTTGACTGCGCCGCTGCGCACCCGGTCGGACGCGAGGTGCTCGACCGGCATCGACTCGCCGCTGAGCGCCGACTCGTCAAGGACCGCGGCCTGCGACGTCACGAGACCGTCCACCGGCACGACCTCCCCCGGCTTGACGAGCAGGCGGTCTCCCTTGCTCACCTCTGCAATGTCGGGCGACGTCAGCTCATCGTTCTCATAGCGATGGACGACGCGCGGAGCGCGCGACAGCAGCGATGACAGCTCGCGCCGCGCCCGCGCGCTCGCGAATCGCTCGAGCGCCTGGCCGCCCGACAGCATCAGCCCGATCACAGCGCCTGCCAGGTACTGGCCGAGGACCAGCGAACCAGCCATCGCGAGCAGGGCGATCATGTCGACACCCGTTTCGTGGTGCCAGAGGTCTTTCGCCACCGAGATCCCGAGCGGGACGAGCGC
This sequence comes from Candidatus Dormiibacterota bacterium, assembly GCA_049582065.1. Classification (GTDB taxonomy): domain Bacteria; phylum Chloroflexota; class Dormibacteria; order Dormibacterales; family Dormibacteraceae; genus DATKSS01. The sequence goes on along the minus strand of JBAUTF010000224.1, from coordinate 585 downwards.
GACCACCACCGCCACGGCCCACGCGAGGTCGGCGAGCGAAGGCTCCCTCACGAGCCAGAGCACCGAGCCCGCCACCACGGCGACGAGCACGGTGAGCAGGATCGCGACGGAGTTGCCTTCTAGTGGCGGGCTTGACGGCGGCTCGCCCGACGGCTTTTCCGGTGAAGGCCTAACCGGTTGCATCGAGGTCAGGACTCGCGCCATATGAGCTTCAGGCGCCGAATCGGACTTCGAGCACACCCGGGACGGCAAGTGCGACCGACTCCGCCAGCCGGCCGGTGTGTGTTTGAGCCTCGGTCCGTATGCCGGCCACGCCGCCGATGACGGTCACGGCTCCGTCCGGAAGGCCGATTCCCGCCTCGCGTAGACGCGCCTCCAGCTCGTCCTGGAGATCCTCGTCGCGGCGGGCGATCACCTTGACAAGATCCCGACGGCTGAGGATTCCGACCAAGCGCTCTCCCTGCATGACGGGGACGCGCTTGATGTCCGCTTCGATCATGACCCTCGCAGCATGCGAAACCTCATCCTCGGACTGCACCGTGATGACGTTCCGAGTCATGACGTCCGCGACATTCGTGGGAGCGG